>CAYPGE010000090.1:0-23929 GCA_964409865.1 uncultured Pirellulaceae bacterium
GCTGACCCTGGCCGAAGGCGCCGCGAGCGTCCGCTTCTGGACCAGCGACCTGACCGTGGACTACGTCAAGTTCAACGCCGACTACAGCACTTAGCAGCGTTCGAGAAACAACAGTCGCCCTGTCAAAGTAGCCATCACACTCCGTGTGATGATCGGCAACAAACACTCGACAGTTCTTTCTCGAACGCTGCGTAACGCAGGCCGGCGCCGGCGATTCAAAGTCCGTGGTGCCGGCTGCAGCCGGTTCCGACCGCCTGAAGGCGGCACTACAAACAGGCGCTATCCCCCGCGACCGGCTTGCACGCTCTGGCCGCATTGCCCGGCCCACCGCATGGTCGCCAGAAACTTGGGCGACTGCGACGGATCGTCGTCGTAGAACTGGAGGATGCCCCAGCTGCCCCACTTGCTCCACGACCCGACGGAGGAGAAGTAGCAGAACAGGTCGCCGCCGGCCGCGGTCCAAGCGGCGTAGTACTGCCGATAGATCTCGCCCATCCGCGGATGCCGGTTCGCGGCGTGGAACAGTCTCGTCACCGTCTCGTTGTTCTCGCCGCCGCCGACTCCCACCATGTGCTGGCCGCCTTCATACGCCACGAGCTTCAATCCGTACTTGTCGGCGACCTTCTTCTGACCTTCGATCCAGCGGATCGACTCCGGCAGCGAGGTCTTCTCCATGTGGTCCAGCGCCTGAGCGACGGTCCACTTCTCGACGACGGCGGTGGTCAAGCCCTGCCCCTGGACCGGCACGTTGCAGGTAATATACGGTGCGATGGCCAGCGCATCGGCGTGGCGGTACGCGTCCTGAAACTCGACCACCCGCTCGGACACATAGGGGTTGGCCCCCTGTGTAGGCAACACGCGGACCAGCCGCTTTGTGCCGCCGAAGACCTGCTCCCAGATGTCGAAGATTTGGACCGAGCGGCAGGCGGTATAACGCCACGCGGCCTCCCACGGCTTGTCCGCGAAGCCGCGTTTCTGCCCCTGCTGGCCCGCCCAGCGGCTCTGCTCGAACATGCCGTTCCAGACCTCATTCGAGTACTCGACGTACACCTTACGTTCCGGCTCCAACTGCCGCTTGACCAACTCCGCAAATCGCCGCACGAAATCGTCGTCGGCCAGGTGCGGGATGCAGAACCAGGGATCGGCATCCAGACGATTGGCCAAGTCGATCATTGTCTCCAGGGCCACGCCCTTGACGGTGAACGTTGCCTCGTCGGACGTGGGCCGCTCGGACCAGCGGCTGAGCTTCGACCCGTTGGTGTGCATCCAATCCATGAACCGCAGGCAAGCGACGCCTTGCCAGCGCTGGAGGAACACAGGGTGGAATGGGTTCTGGCGGTAGGTCTTTTCAAAGCTCGGCATGATGACGCGGATGTTGCGCACGTAGTCGGCCGGGTCAGTCTCCCGAAGTTGCAGAAAGAAGCCGCCTTGGGAGGAATCGACCTCGATCGCCATCTGCCCCGGTTCTCGAGCCACAACCTTGGCGGCATGTACGACTTCGATCCGGCCGACGCCGTCGTACAGCACCGTGTAGCGGCCGCTGGGATAGTGACCGGCTTCGACGGTACACAGCGGCGTTTCGGCCCAGCAGTCAGGCTCCAGCCGCGTGACCCAACCGCGCTCGTCCAGCGCCAAAGGCGGGCCTTTTCCCCACGCCGCGCCCCGTTTCTGGCTGATCCAGGCCCGCGACAAGCGGAACACGTCCACAAACGGCAACTCCGTATTCCAGTCCGCCGGACCGTTCAGGTTCATTCCCAACCGCGGCTGTGCCTGCGGCGGGGCGGCGGATAGCCACGACGTGCCAGAGCAGGCCGCCATCCACGCGGCAGCAAGGAAAACCAAACGAATTGAGACACCGGACATCCTCGTGTTCTCCCAGACTGTACGAAAATCGGGCATGAAGCCGTCAAGGATGGCGTGTCTGCTTCCGCAAGTCAACTCGGCCACGCCCCATGTCAGGCCCGAAGACGGCAAAACTTTTCCGGTCCAAGGTGATGATGGAAAGAAAAGCCTCGCCGGTCTATGGTATCATTCAGGCAACCGGGGAAACCAGGCATGCCGCCAGAACATCCTCTCATGAGGCGTGAAACCCATGTTCACTCGCCGTCTTTCCGTGTTTCTGTTGTTTGTCCTCGGTCTGTTGCCGGCCTTCGCGCCTGCGGCGGAAGCCGTCCAGATCGCTCGCGACGGCTCGGCCCGGCAGGCGATTGTCGTCTCGCCGGACGCGTCGGATTCCCTTCGGCAATCGGCCGTCACGCTGGCGGAGTACTTGCAGAGGATCAGCGGTGCGAAGTTCCAGGTCGTGACTGGCGACGGCAGCAGCGGCATCGCGTTGGGGTTGCCCGCTCACTTCCCGCTACTCCCGTGGAAGGACGCATGGTTGAAGCCGGGACTGCTGGAGCGGGAAAGGTACCTGTTGCGCTCGCACGCCCAAGGATTGTACATCGTTGGGGCCACCGAGTTGGCCGTCGAACACGCCGTCTGGGATTTGTTGTACCGCTTCGGCTATCGCCAGTTTTTCCCCGGAAAGACTTGGGAAGTCGTGCCCGAGATCCGGGACTTGAGCATCGCGGTCGATGTGGAAGAGGCGCCCGACTATCACAGCCGCCGCATCTGGTACGGATTCGGCCCGTGGGACTACGCGGAAGAGCCCTACCGCCAGTGGTGCAGCCGGAATCGCACCGCCGCTGCGATGACGCTCAATACCGGGCACGCCTACGGCGGCATCGCCTCGGCCAAACGGAAGGAGTTCGCTCAGCATCCCGAATACTTTGCCCTGGTCGACGGGCAACGGCAGAGCGGCCACGAGAACGCCAAGTTCTGCATCAGCAACCCCGGCTTGCGAAAGCTGGTCGTCCAGTACGCCAACGAGTACTTTGACAAGAACCCCGACGCCGACAGCGTGTCGGTCGACCCCAGCGACGGCGGCGGCTGGTGCCAGTGCGAAGCGTGCGCCCAGATGGGCAGCGTCAGCGACCGGGCGCTGACGTTGGCCAACGACGTGGCTCAATCCGTCGGCCCGCGCGGCAAGCTGGTCGGCATGTACGCTTACAGCTACCATTCCCCGCCGCCGCAGATCCGCGTCCAGCCGCAGGTGGTGATCAGCGTGGCCACGGCCTTCATCAAGGGCGGGTTGACCGTGGACGACCTCCTCCGCGGCTGGTCGGCCCAGGGCGCGACGCTGGGCATCCGCGAGTACTACAGTGTGAACACCTGGGACCGCGACCTGCCCGGCCGGGCCCGTGGTTCGAATCTCACCTACCTGGCCAAAACGATCCCGGACTTCCACGCCAAAGGCGCTCGCTTCCTGTCCGCCGAGTCCAGCGACAACTGGGGGCCGAACGGATTGGGCTATTACGTGGCGTCCCGCATTCTCTGGGATCTCGACGAAGCCAAACGCGTTCCGGAGATCGTCGACGATTTCCTCCGCCGAGCGTTCGGCCCGGCTGGCGAGCCGATGGCCGAGTTCTACCGGCAGTTGGACGGCGCGCAGTCGCACTTGGTGTACGATGACCAGCTGGGCCGGATGTATCGGGCCCTGGCGGACGCGAAGCGGAAGGCGGACCGGCCTGAGATACACGCTCGCCTCGACCAACTGCTGCTGTACACCCGGTACGCCGATCTGTACGACCGCTATGCCGGAGCGGAAGGCCCGGCGCGGCAAGCGGCGTTTGAAGCCCTGATCCGCCACACCTACCGGATGCGGACCACGATGATGGTCCATGCCAAGGCGCTGTACCGCGATCTGGCGGCGCGAGACAAGCGGGTGTCAATCCCCGCGGGAGCGCAGTGGAATGTCCCCGAAGGCCGAAATCCGTGGAAGTCCAGTGCGCCGTTCACGGTCGAGGAGCTGCGCCAGTTTCTGGAGGAAGGCATCGCCACGCGTCGTCTGGTCCAATTGGACTTTGAACCGGTTGCGTTCAGCGACGACTTGGTGCCGGCCCGTCCGCTCAACCTGCCGCCTGCCAAGCCCGGCGAATTCGGCGCGGGCCGCGGCGAACAGACTTTCTTCGCCTGGATCGACGATCCGCAGTTGCCGCTGGAGTTGAAGATCACCGGAGGTCTGATCGCCCACTACCGCGACCGCGGCAACGTGCGGATCGACTTGTGGAAGCTGGGAGGGCCGAGCGAGACAGGCGAGCGGGAGACACTCGTCGCTCACGACGCCGGCGTCCCGCCGGACGGACAGGAGCACACTGTGCGGCTTGCCGCACACCAGCCCGGACTGCACAAGCTCACCGTCTCGGACGGCCACGACATGACCCGCGTCGCGTGGGCGCCGGGAGCCCCGATCACGCTGCGTTCGACCTTGGACGAACCGCTCAACTTGAGCGGCCGTTGGTCCTTGTACTTCTACGTCCCGCCGGGCACCAAGCTGATTGGCCTGTTCGGCGGCGGCGCGGGGCAAATCCTCGACCCGGACGCTAAGCCGGCCTTCGTCCTGGATCGGCGCAAACCGGGCTACTGCAGTTTCCCCGTTCCCTCCGGCCAAGACGGCCGACTCTGGAAAATCCACCAAGCCAGCGGCGCCGTCCGCCTGCTGACCGTCCCCGCCTGCCTGGCCCGCAGCCCCGACGAACTGCTGCTGCCCAAAGAAGTCGTCGCCCGGAAGGCGAACCGGCCCGCGGAATCCGCCGAATTTCGAGTTCCCGCGATGTGGGAGTACAGTGCCCCGCTGATCGCCCCGGAGCCGCGCGACACAAATCCCAGCCACGCCCAAAAAGATCCCACCGTCGTGTTCTGCGGCGGCAGGTGGCACGTGTTCATGACGGTCAAGCTGCCGAAGAAGTCAGCGATCGAGTACTGTTCGTTCGAGCGATGGGAGGATGCCGACCGATCGGAACGCACGATCCTGCAGGTCAGCGACAGCGACTACTACTGCGCTCCGCAAGTGTTTTACTTCTCGCCGCACAAGAAATGGTATCTGATTTACCAGATGGGCGTGTCCGGAGCCAAGAAAATGTGGGTCGCCTACTCGACAACGTCCGACATCGCCGATCCCGGTTCATGGACGCGCGCCAAACCCATCCTGGACGGCGGCGAAAAGGATCCTCGCCGGGAGGGCGGCTTGGATTACTGGATCATCTGCGACGACCAGCGGGCGTACCTGTTCTTGACCAGCCTGAACGGCAGGATGTGGCGGCTGTGGACGAAGTTGGAAGACTTTCCCGCCGGCTTCGGCCATTGCGAGTTGGCCCTGGAGGCCAAGATCTTCGAGGCGAGCCATACGTATCGGCTCAAGGGCCTGGACAAGTACCTGACGATCGTCGAGGAGAACGGCCGGCGGTACTACAAGGCGTACCTGGCCGACCGCCTGGACGGCCCATGGACGCCGGTCGCCGACACGGCCGACAAGCCCTTCGCCGGATGGAACAACGTCCGTCCCGCCGCGGGCGTACAACCGTGGACCGACAACATCAGCCACGGCGAACTGATCCGTGACGGGCACGATCAAACGCTGACGGTCGATCCGAGCAACCTGCGTTTCATCTTCCAGGGCATGTGGGACAAGGACAAGTCCGGGAGGGCTTACGGCCGGTTTCAATGGCGAATCGGAATGCTGACACCGGCCCTAACACCGTGACTCTACGACAGCGTGCCTGGATCGCCTTGGCGACCGGACTCCAGATAGGCCGCCAAGATGAGTTGGGCGGCGACTTTGTCCAAGCGGGCTTTGCGCTGCTTGCGCGTCATCTGCGCATCCAACAGGGACTGGTCTGCCAGCACCGATGTGTAACGCTCGTCGTAGAACCGGACGGGCAGACCGGTCAGTTCGCGGAGCCAGTCGCCGAAAGCACGCGATTCAATCGACTTCTGGCTCTCGTCACCACTGGCCAGCACGGGCAGGCCGACGACAAAGCCCACCAGGCGTTCCTCCCGCACCAAACGCTGGAAGTACTCCGCGTCGGCCGCCGGACTGCGGCGGTGGTAGATCTCGTAGGGGCTGGCCAGCCGCTGATCGGGATCGGTCACCGCGATACCGATGCGTACCGTGCCGAAGTCAATCCCGGCCAACCTGCCCTGAACGGGGAAGGCGTCGTCAGAGGTACTTGTTCCAGCCATGTTCGCGTGAGTATCCAATCACTGAAACTGGCGGCGGTCGAAAAGCGCTCACGGCGTGATAAGGTGCCTCGATTCGCGGCACAGGACAGGGCATCTTGATCGCTCTTTCCCCTCGGCGTAGATGGGGCTCCGGTACTACCACGATCCGTCGCGGCCAGCTCGCACGAAAGCGAAGGAATTCGCCCCGCTTCGGCGAATTGCATCCGCCCTTCCCGCGGGCTGCCCTAAACCGGATTTCATCCTCGTCAAGATGCTCCGCGAAACCCCAGCGTCTGCGACAATTCGATGGGACGTATGACGCTGAGTGAGACGCTGCCAGCGTAGCGAACCTCGCTTTGTCACCATCGCGGGCTCGATTCTGATTCCGATCACAGATACTGGTCCCAGCCTTTCTCCCGCAACAAAGCCACCACCTGTCGGATGGCTTCCTCGTCGTGTTTATTGGCCACCAGCGTCGCATCGGGCGTGTGGACGATGATCAGGTCGTTGACGCCTACGGTCACGAGCATGTGCTGGGCGTCACTACGCACGATTGAACCCTTGGTCCTGAAGCCCACATGACATCCGATAATCGTATTCCCATCAGCATCTATCCCCCGGAGACGCCCCAAGGACTGCCAGCTGCCCAGGTCGTCCCATTCAAACGACGCTTCGATCACCACAGTGGGTTGGTAGCGTTCCATCACGGCATAGTCGATAGCCTTTGGTTGGATGGCGGCAAACTCATGGGCGAAAACAGCTTCGTAATCGTCGGTCCCCACGGCCCGTGCGATCCGAACGACGCGAGCGTGCATGTCGGGTTCGGCTTTCTTAAGAGCGCTCAGAATCGTCGCCGCGCGCCACACAAAGATGCCGGAATTCCAATAGCAATCGCCGGCGTCCAGGTACTGAGCTGCGACCTCAGCCGATGGCTTTTCCCGAAACTCGTGCACAGCAAACGCATTGGGAGGAATCATCTCGCCTTCAGTCGCTGACGACGGCAGCGGCGTGCCACGTTTGATGTAGCCGAACACCTCAGCCGGATAGGTTGGTCTGATTCCAAAAGTGACAATGCGTTCAGGCTGCTGTTCGACCAGCTTCACGGCATGCGTGATCGCTTGTTGAAACAGCTCGACCGGCGCAATAACTTGATCGGCCGGCATCACCACGGTGATCGCATCTGAATCTTGACGTTCGATCAACGCCGACGCCAATCCGATGCACGGCGCCGTGTCGCGCTTGCACGGTTCCCCGATCACTCCACTTGCCGGCACTTGTGGCAATTGACCCGCAATTGCGTTGACAAGCAATCGGCTGGTGACCACCAGCGTCCGCTCAGGCGGGATGAGGCCATCAAGCCGATCGACCGTTGCTTGAATCATCGTCCTTTCGCCCGTTAAATGGAGGAGTTGCTTGGGGCGTGCAACGCGACTGGCGGGCCAAAATCGGGTGCCGGTGCCTCCGGCCATGATCACGGCGTGTAGCATCTTGTTTCCTTCCTCGAATCGACTCTCGGCAAGATCAGATGAACAGCCCCAACCCGTTTGCCAAGTGATACCGAACGTCGACCGCAAAGCAGCGACAACGCGCCACAGTGGAAAGCCAACCTGGCAGTGACCAAATTCGCGTTCCCAGGACGCCCCAGCAAGCCACAGATCCACGAGCAAAGAGGACAAAAAGGCCCCTCGAGAGACCGATTCTCACGAAATGCTCAAAGCGAGTCCTGACACCTTTCCCATCACCTTTTCCCGCCTTCTACCATCTTCTCTTTTTCGCCGCGCCCCACCACTGCACTGATGAGGGGAACGGGTCACGTGCATGGAAAAGCCGAAATCTCGTCATCGACCCAACTCAAAGCCTCCGGAGACTGTCCGAGAAGGCTCTCGATGATACTGTCTCGCACCGCATCACTGCGGGCCAGCCACGACATTTCAATTCCGGTTTCTCTGCCTTGATCCCGGTTTGCGCGGATTAGGGACTCGTACGTGTCCACGATTCGTTTGAGAATCTTGATCACCAATGCGGCCTGCTTGTCCGAGGTAACGCCCTTTTCGTTGGCCAGTTCCCTAAGCCTCCTGAAGAACCGAAGGGCATATGCAAGCCGAACCACGCCAAAATCCCTACAAAAGAAGCTAAACCTTCCGCCGCACTCCGCTCTGAGTGTGTCCTGTACTTCTGCTGCCGCAATCTTCACGCCTGCTGCTGAAAGGAGTGCAACTAGACGCTCGACCGTTTCGCCTTCTCTCTCAGCGTGCGCCATGAGTCCGGCGCGGGCGAGTTCGGGAACGCCACTGCTCTTGCGGAGTATATCGGCCACCTCCTTCCAATGCTCCATGAGAGACTCCAGTACATCGGGACGAACCCTCCGCGGTTTGCCGTCACTTTCGAAAAGACTCGGCGTCCCAAACTGGTCTGCGAGATTGAGCATAAGCAGATTGCCCAGAAAAACGATATGACCATCAGCACGCGACTCAGTGAGGTCTAGGGCACGAGAGAACATTACGACCGACGCCTCTCCAGTCGTAATGTTCCCCCACATGTCGTGGTATCGCACTAGTTTTGAGAAGAACCTGTAGTAGTCGATGGCGTCGTCTTCCGTGAAACCAGTCGCGAGCCACCTCCTAAAGTCGTCGCTCGCGAGGTTGCCATCGTCGAGCTTCTGAACGGCTCCGAGATCATGTACCAAATGGTAGCCCTCGTAAGGGTGCCGTTCCCGAGCTATTGCCTTTCCGAGATCATGATACAACGCCGCGCAGATATTCAACGTGTGGAGGTCGTCGTCATCGTACCCCGCTTTTGCTGCGGTTGACTTGAGATCCGCCTGGAAAGTGTAAAAATCACGGCTTCTGTCGGTGAGTCGGTTGCCGCCGTGCAAGGAAACGTCAACCGCGCCCGCAACGACGTACAAAACGTGCGTGCGACGATCATCCTTATTCGCGGCATTTTTCAAGTACTCACCAAACGGCAGTGGCGTCAGAAAATCATCTGACAGCTCCGTCTCCGCTGAAGCCACCGCGTCAAACCCGCTGCGCCCCGGTCCGAAGAGCACTTCCAGGGTTCGTTCCCCAATGTCCCTGAGTCGGCTGAACGTCTGGCGGGCATCCGTCCTGCACATTATTACGTTTCCTTTGTTTCTGTGACATTTGCTTTCGAGACTCTGACGCGTTCTTGCTATGAAATCCGTTGACTTACGACAAACTGGACAAGCTGGTCGTCACTTGGCGACTCGCCGCGATACGCCGACGACACGGCAGACGATTACGCCCAATCAAGTCCTGCCTATTGTCCGCGCCGACCCACAGCTTGTCAAGAAGTCAAAATGCCTTTGATGCTGTTTGCGGCTGCCCTAACAGCCCCATAAATCCCCGACCGCACACACTGGCTTCTCACACGAGCGTGATCAAATTGGCGAGGCCCAGATCCGTAGCCCAGCGATGACGTCGCGAGCGACAACATCCACTAGTTTTCCCAATTCGGAGCCGCTGGGCAGTTCGACCGGCGCATAGCGGCAGGAGGTCCCCACCGCGTGCCCGGCCGTTGCGTCGCTAGGGGCTTCCAACAGCACCCGCAGGTTCCGGCCGATCAGGCTGCGGAAGTATTGCTCGCGCAGTTCATGCTCGATAACAGCCAAATGTCTCCCACGTTCTCCTCGCACGTGGTCGGGGACTCGATCCGGCATCTGGGCCGCCGACGTGCCACGTCGCGGACTGAATGGGAAGATATGGACTTTGGAAAAGCCCACCTCCCGGACCAATCGGCAAGTTTGTTCGAAGTCCTCGTCCGTTTCGCCGGGAAAGCCCACGATTACGTCGGTGGTGAAAGCCGGCTGGTCCAGCGATCGGCGCACCATTTCGCAGCGTTCCAGAAACATCCGTGCCGACCAGCGGCGGCGCATCCGCCGGAGGACCGCGTCCGAACCGCTTTGCAGACACAGGTGCAGGTGCGGGCAGATCTTCTCCGGGTAGTCGGCCATGACTTGGACCAGCTCGCGCGTCACTTCGGTCGCCTCCAGGCTGGACAGACGCACCCGGAAGTCGCCCTCGATACAGGCGATCTCCCGGACCAGATGCCACAGCCGAGTCCACTCCGATTTCGATTTCCCCCAATTTCCCTCGACGCCGTAATGCCCCAGGTGGATGCCGGTCAGTACGATCTCGCGGTAGCCGTGGTCCCGCAGTCGGCGAACCTCGTCCAAGATCAGCGGCAGCGGGCGGCTGGTCAGCGGAGGCCGCACGTGGGGAATGATGCAGTAACTGCAGCGCAGCAGGCAGCCGTCCTGGACCTTGACGTAAGCCCGGCTGCGGCCCTGGAACTGGGAGATGCCGGTGGGCACGTCGGCCACGCCAAAGCGCGCTAGCCAGTCGGGCAGCTCGCGTTTGTCGGTAATCACGTCCGTCACGCCCGGCAACGAGGCCACTTCGTCCGGCGCTCGCGTCGCGTAACATCCCATCACCACAATTCGCGCCGCCGGGTTTTCGCGCGCCAGCCGGCGAATGACCTGCCGGCTCTTGGCGTCCCCCTCGGCGGTCACCGTGCAGGTATTCACCACGCACAGGTCGGCCGGCTCGCCGGCGGCCGCGTCGCGATAGCCGATCCCCAGCAGCGCTTCGCGCACGAACTCCGTCTCGTACTGGTTGACCTTGCAGCCCAAGGTCCATGTTTTCAGCGTGGCGACCATTGAAACGGTTCTCGATCCGTTCACCATGCCGGAACTGCGCGGACTTGTTCCGGCCTACCTTCTGGCCCGCGTCGGGACAGAGTCCCAACCGACGCTAGCCGTCCACGTCCGTTTCCGGCTCGATCGTCGCGGACATGGACCCTTTGCAACGCGGGATTCCCGGGTCCGCGCCGAACGCGTGAATCTGATCTCGCTTCAACTCGGCGTGCTCGAACGTCGTAGTCAGGCACACGGCCCGGCCCTGCTTGTCCACCTGCTCGGCAATCTGAAAGCCCTTTTCCTTGGGGTGGCCGAACAGCTTCTCCATCATGTGGATGACATACGCGTAGGTGTGGTCGTCGTCATTCCACAAAATCACGTGGTAACGCGGCTGCCGCTTCGGTTTCTGACGCCGCTTCTGCCGCGGTTCAACCGCAGTCGCAACTTCGGGTTCGGCAACAGCAGCATTGCTTTTGACCGCCACGGTCTTGTCCTTTCCTGTGCTACGCGGGCAAAATGCGAAGGCAACAAAGAGTAGTGGAATAGTCGGAACGAGCTGACGTTATTATATTCTGAAGTTTCGGCAGAAGAAAAGGACCAAAATCCCCAGTGTGAAGATGGAGCAGTCATGCCTGACTTAATGCCCCTCCAGCGGTATCTGACGGAACATCGCCAGCAGTTTGAGGACGATTTGTGCGAGTTGCTCCGCATTCCCAGCGTCAGCGCCGACCGCAACTATGCCGGCGACGTCCGCCGAGCGGCCGATTGGGTCGCCGGTCGCCTGCGGCGGCTGGGACTGGCCAGCGAGGTGATCGAAACCGACGGAAATCCGCTGGTCTACGCCGAATCGCCGCCCGTTCCCGGCGCCCCCACCGTGCTGGTGTACGGCCATTACGACGTCCAGCCCGCGGACCCGCTGGACCAATGGACCTCGCCGCCCTTCGAGCCGACCGTGCGCGATGGCAACTTGTACGCTCGAGGAGCGACGGATGACAAGGGTCAAATGCTGACACACGTCAACAGCGTCCAAGCCTGGATCGAGACGGCGGGGCAGTTGCCGCTGCAAGTCAAGTTTCTGATCGAAGGCGAAGAGGAGGTCGGCAGCGAAAGCTTGAACAAGTTTCTCGAACGATCGGCCGACAAGCTGGCCTGCAACGTGGTGGTGGTCAGCGACACGGCCCAATTCGCGCCGGGCCAACCGGCCATCACGTACGGCCTGCGGGGGATCGCGTATTTCGAGCTACGGTTGACGGGCCCCAAGCACGACCTGCATTCCGGGACCTTCGGCGGCGGGGTGACCAATCCGGCCAACGCCCTGGCACGCATGCTGGCGGCGCTGGTCGACAACGACGGCCGCGTGCAAGTGCCCGGCTTCTACGACGACGTGATCCCGCTGACGGACCGCGAGCGGGCCCAGTTCGCCGCGCTGGCCTTCGACGAACAGGCGTTCATGGAGCGGATCGGCGTCGACGGACTGACCGGCGAGGTGGGTTATACGAACCTCGAACGGCGCTGGGCGCGGCCCACCTGCGACATCAACGGCATCTGGGGCGGCTACCAAGGCGAAGGCGGCAAGACGGTGCTGCCGTCGAAGGCTGGAGCCAAATTCAGCTTCCGGCTCGTTCCCCGCCAAGATCCCCACCGCGTGGCCGCCGGCCTGCGCGAGCTGCTCTCGCCGATCTGCCCGCCCGGAATCAAGCTGGAATTGATTGAAATGCACGGTGCCCCCGGCGCGCTGGTGTCGTTGGACAGCCCTTACATGCAGGCCGCCGCACGGGCCATCGAACTTGGTTTCGAACGGCCGCCGGTGTTCATTCGCGAAGGCGGTTCGATCCCCATCGTGACCGCCTTTTACGAGCGGCTGGGAGTCGATACGCTGCTGCTGGGCTGGGGCCTGGACGACGACAACGCCCACGGCCCCAACGAAAAATTCTCGCTGGCGGATTTCCACCGCGGCATCCGCGCCAGCGCCTACCTGTGGCAGGAACTCGCGGGACAGGGCATCTGAACATCGAGAGCGAACTGCGTAACAGAAGAATGTCCGGGAAGGCAGAGGTGACAGAAAAATGAGGTGACAGAAAAATGATCGGAATCAGGAGCAGCCCCGTCTTTCTCATTTTTCTGTCACCCCATTTTTCTGTCAGCTCTCTTTTCTGGTTACGAAAGTCAGAATAGCAGGATACTCGACAGAAAGCTGTCGCACTGGGACAGCGCGCTGATCTTTCTGTCGCTCGAAAGGACGGACCATGCTCGATCGCAAATTCATCGTCGATAACGCTGATTTGGTGGAACGGAATTGCCAGAACCGCAACGCGAAAGCGGACGTGCGGCGACTGGTGGAACTGGAGAATCGGCGGCGGGAATTACTCAGCGCCGTCCAGGACCTGAACCGCCGCGCGAATGAGGTCGCCAAGTCGATTGGGCAGGCCAAGAGTCCGGAGGAGCGCGAAGCAAGGAAGGAAGAGGGCCGCCAGCTGCGACAACAAAAGGACGCGACCCAGGCGGAGCACGATCAGCTGGACGCCGAGATCACCGCCATCCAGATCACGATTCCCAACATGTCCCATCCGGACGCCCCGGTGGGCACGGACGACCAGGCGAATCGCGAACTGCGGCGCGGCAAGTGCGAGCCGCGCAAGTTCGATTTCACGCCGTTGGATCACGTCCAGTTGGGCGAGAAGCTGGATCTGCTGGACTTGGAAGGCGGCGCACGGACCACCGGACACGGATTCTACTTCTTCCGCAACGAAGCGGTGCTGCTCGAACTGGCCTTTCAACGCTACGCTCTGGATCTTCTCATCGCCGAGGGGTTTACGCCCACCATCACGCCCGACTTGGCGCGCGACGAAATCATCGAAGGCATCGGCTTCAACCCGCGGGGCCCGGAAACGCAGATCTACAGCATCGAGAATTCGGGGCTGAGTCTCGTTGCCACGGCCGAGATCACCCTGGGTGGCTTGTACTCCGGCCAAACACTGGACGCGGAGCAGTTGCCGATCAAGCTGTGCGGCGTCAGCCACTGCTACCGGACCGAAGCGGGCGCGCACGGCCGAGCGACGCGCGGCATCTACCGCGTCCATCAGTTCACCAAAATCGAAATGTTCGCCTTTACGCTGCCCGACCAGAGCGAGGCGATGCTGGATCACATTTGCGAATTGGAATGCCGGCTGTTCGACGGCCTGGAGGTCCCGTATCGTGTGGTCGACACGGCGACGGGCGACTTGGGCGGGCCGGCCTACCGGAAATTCGACCTGGAAGCCTGGATGCCCGGCCGCGGCGAGTGGGGCGAGGTCACCAGCACGTCAAATTGCACCGACTACCAAGCGCGGCGGCTGAACGCCCGCTACAAAATCAAGGGCGAGAAGGGGACGCACTTCGTCCATACCCTGAACGGAACGGCGATCGCCGTCAGCCGAGCGATGATCGCCGTGCTGGAGAACCACCAGCAAGCCGACGGCTCCGTGCTGGTCCCCGAAGCTTTGCGGAAGTGGGTCGGCAAGGATAGGATTGGGTGATCGGTGATCGGTGATCGGTGATCGGTGACCGGTGACCGGTGATCGGTGACCGGTGATCGGTGACCGGTGATCGGTGACCGGTGATCGGTGATCGGTGATCGGTGATCGGTGATCAGTGACCGGTGACCGGTGGACAGCGATCGCTATTTGGGGGAGAATGTGCCCGTTATCGGGCTTCCTGGTCCCTTTCCCCGAATCCCGACTACCGATCACCGACTACCGATCACTATCATGTTTCACCTCATCTACGACTGGCTGACGAATCTGGAGTGGCAGCGGGTTCTTCCGGAACTCGTAGGCAAGGGACTGGGATTCCTGGCGGGCTTTGTCGCCAGCTGGTACTTGGTCTTCCGGCGGAAACTTCGTGACCTGCAGCGGCTGCAGAGTGGCGATTCGGACGATTTCATTTTCCAGATGCACCGGCTGTGGCCGGTTCCCGGGGGCCGGGACGAGTTCGTGCTGTTGTTCCGCAACATCGCGCCGAAAACGACGCTGAACGAACTGTACGACAACCCCGTGGCGCGCGAGGTAATCAAGGAACTGGCCGAGCAAACGTCGCTGGCCGACCCCATCCTCAAGACGCAAGGCGTGGCGGGCTTCGAGTTGCTGAACGACGCCTTGGGCCACATCGCGGGGCTGCTGGCCGTCTCGCCGTTCCCCCGCGAGACGTGGCTGCTGGCCCTGACGTGCGAGGACCGTCACTTGGTCCGCAAACGGTGCATCCGCTGTTTTCTGATCCGGCCCGACGATCTGCGGCGCTTCGGCGATTGGGCGTGGTGCTGCACGAAAGTCCGCGTCGAAAAGCCCTGGCACTGGTTCCGCGTCGTGGCCCTGCACTGCATTGCCAAGGTCTGGCAGGAGGAACAGGATTTGACCCGCCGCCGCGACGCAACGCAAGACACCAGCAACGACATGCCCCTGGTCGACAAGCAACTGCGGCACAATCGCGTGCAGCAACTGTCGGTGGGCCTGAACCTGGACGAACAGCCGGTCGGCGCTCCGTACACAATCCCCTGGGCGACACATCTACCGAAGCTCAAACAACTGGGCCTGCCGCTGGTGCCGCCCGAAACCAGCGAAACATCGGCGACGCCGTGATGTCGCCGGCACAAACCACACGGTCACGAACCGTGGCGTTCAAGGCAAGTGGCTTCCGGCTCCGGATTGGTTCCAGAACTCCTGGGCTAGGCGAGGGTCATTCTGTTGCAGCCAGTGGTGGATGTGGAACAACAGACGTGAGCAGGCTGTACACGATCGGCGCCGCGTCCAATCCGCGCTGGGCGGGATCAGAAGAGATAGTCATCTCCGCTCACCTCAGACAAGTCGAGCGTTGCGATCTGCGATCCGATCGGCAATTTTTCCGCAAATACCTCGTCCCAGCTGGTGCTCGAGCAAGGACGTACGAGAATTCCATCCTTGTCCTTCTCCAGGGTGGCAAACCCATGCAGCCCAAGTTCGTCGACCCACTCGGGCGGAAGCTGGATCTTGTGGTCTGCTTGAATCGTAGCGATCTTCACGGCATCCCTCCTCGTGTCCTCGAACAAGTTTGCACGTTCCCTAATTATACACGCTTCCGGCAAATGAGGTCATGGGGCTGGCACGTGTCTGTCATTGCTTTCATCACGGTTTCACCTGGTTGATGAAAATGGCGGCAGCCTTCAGACATAAACGATCTCTTGGGAGAGAAGGGCAGAAGGGCCCGTCGCCTGGATTATGCCTCGGCTCGGATCTCGCGGACTTCGATCGTTCCGGATTTCACGTCCAGGAAGGGCTTGCCGTTGCGCATGCCGACCGTGCCGTAGCCGCTGGCGGTGCTGAGGAAGCAGCGGAAGTCGCCGGCCAGGTTGGGACGCAGGTACAGCACCTTTTCCACGGCGTCGTACCGGGCGCCGCTCAGGCCCTGCAGCAGGGCGTAGCTGGACATGGCCCGCGCGTACCAGTGGCCGCACTCGTATTCGTTGAACGGGTTGCGGACGCGGCCGTCGTAGCGGTCGCGGCACGTGCGGACAATGTCCAAGCCCTGTTCGACCAGACCCATCAGTATCAGGTGCGAGGCCACCTGGTATTCGATCCCGGTCCAGACCTCGTTCGAGTAGACGAACGGCAGCGACAGCTCGCCGCCCTTGGGCCAGGTACACAGCAGCAGTCCGCCCTCGTCCCCACAGGCATAGCCGGGCCGTTGCGGGTTGGCGTGCGCGGTCAAGTCGCGTTTCAGGTTGTGCCGGTGAACGGCCTGCAGGTGACTGGCCACTTTTTTCGCGTCCAGCGGCGAGCCCAGGCCGCAGACCAGCGCCAGCCACGCGCCCAGCACGCCGTCGGCCAGGCAGCCGCTGCCGTACTGGTACTTGGGGCCTTCCTTTTCCAGGATCGCGATCGCTTCGGGCGAGTACTGCCCGACCATGCTCTTGACCTCCAGCGGGTTCTTGGCCCGCAGGTCTTTCCAGCGGATCTTCTGGATGAAGTACTCGCCGTCGTACAATTCCTCTTCCATGCGGCGCGTGCCTTTTTCCAGCAGTTCTGCGTACAGGGGCACGGCGTCGCCAATCGCCTCGCCCATCCGCACGGCGGCCAGCAGGGCGCCCAAATAGAAGCTGGTACACATTCCGTCCGGGCCCCAGAATTCGATGTCGTACGTGTTGTGATGCGGCTCTTCGAGCCAACCCTGATGTCCGGGATCCCAGAGTTCGATACAGTAGTCCAGGCTCTTTTTGATCCGCGGCCACATCTGCCGCAGCCAGTCGGTATCGCCGCTGAGCCGCCAATCGCGATGTACCTTCATGATGCCGCCCAGTTGTCCGTCGGCCGCAGCGTGAAAGTCGGCGTCCACCGGCCGGATCGGCAGGGCGCTGCGGAACGTCTGGTGCCCGCGCTCGTCCTGCGACGGGCCGAATTCCGTCTCGCGGAAAGTCCGCTCCAGCATGGGGAACAGGTGCGGGATGGCCTGGGCATAGTTCCACACGTGCGTACACGATCCGTGGCAACAGCCCCTGCTGTCGCAGCATCCCTCCCAGGCCCAGAGCCGCCCGTCGGTCTGCCGCAGGACCGTGGGAGATTTGAGAATCGTCAGGTTCGCCGCGACCGCCTCCAGGACCTCCGGCGGCAGCGTCGAATCGTAGAAACAGTCGCTGAACCTCCGCGTGTTTTGCCGCAGTCGGTCGTAATGCTCGCGCCAGTAGGCGGTCACCTCGTGGATGTCGGCAAAGCGGCCGGCGTACCAGGGGCGATACGTGCCCGGCGCCGCCGGCGCGTCGGGCTTGGGCTCCGGGTCTCGGCCCAATCGCAGCGTCGTCCGGCCGACGTACCAAGCGAGACGCAGGACGATCGTCTTCGTGGCACCGGGGGCCAGCGTGAAGGGCACGAACAGCGTCGCACCGGGCGACGGTCCGCCCTCGGTGATCGGCGGCCGAGTGTAGCACGCGCCGCTTGCGATGTCCTTCCAGGCCATGGTCAGCGGGTCCCACCAGCCGCCGCGGAACCAGGCGTGATTTACCTGCACGGCCGGGTCGTCGACGGTCGCGGACAAGGCGCCCTCCTCGTGCGGCGTGTCGCGTCCCGGTCCGCCCCAGAGGATGAAGCCGCCGGGCGCGGGCCGCACCGCTTTGTCATTGTTGCCCAGGGCCATGAAGTTCTTGGCATTCCAGGAGAACACGGCTTCGATCGCGGCGGGGGTCGGGTTCGTGAAGCGGTACTCCAGCGCGGCGACCGGCAAGCTCGCGTTGTCCGCGTCGCCCGGTTCGAAGGGGCTCCAGCCAGTGATTTCGACATCGACCGGCACGTCCGGGTCGCGCAGCGTCACCGTGCCGAACGGGAACCGCACGCGATAGCGGGCCTCGCGAAACCGCGGCAAGCCGAACGACGTGCCAGCGGCGCCATTCCCTGTGGCCGGCTGACCAAACAGCTTCCAGCCGGGGACCGGTCCTTCGAGCACCCGAGCGACGTTCTTCCGGCCTTTGACACAGATTGCCCCGAACGTACACGGCTCGTGGAACACCTCCGGCTGGTTGCGGAGCGAGACGTGCGACAGTGCGCCCGTGCCCTCCAGGCAGATCATGCCGGCCCCCAGCCCGCCCATGGGAAAGGCGACGCGGTTCAGCCGGTCACCGGCATACTCGCCGTTGTACCTGGATGACGCGGCCGTTGCCGGCCCGGTGGCCGTCGCGGCCGGCGCTTCCGCCGCCTGGACGTTCGCGGAACCAGCCGCGGGCAAGCTGGCACCAATCGTCGCTGCCGCAGCCGTCTTCAGGACATCGCGGCGGGAAACCGTGGAAGGCCGATCAGACGTCATGGGGCTCTCCTTTTTCGATTCTCTCACAACAGTTCATCGAAGTTCCGCGCGCCGTGCAGGACGCGATAGATCACCAATGCGTCATCCTGCAGGTGGAAGAATACCACGTAATGCCCAACGGAGAAGGCCCGGAGTCCCGGACGATATCGGTCCATTCGAGTACCAACTCCTGGATGGTCCGCAAGAAACTCAAACTTTTCCGTGAAGCGATCGATCAGCCGGTCAGCGGCGTCGACGCTGTCCTGCGCAACGTGCAGCCAAACGTCCCTAAGGTCCGCATCTGCCTTTAAGGCAAGTCGAAAGCGTGACGTCATGATTTGGTGGATCGTTCTCGAAGTTGCCGGCGTCCCTCGCTCTTGATGCGATCTGGGTCCCACTCTACGAGTTGGCCGCGATCCGCCTGATCAAATCCTATTTGCAGTTCGCGGCAGAGCCATTGTTCCATGAGTTGGCGAGCCGCATCCTCTTCGACCAAAAGGTACACCTTTCGGCTCTGATCGTCCTCGATCTTCACTGGCTGACCTGCATGTTCCTGCAGCGCCGTCCGCATTTCCGGGGTCAGTTTGAGAATCATTGACGGACCTCACCTCCGCTGTTCGCGTTTCGTCGGCGGGCTGGAGCGCGCTGGCTGCAACGGCCGCGCGCATGCCATCCTGGATGCACCGATTGTAAATCGACACTGCCCGGTTGAATAGCCTGAGGCCCGACGCAAGCCCGACCCAGGCCCGAGCCGATGCCGACCCAGGAGACCTTTTCGGCTCTCTGACCCGGACACTGTGCTGGCATTCATTGCTGTGACGATCTACGATTGCCAAAGACACCAACCACACAGGGCGGCAGGCCCGGAAAGTTGTTTGCCGCGGGCGCCGAAGCCAAAAGGGGACGCTATGATGCATCGCCGGCATGTTCTGAAGTCCCTGGCCGCCGGAGCGACGGCCGTGAGCACGTTTGCCTTGCGTGGCGCGGAAAAAGAACTGCCGGCCACGCGTCTGGGCATCGTCGTCTACTGCCTGGGCCATCGAACCCAGGCCTTTCGAGAACAGCAGCCCAGTCGCGATCTGTCGGATCCTCTGGCCCTGCTGGAGCATTGCCATCAACTGGGTGCCGGAGGCGTGCAGGTGCCGCTGGGCGTTCGCGACGAAGCTTACGCCCGCTCGTTGCGGGACAAGGCCGAGCAGTACGGCATGTTCATCGAGGGCATCGTTTCGCCTCCCAGCGGCCCGGCAGACCTCGACCGTTTCGACGCCCACTTGGCCACGGCTCAGCGGGCCGGCGCCGGCGTCGTGCGAACGGTCATCATGCCTGGCCGGCGCTACGAGTTCTTCGATTCGGCAGCCAAGTTCCGGGAGTACGCCGACCGCGGCCGGCGAGCGTTGGAACTGGCCGAACCGGTGGCCGCAAGACACCGCGTGCGTTTGGCCGTCGAGAACCACAAGGACCAGCGAGTTCCCGAACGGATCGAACTGCTGCGGCGTCTGAGCAGTCCTTGGATCGGGGCCTGCGTGGACGTGGGCAACAGTTTTGCGCTGCTGGAAGACCCGCTGGCGGTGGTCGAGGCGTACGCGCCGTGGGCGGTTTCGGTGCATCTGAAAGACCAGGCCGTCCAGGAATACCAGGACGGCTTTCTGTTTGGCGATGCACCGCTGGGAAAAGGCTTCTTGGATTTGAAACGCATGGTGCAAATCCTCCGCCAGGCAAAGCCGGAGGTCCGTTTTTCGCTGGAGGTCATCACGCGCGACCCGCTCCAGGTGCCCTGCCTGACGGAAAGATACTGGACGACCCTGCCGGACGTGCCCGGAAGCGATCTGGCCCGCACGCTGCGAATCGTCCGCGTCCACGCCCAAGCAAGGCTTCCCGCCGTCTCCGGTCTGTCGCCGGCAGACCGGGCCGAGGTCGAGGAGCAGAACGTACGCCAGTCGCTGGCTTACGCCAGGACGGAACTGGGGCTGTGAGATCCGCAGGCACCGAGAACCGCTCACAAGACGGCGTCGGTCTCGGAGATACCGACCTACGTGAGCAGTCTTGTTAGCGGCTCGAAGAACCGGGCGGAACCATGATCTCGATCTCCTTGAACTCCACGTGCATCTCGTTCCCGCCGTGCAGTTGAAGTCCGAAGCAGCCTTCGAGCCGGCCGGGGTCGTTCTTCAATGCGGCCGTGGTCACTCCGTTGAGTTTCACGGTGATGTCCCGGCCCTGCGCCGTGACGGTCATTTCATTCCAGTCCCCCGGCTTGAAGCAGCCTTTGACCAGGGCGGCGTCCGGCTGGACGACCCAGGCCCGGCCGCCGGTTTCGTACAGACCGCCCACCGGCCCGCTGGGCGCGATTTCGGCCTGGAAGCCGTGTACCGTCACCGGAGAATCGACCCGCTCGGCGCGGAAGTACAGTCCGCTGTTGCCCTTGAGCGATTTGAATTTCAGCTTCAAAACGAAGTCGGCATACTTCTTGACGGACAGCAGCATCCCGTGCCGGGGCTCACTCTGCGGGCTGGTGCCGACGATGACGCCGTCCTTCACTTCCCAATTCCCGCCAGGAGCGGTCTGCCAGCCCGCCAACGTCTTGCCGTCGAACAACGGGACGAACTCAGCAGCCGCGGTACTGGCCGCTGCGCCCAGAACAAGCGAACCGACGATCAAACCGAGGTACATTGAGTTTCTCATGGTCACTCCTCTCAACGCGGCCCGCGGCCGCAACCAAAGTAGGATGGACAATCCTGCCCGTCAGCAGCCGGCCCGGCAGGAGTGCGCATCCTACGATAATGCGCGCAACGAAACAACAAATCGGGCAATCGTGATACGACGCGCGTCTTGGCGAGGCGCAGCATAGGACCGCCGAACAAATCAGTGTCGCATGGTCGCCCTTCGCTGCGCGAAAGGACGTTCTTTCCCGGAGCGAACGACGACACCTATTCCCTCGCCGGTCCATAGTTGCGTTATTGGCGGGAGTGTGCGAAACTAAACATTAGGCGCCCGACCGGATGCGGCCCGCCGGAGCACTGAGCGTGCCTGGCGTTTCTCGGCCGCCCCGGACGGCGGTTGCTCAGAACCCATCCCTGTCAAGGAGATCTGGCCATGAGTGAGCGCAAAATCCTCTTCCCGACGGACTTTTCCCACACTGGCGACGCCGCTCTGGAAATGGCGTCAACGCTGGCCCGCGAACGCGGTGCGAAGCTGTTGATCGTCCATGTCGAAGAGCCGCCGGCGGCCTACGGGGCGGGCGAGATGTACTACGGGATGCCCGACCCGGTTACGGAGGACTTGAGGAAGATGCTCGAACAGGTCGTTCCGCCGTCCCCGGACGTCGTCTGCGAACGGCGGCTGATCACCGGCGACCCGGCCACGGCGATTGCCAACCTGGCCCAAGAGGAGGGCGTCGAACTGATCGTCATGGGGACCCACGGCCGCACCGGCCTGATGCGGCTGTTGATGGGCAGTGTTGCGGAAGCGGTCGTCCGCCGCGCCCCCTGCCCGGTGTTGACGTTGCGGCAACCGTCCGCACCCGAACCCGCGCCGACGCCGATGCAGCCGGGCGAGGCCTGATGCGGCGTGCGGCGGCCATTGTGTCCGAGGCATCCTCTGTCGGTCCTGTGAGGTCGTAATGGAAATCCACGAAAGTCTGACGGAAATTCTCCATTCCAAGGATGAATTTGGCCGGATGGTCTACGATTCTTTCTTAAAGACCTTCCCGGAAATCCAGCACCATTTTGAGCGCGTCGACATGAAACGGCAGGCGATCCTGTTGACGACCGCCTTGATGATCATCGAACGCTACTATTCCCAGCCCACGCCCGCCGTCGAACTGTACCTGCGTTATCTCGGCACCAAGCACCACAATCTGGGAGTGGAGACCGGCGACTTTCCGAAATTCTGCGAATGCCTGTTTCAGACGCTCAGCCGTTTCCACGGCGAGAAGTGGGACCCTGGTTTGGAGCGGCAGTGGCGAGAAGCGATCGAGCGGGCGACTGCGGTCATACTCGAGGGCTACGCGGAGCACGTCTACGTGTGAAGATCAAATCCCGTACGACCGCAGCAGGTACTGCAGCGTTCCTGCCGACGGCCCTTGCGGCTGGATGCAATCGACCAGCGGGAAGCGATCGCCACCCGCGTGCAACTCGCCCAACTTGCCGCCGACACGCGGCAACTCGGCATTGATCAGCGCCCCGTAGGCCGAAGTCTTGTACCGCAGCGGCCCGCTGCGGCCGCTGACCTTGACGCTGGCGCCGGGATCGAGCAGCTGAACCCCCGTAAAGAACAGGCACTGGAAAAATGGCGATTGGCTGAGGCCGCCGGTCAATACGTACGTGTCGACGCTGGACACGCCCGCCGCGCGGACTTCGGCCAGCATGCGTTTGACGCGCAACAGCAGTTCCAGCGCGATCGACATTTGCGTGTCCGCCACCTTGACGCCCAGCGTGCAGTTGGCCCACGTCGGCGGAAACTCTTCGACGTGCGCCGCGTCGTCGTGCAGCACGCGGCGCAAGGCGGTCAAGTTGCTGGACAGGGCGAGCACGTTCAACTCGTTCATGGTCTGCTTCAGCTCGGGCGCAAACTGATCTAGGAACCGGTTGTACCAGGCCCCGCAATCGGCCAGCATCAACAGCAGCAGCAGACTGTCCCCGTAGAACTCGAACTGCAGCGACGTGCCGCCGTCCGGCAGCTTGGTGGACTTCGGGCACGACAGGTTGATCGTGCCGCTGGTCCCGCCGGACACGACTAGCTTGCAATAATCGTCGGTCATGCCGCAGCCGACCGCCGAGGCGTGATTGTCGCCCAATCCGGCCACGAACTGCCAGCCGGCCAGCGTCTGGCGAAGCGGCTCCCACGGATCCTCGCTCTCCGAGCCGATCGGTTGAACCGTGCCAACCACGGTCCCGCTTTGCGCCGCCTCCGGGAACCAAGCCACGTCGAATCCGGCTTTTTCGATGACCTTGTCGGCCCGCTTGCGGGTCTTCTGGTCCAAGAGGCCGTTGCTGAGCGCGTCGGACGTGCTCAGCGACCGCTGCCCGGTGAGCTGGCGCGCGATCCAATCACCGGTCATGCACACGGTGCCCAGTTTCTCTCTCAAGTCCGGCTGCCCCTTCAGCACGCAGGCCAGTTTGGGCAGCACGAATCGCGGCTCGATCTTGCCGACCGATTTTTCAACGCCGGCCTTTTGCAGAACCGCCACTTCTTCGGTCGCCGCGTGGCACTGCCAGCTGATGGCGGGCAGCAACGGCCGGCCTTCCTGGTCCAGCAGCACCAGGTCGTGCTGGCGGCAGGCGACGGACAAGTAACCGGGCGCCGGCTCGCCGCTGCGGTCCAACCGCCAGCCGCGGGCCTGCAGCGCGCCGAGCAGATCGCGGAGCATGCCGGGCACTTCCTGCAAGTCGAACGCGGGAAAGGCCGGATCGTTCCGCCAGGCCGTCGCTCCGCGCATCGGCAAGGCCGCGTAGT
>CAYPGE010000091.1:0-23713 GCA_964409865.1 uncultured Pirellulaceae bacterium
CCGTCCGCCTGCTGGATCACATTGCGGGTCAGTGCGACGTTCGTCCCACTGGCCAGGAAGATGCCGCTGCCCAAGGCCTGTGCAACCGTGTTGTCGGCCACCGTCACGTTCCTGGCGTCCTCGATCCAGAGGCCTCGTTGACGAGACCAGATCGCGTTGTTGGCGACGGTGACATCCGACACGCCGGACATCCACACCACGCCTGCCTCGCCGAGCGTGTCCCCGATGCCGATCACTCGAAAGCCGTTCAAGGTCGCGCCGCTGCTCATCTGCACGCTGCCGAGGATCTCGGGAGCGGCCGACAGGTCCGGCGACGCTCCGGACAGCGGCAGTTGCATCCAGCCGACATCGGTCTGCACGAGTTGGACGGGGGCATTGGACAGCAAGGAAACCCCGTCCGGAACCACGAACATCGGCGTCGGCTGGTAGTCTCCGCCGTACGGTGTGTACACGATCGTGCCCGGTGTGGCTGCGGCCATCGCCTGATCCAGGGTTCCGAACGGCCGCTCGAACGAGCCGTCGCCGCCCGTCGCGCCTTCCATGACGTGGATGATCTGCCAAGGATTTCCGTCGGTGGTCGCCCGGTAGGTGCCGTTGCGGATGGCGATATTGGGCTGTCGATAGGTGGGCTCTGCGATGCGATCGGCCGCCACGTTCGTGATGTGACGCAGCGACCCGCGGCGGAAGGAATGAATCTGGGGCGCCCAGGGGCTGAAGGACTCGGACTGCAGGTTGAACGCGATGCCGACCATGAGGGAAGTGCCGAAGACGTCGTCGTCGTAATAGGCTACGTCCGTCGAGACTTCCGCGGTCCACTGGGTTTCGAGGCGGACTTTCCAGCCCTGGACGTCTTCCTCTCCGTTCCCGTCGAAACCATAGACCCCAGCCAGCAGTCGCGATTGTGTGCCCATGATCAACGGCAAGCGTACTCCGACCTCACAATCGCCGCCGAGCATGGCGCTTTCGTAACCTCCGTAGCGAAGGCTGTGACCTTGAAAATGCGGAGCGGCAACGGCTTCCGATGGCAATTGTTTCCAGTCCTGGCTGGGCAGGTAGACGTTTCCTCGCACATCGACCCAATTGCCCAAGCTGTCCAAGCCGAGCGTGGCCTGTCCAAAGCGATGGTAGTCCGTCTCGCGGTAATCGTAATAGGCGTAGGCGCCGAACACACGGTCCAACGTGGGGCTGTACCAGCGGTAGCCAAGTCCCAGATTGGAGCCCCAATTGCCGTGGTTGTCGATCAACGGTTGCAGGTCGCAAAAGAGCAGGTTCGAGGCGTCCGTCTCCATCAGCGGGATGAACAACTCGAACCGCGTCAGGCCCGTATCGTAGCCGGGCGCCTCGCCGGCGAAGTGGCGGAGCGTGTAACGGATGGGGCAGCCCGCCGGATCGGTGCCGGCCGTCACGGTGGGGTCGTCCCCAAGGGTGGCGGATTGAGCCGCAGCGCGATCCTGGACGCACGTCGCGAACCCGACAGACAGCCACAAACAAACCCACAGAAATCGTTGCCGCATCGCTTGGCTTGTGCGAATAAGGTCGGCGGTGTGAGGGCAGCGCACGAGGCCCTCCCGCTGGTGTGGTCCCACGGTCTCCTGGTATTGTTGTCGGTATCAGCCCCAATCCTTTTTGGGGCGATTCGCGGCCGATATCGAGTTTTCCGCTTGGCGCGGCGGATTTCCAGGGCTGGTCGCGCCGTTACGCAAGGCTGCGGGAATTCATGCGACCCCCATGTGCCGCAAGACCGGCAGCGAACGTATAATCATCATCGCCGGGATGATCCGCAACGCCGCCGCAACCCAAAGCGCAAGCGAGGGAGGCGGCCAGATGAAGCACGAGCGACGGGAGGTCCCGTCAGTGCGGTTCGCTTGACAACAAAAAACCGGAGGTGCGTGATGCAAAGACGAAGCAGGAAATACGTTCTGGCAGCATTGCTCTGCCTGGGCGGATTTTGGTTTGGGGGCGATGGTCGCTGCCCGGCAGCCGATGCGCCGGAAACTGCGGCCGGTCGCGCGGACGCCGACGCGCAGGTCGATGCGGGACTCCTCGGCCAGATCCCCCAGCGAATACAGGAATTCGTCGACCAAAAGCAGATCTCCGGCGCGGTGACATTGGTCGCTTATCGCGGCCGCGTGATTCACCTGGAGGCGGTCGGTCTGGCCGATGTGGAGAGCCGTCGTCCGATGCGCCCGGACACGATGTTCTGTATCGCCTCGATGACCAAGCCCATCACGGCTGCGGCGGTCATGATCTTGCGGGACGAGGGCCAGCTGTCGATCGACGATCCGGTGTCGAAGTACATTCCGGCGTTTGCTGAGCTGCCGCTGCGAGACGGAAAGCCCAAGCAGGCGATCACGCTGCGCCACTGCCTGACGCACACCGCCGGCCTGAGCGGCAGCCAACAGAACGAAGGCTCGCTGCAGGAAACGGTCGAGAAGTTGGCCCAGCGTCCGCTGGATTTCGAACCGGGCGCCAAGTGGCAGTACAGTCCCGGCTTGAGCGTCTGCGGCCGGGTGGTGGAAGTCGTGTCGGGCAAACCGTTCGCTGAATTCCTGGCCGAACGCATTTTCCGCCCGCTGAAGATGGTGGATACGACCTTTCACCCATCGACCGCGCAACAGCAGCGATTGGCTCGCCTGTACCAACCCGGCGAAGGCGGCAAGTCGCTGGCGCCCGCCACGCATTGGCTGGTGGACCTTTCGCCGGACAGCAGTCCCAATCCGTCCGGTGGATTGTTCTCCACGGCGGCGGACATCGGTCGATTCTACCAGATGCTTCTGAACCAAGGCGAGTTGGACGGCCAGCGGATCGTGTCGGCCGCGGCAGTCCGCGAGATGACCCAGATCCAGACCGGCGACCTGACGACCGGTTTCACGGACGGCAACGCCTGGGGCCTGGGCTGTTGCCTGGTGCGCCGGCCGCAAGGCGTCACGGCGATGCTCTCGCCCGGTACGTTCGGCCACGGCGGCGCGTTCGGCACGCAAAGCTGGGCCGATCCCCAGCGGCAGATGATCTTCGTGCTGATGATCCAGCGGACGGGCTTCGGCAACGGCGACGCCTCCGACATCCGCCGCGTGTTCCAGGAATTGGCAGTGAAGGCCGCAGAGTGATAAGGGGGCGAACAGCGTCATGAATCATGTAGAACGATTTCGAGCCGTGATGAGTGGGCAGCCGGTCGATCGCTTGCCGATCTGGGAGTGGGCCATGTGGTGGGACGAAACCATCGCCCGCTGGAGGAACGAAGGGCTGCCGGCCGAACTGGACACGATCTTCGACATCGCGCAGTATTTTGGCCTGGACCCCTACCAGCAGTTCTGGTTCAGCACCACGGATGCCACGATCGATGCCGTCCAGCACCATGTCGAGGGCATCGTGTCCAACATGGACGACTACCTGCGGGTGCGGCCGCGTCTGTTTCCGGATCACTCTTCCGCGATCGCCTCGATGGGCCCCTGGGCCGGCCGCCAGGCGCGCGGCGAGGCGGTGGTCTGGATCACGCTGGAAGGCTACTTCTGGTTTCCCCGCACGCTGATGGGCTTTACTAAGATCAGCCTGGCGTTCTACGATCAACCGGAATTGCTGCACCGCATCAACCAGGACTTGACCGACTTCAACCTGCAAATCCTCGAACGCGTCGCCAAGGTTTGCGTGCCGACGTTCGCCACCATTGCCGAGGACATGTCGTACAACCACGGGCCGATGATCTCCGAGCGGCACTTCGACGAGTTCATCGCGCCCTACTATCGGCAACTGATCCCGCGGCTTCACGACCTGGGGGTCTTCGTCTTGGCCGACACCGACGGCGACGTCACGCAAATGGTGCCCTGGTTGTTGCGGGAAGGGATCCACGGCGTGCTGCCGTTGGAACGGCAGGCGGGCGTCGACGGGATGCGATTGCGGCAGAGCTTCCCGACGCTGCAGATGGTCGGCCACTACAACAAGATGGTGATGAACCAGGGCGAGGCGGCGATCCGCCAGGAATTCGAGAGGCTGGTGCCGCTGATCCGCAGCGGCCGGTTCATCCCCAGCGTCGACCATCAGACTCCGCCCGGCGTGTCGCTGGAGGAGTATCGGGTGTACCTGCGCTGGCTCAAGGAGTACGTATGTTCGTAGTGCTGCCTTCAAGCGGTCGGTAGCAACGGTGGCCGAAACAACTTCCCGATTCTGGAGCCGTATCGGCACAGCCACGGAAAGAGCCGGGGAACGCTGACAGAAAAATGGGGTGACAGAAAAATGGCATGCCCGGAGAGGCAGGGGAACAGGCTTTGGATTCTCTCCGCAAACGCATCTTCTCCGCTATTTCATCTTTCTGTCACCCCGTCTTTCTGTCAGTTCCTCCGACCTTTCTGCGCGTAATCGGGAAGTTATTCTGGACCGCGTTGCTACCGGCTGAAGCCGGCGCTACGAGCGTCCCACCTTGACCACCACCATCGTGATATCGTCACGGGGTTTGTCTGTCCCCAGGTACTCGCGCACGGCGGCGTGCAAGGCGTCGATGATTTCGGACGCGTTCTTGTCCCGGTTCTCGCGCAGGATCTGCAGCATTCGCGCCGTCCCGAACAACGGCCCCTGCGTCTGATGCGCCTCGGTCAGCCCATCGGTGAACAAGAACAGCAGGTCGCCGTCGGCCAACGGAACGGGGCCGCGGGTGGGGAACTCCGCGTCGGGCAACAGGGCCAGCGGCGGGCCGGTACTTTCGAATTCCGCTTTGATCTCGCCGGCGGCGTCCAATACGTAGCCGGAGGGGTGCCCGGCGTTGACGCAGGTCAGGGTCCGGGATTGCGCATCGAGACGGCTGACGATCAGGGTGATGAACGTCTCGCCCGCCGTCTCCTGGTGCAGTCGGGCGTTCAAAGTTCTCGCCATTTGCGGCAGGTCGCTGGACAGCTCGGCCAACAGATGGAATCGAGCGTGCAGCAACGCCGTAATGATGGCCGGACCCACGCCATGGCCGCTCACGTCCGCCAGCACTACCGCGAGCGAGCCGTCGGGAAGCCGGAGATAGTCAAAATGGTCCCCGGCCGCGAACTCGGCCGCATAGCAACGGCCGGCGATGTCAAAGCCGGGCAGTGTCGGCGGCTCGTGGGGCAGGATCTGCTGCTGGATTTCGGCGGCCGCCAGCAATTGGATCTCCTGCCTGCGCAGTAGCTCTTCTGCGTGTTTGCGTTCGGTGATGTCCCGAATGGAACAGAAGACGAACAAGCCTTCGTCCGTCGGCATGGGGCCGAGCGCAATCTCGACCGGAAAAACGTGCCCGTCCCGGCGGCGGGCAGAAAGCTCCAAGCCTCGGCCCATCAGTCGGATGTGAGGCGCCGAATTGTAATCCGAGCGTTGTTGCACATGCCGCTGCCGGTGACGCTCCGGAACGAGCACCTCGATGGGCTGCCCCAGCAAGGCGCCGGGGGGATAGCCGAACATCTCCTCGGCGGCGGCGTTCACGAGCACGATCACGCCGTCCTCCCCCGTGACAAGGGTGGCGTCGGGAGTCGATTCAAGGAGCCGGCGGAACCACTTCTGGCTGCGCTCCCGCTCGCTCACCGCGCTGTTCAACTGGTCCTGGGATGTCCGGGCCGCCAAAGCTGCCTGCCTGCGCTGGGTCATGACACCCGCCAGAGCCAAGCCCGTGATGGCATAGACGTTCATGAAGATCTGCAAGCCGAACAGGGAGTCTTCGGTCCGGTAGGCTCCGACGCCTCGTGAGATGCCCCAGATCGCGGCGAGGCAAAGCAGCAGCGTGGCCGACGTAATCTCGAACAGGTCGAACCGCAAGGCGACCCAGATCAGCAGGACCATGGTCATGTAGACCAGATTCTGGGCAAGCCGCTCCGGGAGCCAATCACCAAAGATGCACTGCCCTGCGGCCGCCACGCAGAGCAACAACAACACGTACTCGGCCCAACGCGTGGCAGTCAGGATGCGCCATCTGCGTTCATGACACGCCAAGACAAAGGGAACCACAATCATCAGGCTGGCCAAGTCACCCAGCCACCAGGTCCACCAGTTCTGCACCAACTGCGGCCCGCTCACCAGACCGTCCAGGCGGAGACTTGCCACACCCACGCTGGCGGCGATCACACAGGAGCCGCCGGCCAGCGAGGCAAAGACGAAACTGTCTCGAGTTCTGCTGAAGAGCGTCCGGACATCCAGGAAGTGTCGGACCAGCCAACACGCCAGCACCGCTTCCAGCGTATTGCCCAAGGCCATCGCACAGGCGGCTGCCCACGAAACATCCGTCGTCAAGTTCGTGATGACCGAACCCAACCAGATGCCCGGCCAGACTCGACAACCCGCCAGCAGCAAGACCGCGACCGCCAGTCCCGCGGCGGGCCAAACCGCGGTGGCATTGCCCGGTGGGATCGCGAACGCCAAACCGCCCTTGGCCGACACGGCATAGCCGGCCGCAAGCAGGCCCACTGTCGCCGCGTACCGCAGGGATCCGGGAAACGTCATCGTCGTGCAGCCTGCCATCCGCCGGGGACCTGGAACATACGTCGCCGTTGTGGAGGCAGATCTTGCCCGCCTTGCCTACACGGCACTGTCCGGGCGTGCAATCAGATCGAGCGGCGATAACGCCCGCCGCGATGCGGTCAGACCTGCCCATCCATCCTAGCTTTTTCGCCGCATAGTAGTAGACTGCAACATGGGGGGCGAGCTAATCATCTGTACGGATCGCCCCGCGATCGCGGCGACTCCGCGCGGCATGGGAGAAAGGTCATGAACTTCCGATCCTGCTTCCCGGCGGTGGTTTCTCTCCTCGGCTGTTTCATGTCCGCACAAGCAGGGGGAGAAACCATCCAAATCGAAAACGCCGGTGCGGGCGAGTTCCACTACTCGTTCCGGCGTGCTGAGGACCGCGTGTGGAGCACGACGTTCGAGTTGGCCCCGCAGCAGACCCACGTCCTGACCGCCACCGGACCGGTCGTCGTCAGCTACTGGACGGACAAACCCCGGTTCGCGACACTCCAGCCCGGCCGCACGTATCGCATCGCGGACGTGCGGCGTGGCGAACTGGTGCCGGTCACAACGGTTCTGAAGCCGTCCGGCGAGAGGACTGCAACGCCCCGCGGCGAGCCGTCCGCCGCCGTCGCGACGGCGGCGGCGAAATCGTCTCCCGCCGCACCAGAAACAACGCCGGCCGACGATGGCGCCGAGGTTCGTACCGTCCGCGTGCGTGCGATCGCCGACGGCACCTATCGTCGCGTGGTGGACAACTGGCGACAGCGGATTCAAGACGCCGTGTCGGGAGCGTCCGAGTTCTTCGAGTCGAACTTCGGGATCCGTTTTGTAGTAGTGGATATCCAACCGTGGGAGTACCGCGGACTCACGCACGATGTGAACGCCAGAATGAAGTCGCTGCTCGCGATTCCCCCGCAAGACGCCGATCTGATCGTGGCTTTCATCGGATTTGGGGAGTACTGGAAAGCGGACGCAGAGGCGTACTTCACGGGCCAGTTGGGCAGGGGCATGCCCTTCGGCCAACACGTGATGGTCTCCGGCGACGACCACTACCATCCGAATCGCGACAAGTTTGTCTTGATCCATGAACTGGCACACGTTTTCGGCGCTTTTCATGTGAGCAACCACCGGTCCCTCATGTATCCCAATTTTCATGGCGTTCCCGCGGAGTTGGTGATCGAAGGCAAGTTCGAGTTGGAGCCGGCCCTGCGGGAAGTCATCATGGCGGCACGACATTTCGATTTCCAACGCGGCGCCGACAGTCTGCCTCCGGAAACTCGCCGTCGCATCGAAGCGTTGTGCCGTGAACACCGGCATCCCCGTGAGAGCCGTGCGCCGACGCTGATCGCCTACTCGTACGTGCTTCGGGAGCTTCGCGAGTACGCCTGCGGCAACACGGGGCGGCCGGCTAACGCGCCGGAGGGCTCAACGGGGGACACTTCGCAAGCGGACGACATGCTGCAGCGGGGAGAAAAAGTACGGGTCACGGCCGAGTCGACTCCGCTGCGAGTGGGCGACGCCGCACTGTTCGACCTTGGCTTTGGCGAATTGCTCGAGGTCACGGAGCAGCAGGGCAAATGGGTCCGAGTCATTGCCCGCGACAGTGGCCTGCGGGGCTGGGTGCCGACAAAGCAGGTGCAGGAAGCTCCGCTGGAAGCGGTCTTCCGGCCGGGACAAGTCCGCGCCACGAACGTGGAAACCGAAGTCCGAACGCGCGGCCATCTGTTGGCCGTCTTGCCCCCCGGCATCTGGTATCAAGTCCAGCGAGTGGAGGCCGATCGCGTCGAAATCTTCACGGACAAACAAGATCTCGCCCCGTTTCCGGGTGCCAAGCTGGTTTTCGAGCCGGCGTTGGAAGGCTGGGTCTGGCGAGACCACCTGGCCCGCAGCAGGACAGCCGATATCGAAAGCCCCTAGTCCGGGTCATTCACCTAGCCAGCCGACATCCAGAACCGACGCCCCCGCGGGCAGCGTCAACTCCTCGATCACGAAATCGACTTCTTTCGTCGTGTTCTTCGTGAATTCGTTCTGTTCGTAGATCGGTGCTTCCTCGGCCGGATGGCAGATCCTTTGCGGCAACGTGACGTTCGGTTCACGGACTGCCCGTCTTGGCCGCCTCTTTGCGCGCGGCGCCGCCCAGCCTGCCCGCTTTGGAGCGGCCGTCCTTCCACAGATCGTACTGCGGGTCGGCATAGCGGGCGAAGAAGGCGTCCAGTTGGGCGGCGAGTTCCTGCTGTTTTTCCGCCACGGTCGGCTGGCCGAACAAGTTGAACCGCTCCTGCGGATCGGCCTGCATGTCGTACAACTCAAACGGCCCCTCGGGATGACGCGCCACGTACTTCCAGCCCTCCGTGCGAATCGCCCGCGTGCCTTCCATTTCATAAAACGTGACGTTCTCCCAGGCGATCTTTTCGCCCTGAAGCACGGCCGAGAAATCCCGGCCGGGCGACGGCTGCGGGCGCTGTTCGCTCAAGCCGAGGCAACTGAGCACGGTGGGCAGAAAGTCGTAATTGCTGACCAGCAGGTCGCTCGTCTGGCCCGCGGCGATCTTGCCCGTGTGCCGGAAGATGAGCGGGATCTGCATCATCAGTTCGTGGGCGCCAACCGGCCGCGTGTGGTCACCCATGCCCCACAAGCCGTTCTGACCGCCCATCCAGCCCTGGTCGCCGGCAAACACGACCAGCGTTTTCTCGTCCAGCTCCAACCGCCGCAAGGTCTGGAGGATTTCACCCACGCCGTCGTCCACGCCGCTGACCTCCGCCGCCACGCGCCGAATCGACACCGGATTGTTCAAAAACTCCTTGTTGTGGAACTGCCAAGGATGCATGGTGTCGCGCGGGAAGCTCAGCAGTTCCTTGTCCGCATAGTATTCGGCGTGCCGATTCCGGGCCGGATTCAACAGCAACCGGCCCAGCGCGTACGGACCGTTGTACGCGAGGTACAGGAAGAACGGACGATCCTTGTTTTCTTCGATGAACCGCACGCCGTGTTCGGTCCACAGGTCGGTCAGGTACTTCGGCTCCTGGCGAACCTCGCCGTTCTCGATGACCTGGGCGTCGTAGAATTCGGACGTATGGCCGTGTGGCATGGTGATCCAGTCCGAAAAACCCTCCTGGGGCGTCAAGTTCGCCCCCAGATGCCATTTGCCGCTGAGCCCGCACACGTAGCCGGCCTGCCGGAGAATCTTCGGCAGCGACGCGAACTCGCGGATCGTGCAGTACGCGTCCGGCCCCATCTGCGCGCTGGGCCGCTCGCCACCCAGGTAACTATGCACGCCGTGCTGCGAGGGGATCAACCCCGTGAGAAACGTGGCCCGAGTCGGCGAACAGACGGGATTGCTGCTCAGCGCCCGCGTAAAGCGAATCCCTTCGGCGGCCAAGCGGTCGATATGGGGCGTCCGGATGTCGGGGTTGCCGTAGCAGCCCAGCGTCCAGGCGCCGTGATTGTCGGTCAAGATGAAAACCAGGTTGGGACGCTCCGCTGCGGCGACGTGACCGCAGAGAAAGGTAACTACCGCCGACAGCAGAACGCAGGATGTCGGGCAAGGGCGACTGGACGAAATCGATCGGGCAGACATGGTTTCCTCCGTAGCTGAAATTCTATGCCGCAGCAGCTTCTGACGCAATCATTCGAGAGACCTGACCGGGGGGTGGAACGGCTGGTCGCTTTGAGAGTCCTGTCGCGCAAGATCGAAGGAATCCGGATGCCCTGCGTCGGTTCCATCGCGAGGTCAAGGCGTATTTTGCCCAAGCCCGCAGGACATGGAAGCAACTTGGCAAGAGCCAACCGAGTCGTCGACGAAAGGCCAGACGTCGCACGGCTGTTACTCAGCCCGCAGCAGCCGCGGGTTGGCCCAGTTGGCCATGTCGTGGATGTAGCCGTCGCCAGCGTCCGTGACCACCAGTCGCAGTTTCTGTACGCCCTCGACCGGCAGGTCCAAGCGATGGACTTCGCTCACGCCGTGCAGCGTGCCGCTGTCGAACAACTTGCGGTCATCTCCATAGACTTGAAACACGACGCTGCCGCCCCGTTCGGCGGCACCTGCGAGGCAGGTGAAACGCGTGCAACGGCCTTCCAGGCGATAGACGATCTCCGACGGCGCATGCGTACCGAGGCCGGTGGAATAGCGTCGCCCGCCCAGACGCAGCGGCTGCTCCGTCACGTCGCGGTTGCGTCGCGGTTGGCCGTCTTTGTTCGGCGTCCAACCGGAGGTGGCCGATTCCCAGGGGAGCGTGAGCAGATCTACCCAGCCGGCGCCGGCTTCGTCCGCTGCGGGATCGGCCGGCTTGGGCGGCGAAGGCAACTCGACCACTTGGCGTTCCGCGTCCGTGCCGCGTAACGACAACAGGTCCTCGCGCGGGTGCTCGTCCAACGTCGTACGCAGCGCCGTCAGGATCGCGAGCAACGCTTGGTAATCCGCGTCGCTGGCGTCGGCAAACACCGTTCCCTGGCAGCGGCCCCAGCCGCCCGCGGCGACGGACAGCGGCGCGGCCAAAGCACGGCTCAGGCGTACGTCCCGGCGGCTGACGCTCAGCCACCATGTGTCGTGCTGGCCGTCATCCGAACCGTGGCAACGGGCGCAGCGGCGCTGGAAGATCTTGCCCAGTTCCTGCCGCACAGGACGCGAAAAGATGCGGCGATGATCGAAGTACTCGGACTCGTAGCGGTCGTAATACACTCCGTTGGCATCGATCCAGGTCACGAGCCGTTCCCAGTCTTCGCTGGTGAGTTGCACGCCGTGGTGGCCGGCGCGGAGAATTTTCGTCAGTTCCGAGACCTTCGAGCCGTACGTGTACGGGGGACGAGCCACGACGTCGTCGGGATGGTCCCAGCGGTTCGAGATGGCGACGCTCAGGTAGGGTAGCAGTTCTTCGTAGCTGACGCAGAACTGGTCCGTCAGGTCGTCAGTCAGGATGACGCCGTTGGCCGGCCGGTCGAAGGCGTGGCAGCCGACGCAGCGGGCGTTGAGCACCGGCTGGACGTCGCGGAGGTAACTGAGGACCTGGGTGCCCCAGGGCGGTGGGATGGGGTGGCTGGGGTCGCGGCGGAGGGCAGCGAGGACGGCGGACGAGGCGGGGGATGCGCCCAGGCTGGACGACGGCAAGGACGGGGTGCTGCCAGGGAGACCTACGGTCGGGGCTGCGGCGGGGTCGGGAGACCCGCGCCGAACCAACTCTCCGCGCCGAACCAATTGGTCGGGAGACCCGCGCCGAGCGCGAAGTGGCGGCGCGTGATTGCGCGGTTCGTGGCAGCCGATACAACCGCGCTGCTCGCCGGGCTTCAGGCACAGGACGCTGCGCATCCGCTGGATTTCCAAGCGGTCGGCGTCCAGCACGGCGAAATACACGTTACGGTTGGCGGGCACGACGAAATGCGCGGAGCCGTCCGGCTCGACGGGCACCGTCCCCAGCACACGTTTGACGGTGAAGATCAGCGTGCCGGACGTGAGGACCACGCCGCCGCGGTGAACGCTTTCGCGAGGCACGTCTTCCAGGATTCGCAAGTAGCGAGCCGTGCCTCGCGGCACGTCCGGTAGCCCTTGGTAAACGTCGGCCAACACCAGCGTCGCGTCAGCGTCCCTGGAATCGGTCCCGGCCGGCGCCGGCGGCAGCACGTGCGGCTGCGGACGAGGTACCAGCGGCACCGGCTCGGCGCAGGAAATCTCCGGATCGCGGTACACGAGCCCCAAGTTGCCGTGCCGGTCGGCGACGTACAGCGCCCACGTCGTCTCCAGCCACGGCAGCACGGTGGGTGTGTACGAGCACAGCCACGTGTTCTCGTCCAGCGGCTGCGGATCGCTGAACCAGCCGGCACGGCTGTCCTCGGCCTTCTCGCCCGTGATCGGCACGTGGGGCGTCAGCACGGTCAACGGTTCGGGCCCGTCGATCCCGCGTCGCACGTCGATCAGGCCCACCGCCCCGTGGGTCTGGCCGTGGTGCGCCGTGAACAAGGCCATGACCTGATTGCTGCCCGGCACCGGCCGCGGAAACATGACCACGTTGGGCCGGATCGTGGCGTTGCCGTAGTAGGGCGAAACCATCCGCCCGTCGGGATGCATGGTGAAGGGATTGTGCAGCGAGGTGACCGACCGCTCGTTGTACTCCCAGCGGCCGTAGATGATGCGGCCGTCCGGCAGCACCGCCGGGTTAAAGTCGTTGAAGACGTTGAAGCTCAGCCGCCGCACCTCGGTGCCGGCTGGATCCGTCACGAACAGATTCGGCGAGTGCCGGTCGCCGCCGCACATCACGAAATGCTCCGAGCGGTCCGACGTGAAGCCAATCTGGCCGTTGGGCAGGTAGAACGGCTCGCAGTCGTTTTTCGGCCCGGCGGTAATCTGCCGCAAACCGCCGCCGTCCACGCCCACTTCGTAGATGTGGTAGCTCAACTGGCCGTCCCAGTGGTCCGAGCCGTTGCCCCAGGCGAACAGCAGCCGCCGGGCGTCCCAGTGCAGGCACAGATCGCGGTACACGCCGTCGCCCAGCGCATCGACCACCGGCGTCACGCGTCCGTCGGGCCGCACGGGAGACAGCCGATAGACGTTGCCGCCCGGCCGGTTGAACAAGTGATGAGCGTCCATGAACGGCTGCTCGGAGAAAAACGGCTTGCGTTTGGCGAACAGCAGCGTGTCGAACGGCACGCGGGCCAACAGCAGCTGGTCGCGCAGCGCGCTGGCTTGCTCGAACAGTCCGCGCCACGACGGCTTACCACCGACGGACCATTGGCCGGCGTTTCGCTGCAACTCGCACAACTTCTCGGTTGCCGCGCCGTCCGGCGTGTCCGTCAAGATCTGCCCGATGCTGGCGAACACACCTGCGACCTGTTCCACGTGGGTCAGCAGCGGAAACCAGTAACTGTCGTCGCCGTCCTGGACCGCGATCAGGACGAGCCCGCCGCCGGGCGCATCCAAGTTCAGCGACAAGCGGCAGACAGAAGTCGTACCGGCGGCGAGTTCGATGGTCTGCTGGCCCAGGTCGTGCGTCCGGCTCGGTGTCCGGAACTCGCCGCGCAGGAGCAGCTTCAGCGGCTGCGGCCCCGCGCTGCGAAACTCCAGGGACAGTTCATTTTCACCACGCTGCAGGTCCAGCGGCGTCTCCACGTTCAACGCAAATCGCGCAGGCTGCGGCCGGAACCGCGTCAGCCGGTCGAACTTGCGATGGTACGCATGGTACCACTGGTCCTTGCCGCCGCCGCCAGGATGTTGGTAGCCCAGCACCTCCGCACCGGCGGCGATCTCATCCTCGGCCGCCGCCCCGCCCGCCTGGGATCGCTCGACCACGATCTTCCCGTCGCGGCTGCGAACCCGCACCGATCCTGATGCTGCGTCGGCCGGCAGCAGACACAGGGGAATCGGATTCGGCCAGCCAGCGGCCCCGTCCGCAGGAACCGGCAACACCGGCGTCCGCGCCGTTTCGGGCGTTTCCTGCTCCCAGCGGCTCAATAGATCTTCCCAATCGCGGATCGCGGCCAAGGATTCGCGGAAGTACCAATCCCTGCACTGTATGTCCCGCTCGGCGCCGATGCACGTCGCCAGCATCAGCGTGCAAACCAAGCAGGCCACCGGGCAGTGCTGTTTGAGAGGCATGGAGACCTCCGAAAAGAAACGGGATGAGGCAAGTTCGCTTCCGGCACACGGCACCGCCCCGGATCGCAATTCGACAAGACGCAAACGGCATTTCCACTAAGTCTCATCGCGGCGGCGCAGTTCCTCGCGGAGGCGTGCCACTTCCGCCTCCGCGGCTTGTCGAGCCGCTGCCTCCGCTTGTCGAGCTGCCGCCTCGGCTTGTCGAGCTTCCCTTTCGGTGAGCAACCGCTGGCCCGTGTCCAAGCGGTAGAACATCAGGTGTCCCTGTTCAGCGTGCAGCCGCAGGCCCAGTTCTTCGCTCACCAGGCTCCCCTCCGCGTCAGGCACAATCCGCTCGTACTCGTCGTCTGCGAGCCGATGACCTTGCAACGGCGGGGTCAGGTAGTCCTCCGTGGGATCGAACAGGAAATACTCCTTCACGCCCAAGCGGCGGTACAGCTTGGGCTTGGCAATCGTGTCCTTCTTTTTTGTCTTGCGGGACGTCACCTCCACGATCACATCGGGCACTCGCCGCTCGATCCACAGCCTGTATATCCGCCGCGGCGTGGGTTCGAGGCCCTTGACCACGAAGGCGTCCGGCACCACGAATTTCTTCGGCTTGCCCTGCCGGTAGTAGACCAGCAGATCTCCCGACACATAGACGCGCTGGCCCTCGAAGAACCCACGCAGCAACTCGATCACCCGGACCATTTCGTCCCGGTGTAAATCCGTCTCGCCCATAGGCTGTCCGTCCGATTCAGGATAGTCGACCGACGTCACTTTGATGACCGACGACATGCCTGCCACCTTTTCCTTCTCTTGCCCGCAGAAACGGCTGCTCGCTTTAGTATACGCTTCCAAGCCCACCCCCGTACAGCCACAGTCGCTTGGGACCGGTGAATCAGTAACGGCCGTATTGTCGCCTTTCGCTCCGCGAAAGGGCGTTCTTTCGCGGAGCGAAAGACGACACTTCTTTCCCGGCCCGTCCTAGGCCAGCCGTCCTTCGGCCTGCAGCAACTCGGCGATCAGCACGGCGCCGCCCGCGGCGCCGCGGACCGTGTTGTGGCTGAGGGCGACGAACTTGTAGTCGAACAAGTTGTCCTCCCGCAGCCGCCCCAGCGCGACGGCCATGCCGTTGCCCAGGTCGCGGTCCAACTTCGTTTGCGGACGGTTGTCTTCCTCGAAGTACTGCAAGAACGGCTGGGGAGCGGAGGGGAGTTGCAACTGCTGTGGTTTGCCGGCAAAGGCCGCCCAGCGCTCGCGGATCACCTCGATCGGCGGCTTCTTGGCAAAGCTCACCGAGACCGCCGCCATGTGTCCGTCGGAAACCGGCACGCGAATGCACTGAGCGGACATCACGGGGCTCTCGGCAGGCACGATCTGGCCGCCGCTGATCTTTCCCCAAATCTTCAGCGGTTCGCGCACGCTCTTGTCCTCCTCGCCGCCGATGTACGGAATGACGTTGTCCACCATCTCCGGCCAAGTCACCAGCGTCTTGCCGGCGCCGGACACCGCCTGGTACGTGCAGACCACGGCCCGCGTGGCCTGGTAGTCCGCCAACGCGTGAAACGCCGGCACGTACGGCTGGATCGAACAATTTGGCTTGACGACCACAAAGCCGCGGCGAGTACCCAGCCGGCGGCGCTGGGCTTCGATGATGTCCAAATGTTCCGGGTTGATCTCGGGCATGATCATGGGCACGTCCGGCGTCCAGCGGTGCGCCGAGTTGTTGGAAACCACCGGGCACTCGTGCTTGGCATAGGCGTCTTCCAGGTCCCTGATCGCCTGCTTGTCCATGTCCAGGGCACTGAAGACGAACGCGACGTCTTGGCTGATCGCGTCGATCGCTTGCACGTCCAGCACCGTCAGCTTCGCGATTTCGGCGGGGATCTCCGCCGGCATCGCCCAGCGCCCCGCGACGGCTTCCGCGTACGGCTTGCCCGCCGAGCGGGGGCTGGCGGCCACCGCCACCACCTCGAACCAAGGATGATTTCCCAGCAAATGCACAAAACGCTGGCCCACCATGCCGGTGGCCCCCAAAACCCCAACACGCAGCTTATTCATCGCTTTTCGCTTCCTCCGCAAACGGATCCGCCCAAACTATCGTCACGCCCGCCGGCGCACGGCTCGCCGCTGAGCCGTCCGCGCCCGGATTCCGAGCGCTGCAAGATACTCGCTCTCGGCGGGTTCAGAACGGTGGCATCAACACAGTACTTTATTCGCTCGGCGTGGCGAAGTCCAGATGCCGCCAGTTCGGTGCGGGCGCCGCCACGCGACGCTAGCGGTGATGCGGAAAGCCCGTCTCACTCGCGAACCGGCTCAAGGAGTTCGGCGACCCTTTCGTTCGCCAAGCGGCGCTGCACGGCGATCTTGCCGGTCGTCGCGAGGCCGTCGGCCGAAAGTTCGGCCTTCTCGTCAAGCGGCAATAGCGCCAGCACCTGGCCGTCGGACACGCGGGCACGGAGTACGTATCCGCCGTCGACTTGTTTCAGCGCGGCCTCCCGCGGGGGCTCGCGGCCAACGCGGTGCGGGCGCAGGAGCGTGACGAACTGCATCGCCTGGGCGTCCCGCGGCGTGGTGGCGGAGAGGTGCCATTCCCGCAACGTGATCCGCGGCCGAGGATTGGGATCGTATTGGTCGGTCTGCGCGAACGTCAGTCCGTCGGGGGCCAGGAAGTCGATCTGACACCGCACGTCGCCGGCGCGCACCAAAATGTCGTGCTGGCCGTTGACCTGCATCTCGTTGATCGCGTGCAGCCAGTACTCGAACTTGGCGGGCTCGCGGGCGATCAGCCGGTCGAACACGATCACCAATTCCGGCTTGACAAACACGATCGCCCGCGTGAAGCGATCCAGCAGCTTGCCTTCGGAATTGGCGGCGGTTTTCTCGCCGACGTAGGCACCGCCCGCCTCGCCCATGACGAGGTCGATCTCCGGCGTGGTCGCGAAAGCCGTGACGGTTCCTCGCGCGGTGGCGGTGTGCCGCCCCTGGCCTTGGCCTGCGACGGTGATGTTGCTGACCGATCGCGTGCTCCACATCCAGTTCCGATGATGATCGCTGCCATAGATGTCGCGGTAGCCGCTGCGGATCAACAGCCGCTGGCCGAAGGCCCACAGCAGGAACGAGTTGTTGGCCTCGTAGCCGTGCGATTGCGTGCCGAAGGGACTTGATTTGAAGACCACTTGCACGCCGTCGTCGGCGTCCTTGAGCGTGGTGTTCAAGCAAGCCTGCCCCGTGCCGCGAAACAAGCGCGACGCCGGCAAGTCGTCGGGCGATTTCGGCTCGACTCGGGGAAGCGTTCCGCGCACGAACCCCACGTAGCCTGCAGATTCCGCCGGTCCGCCCACCTGTTCGACGTACCATTGCCAATACGGATTGCCCGCCTGGGCCGCCAGCACGCTGACCAACGGACCATTGTCGGAAGCGCGCCGCCGGGCTGTCAGATCGCCGAAGCCCCCGCCCACTTTGCCCGGCGGCATCAGGTACATCGGATAGAAGCCCGCGCGGGAAAAGAACGGCTTGCGATACGCGTCGATTCCCATCGCGGCCCGCATGACGTCGGCCCACCACGTGAAGCGGCTCAGGTAACTGGACCAATAACTCGACCCCTCGTGCCAGCCGCCGTCGTCGTCCGACCAGACCGGGTACACGTTTTGAAACACGTTCATGGCGAACCAGACCCAGTCGTCGGCGCCCTCGATTTCGCCCAGAAAGGCGATGCCCACCTCGCCCAGAAAGTGCCAGGCCCGATTGCTGTGGCTGGAATAGGGCTGCCACAAGTGCCGCGGACACAAGTGCCGATACATCTCCTCGCCGCGGACGCGCATCACGTCGCGGCACGCCTGCCGCTCGCCGGGCGTGAGCAGATCATGCACGAAGGTGTAGGTTCGGGAGAAGTGGTAGGCGTAGGGCATCCCGGCCTCGTCGTTGTACCGGTAGCCGGTCGCGCCCTTGGGGTCCCACCGGGCGCAATCCAGCAAAATGCGTTTGGCCAACTGCCCATACTCCTGCTTGCCGCCCAACTGGTGCGTGAAGGCCAAGGTGGCCGCCCCATCCAAGGCGGCGATCGTGTAGGTCCGGTTTCCCCACCAGATCTCGCGCCACGCTTCGCTCAATCGCTCCGTTCCCTCAGGGTACTTCGGCGGCTCGCCGGTCGGCGGGGGATCGCGCAGCAACTGCTCGCAACGGGCCGTCAACCGTGCGTACTGGTCATTGAGTTCGCCTCGAGCCAGCTCGCGCAGCCGGGGCAGATCTTCGGGCCGGATGAACAACCGCGGATGTGAACGGGGAATCCGGGCCAGCAACTCGTCCCGGCCCGGCAGCGGCATGGCCAGGGCGTCCTCCGCAATCGAAAAGGCGCGGTTCCGGCTCCAATCGGTCTTCTTGCCCTGCTTGTCGATGCCCCGATATCGCCAGGTGTACTTGCCGGCAGGCAACGTCCGGTCGGGACAGTGGACATTGAACTCGACCGCAGCGGCCCGATAGGCCGCCGGCGGGCCGCCCGATTCCGGAATGCATTCCAGCTCCCAGGCCACCACATCCTTATCGGGCCTCCAGCAGAAGCTCGGAGGATTCACATCGCTGACCGATCCCTCCGCAGGGCGAAATCCCCACTCTCCTTCCCGTGCCGGACTTTCATCCAGCGACCAGGTGAGGGCTGGACCAACGAACGAACCAGCCGCGATGGCGACGGCGATCAAAGCAACTCGCATGCTCGGAATCTCCCTTGCTTGGATTGTGTCCTGCTCGAACGATGCTAACGATCCAGACTCGCAAAGGCAACCATTGTACCATCGCGCCGCGCGAGTGTCGTTCCCACGGGACAACGTTCAGGCCGGCGATCGTGACTCCCCATGAACTGGCGAAGCATCCTGCGCGCAAGCCGGCACAGACGAAATCGCGGCAAGAGCGAGAAATGCCCTGATGCGACGGACAGAAAAATGAAGTGACAGAAAAATGGGATGCAAGAAATGGCGGAGGGTTATTTCGCTGCCGGATCTTGGAGGGTGCCCTGCGAGGGAGCCGCTGGTAGCATGGATCCCGCGACGACGTTACAATGGCGATCATATGAACGATCTGTCTTCCGCCGTTGAGAATCGAGGTTGCTTGAAATGCCGGTTCACGATTGGACACGCGTCATCGCCGGGGCGTTTCACGATTTCCATCAGGCATGGATCGTCGCAATTCGAGATGCGTTGAATGACGGCCTGCTGCCCGAAGGCTACTACGCCATGGCCGAGCAGGTTGCCGGTCGGCCACACCCCGATGTGTTGGCCCTCGAAGAACTTGAAGGTTCCGACGGTTGGATGGAACGAGGCTCCCGAAACGATGCTGGGGTAGCCGTTGCGGAGTGTCCTCCCAAGGTTCGATACACGTTGGAGGCGGAAGCGGCGATTTACGCAGCCAAGGCGGATCGGATTGTTCTCTACCATGCTTCGGGAGACCGCGTCGTCGCCTTTCTGGAAATCGTTTCGCCGGGTAACAAACGCAATCAAATCGCCGTTCGGCAGCGGTTGGACAAGCTGTCCAGCGCCCTGGAACAAGGTCGGCACCTGTTGGTGATCGACCTGCACCCACCCGGCCGCCACGACCCGGACGGCCTGCACGCCGAGTTCTGGGGCGCGACGCCGGGCGTGACTCCGGAACAGCCGCTGAGCCTTGCAGCTTACCGGGCGGATACGTGCCCCACGGCGTATTTCGAGCCGATTGCAGTGGGCCACGTCCTGCCCGACATGCCGCTGTTTCTGACACCCGACCGCTATGTCAATGTGCCGCTTGAAACGACCTACCAAACCGCCTGGCGCGGCGTTCCTCAACGCTGGAAACGCGTGATCGTCGGGCAAGAGCCGTAGAGTCGATCGGGCGGGAGATCGCTAGTTCGAGGAGCCAAACCATGTACCACTCGCTGATTTCTGTCACGATCACCATGCTGCTGACCTGGGCCGTCGCCGGCACGGGAACAGCCTTCGGGCAAGGCGCACCTTCCATGTCGCTGGACGACCTGCGCCAGGCGCGCCACGAACTGGCCCATCGCCAACGCCGCATCATCATGAACAACGATGGGTGCGACGTGCTGTACTTGCCCGCGAAGGAAAAGACCACGGTCGAAGGTTTTCTGGCCAAACGCACCACGCCATTGGCCGGGACGCAGGTCGACACGATCGCCTATTGCACCATCAGTTCCGGATTCAGCTACTTCACGCACAACACCAAGGCCGGCACCGTGCTGGCTCGATCCGGCCCCGAGTTCGGGATCCAGCCGGACACGCGGAACATCGCCCAGGAACTGATCGACCAGGGCACCGACTGCCTGCAAGCCGTCGTCGATTTCGGCCACCAGCACAAGATGGAGGTGTTCTGGTCGATGCGCATGAACGATACGCACGACGCGGCTCACCATCCTGACAAGCCGTACTTCCTCTTCCCGCCGCTGAAGGTCGAGCATCCGGACTGGCTGGTCGGCGATCATGTCAAGCGGACGCCGTACGGCCGATGGAGTTCCGTTGATTACGCGCGGCCGGAGATTCGTGATTTGGCGTTCCGCTACATCGAGGAGGTTTGCCGCAACTACGACGTGGACGGCGTGGAACTGGATTTCTTCCGCCACCTGTGCTACTTCAAGAGCACCGCGACCGGCGGCGCGGCGAGCGACCAGGAGCGGGCGGCGATGACTGAACTGATGGCCCGCGTGCGGAAGATGACCGAAGAGGTCGGCTGCAAACGGGGCCGGCCAATCGTCGTTGCGGTCCGCGTGCCGGATTCGGTGGAATTCTGTCGCGACATGGGCTTCGATCTCGAAGGCTGGTTGGGCGACGGCCTGATCGACCTGCTGATCACCACCTGCTATTTCCGGCTCAATCCGTGGGAGTACAGTGTGGAACTCGGACACAAGTATCAGGTGCCGGTCTATCCTTGCCTGAGCGATTCGCGGGTCCAGGGCGAAACGCGATTTCGCCGCGCCTCGGCGGCCGGTTACCGGGGCCGGGCCATGAATGCCTGGGCGGCGGGCGCGGACGGCTTGCACGTGTTCAACCTCTTCGATCCCAAGGCACCCATGTGGCGCGAGATCGGCGATCCCGAAACACTGGCCACCAAGGACAAACTGTACTTCGTCAGCGTCCGTGACGGCGACCCGCGGAGCTACCTCGCCAAAGGCCGCGAGTATCGCACGGTGCCTATCTTCGGCCCGTCGCAGCCCCGGATGATCACGGCCAGAGAGCCGGCACGACTGGACATCGTGATCGGTGACGACCTGGCGGCAGGGCAACGCCGGGGATTGCGTCCCAACGTCAAGCTGCACTTAGAGACGCCCGCCGTGCAAGGGGCGGAACAGCTTCACGTTCACCTGAACGGCACGGAACTGACCGCGGGCGTCGTGACCGACGGCTGGGTGGACTACGCGGTGCCCCCGGCCTGCGTGAAACGCGGCGTCAACGAGGTCCAAGTTGCGGTGGAGCCTGCGGCGCTGGCGCCGGGCGAATGGAGCATCGTGTATGACGGCAGCGCGAAGCCCGGACGTTCCTGGAGTCGCGATCCCGGCTCGGCGCGGACCGACGAGGAACTTGTGGACGGAGCGCTGCGCATCGCGGATCGAGGCGACATTTCGGGCGACTACCTGTACTATCGCTACGCCTGGGGCGCTGATCCCCAGAGCGAATCGGTCGCGGAGGCCCGCGTCAAGGTGGTGTCGGGTTCGAGCTTCCTGATCGTCAGCAACGGAGTTGGCGGCGAGCGGCTGGGCTTGTGGCCCGACCGCATCGAACTGTTCCACCAACGCCATCTTCAATACAAGATGGACACGACCGGCGACTTCCATGTGTACCGGATGGAACTGAAGGGTCCCGATCTGAAGGTCTACGTGGACGGCCAGTTGCGCATCGACGCGCCCGGCGCGATGGGCCCGCGCGCCGGTTACACGACCAGCGACGTCGCTTTCGGGGCCGCCAACAGCGGCATGCTGGGCGAGGCTATCTGGGACCACGTCCAGGCTCGAGCCACGGGCCTTGTCTGCCGTGACCTAGCGGTGAGCGTGTCCATGAGCGGCGCGCCTGGCAGCGGCCGCGATGGCGGATGAAGAGACTGCTGAATACGGCGCAAACCTCGGACGGGTTTCTGGTTACGAGGCTCCGCCTCGTAACCCACTGCTCACGAGGCTCCGCCTCGTAACCCATGGCCCGCGAGGCTCCGCCTCGCAGCCGGCCGGCAGAGCCGGCAAGGCAGAGCGTTCCCAGGCGGAGCCTGGGAACGAGGTGTCCAAGCAGCAGCGTTGTGGCTCAGGCTACGTCGACCCACTGGCCGGATTTGGCGCTGGCCAGGACCGCATCGCAGACCTTTTGGGGCTCCAACGCGTCGCGGAACGTCGGCGAGGCCGGCTGACCTTTGCCCATCCCGTCCAGGAAGTCCGCCAGCTGGTGGATGAAGGTGTGCTCGTAGCCGATCTGCAGGCCGGGCACCCACCAGGCCTTCATATACGGCATGTCGCCGTCGCTGATATGCACCGAACGCCAGCCGCGGACGAGGGAATCGTCGCCGTGGTCGAAGTACTGCAGCCGGTGCAGGTCGTGCAGGTCCCAGCGCAGCGAAGCCTTCTGACCGTTCAGTTCCAGCGTGTACAACGCCTTGTGGCCGCGGGCGTAACGGGTGGATTCGAATAAGCCCAGCGACCCGTTGGCAAAGTGGCACATGAACGCGCAGGCATCGTCGATGCCCACCGGCTCGACCTTGCCGGTCTCCACGTTCTTGCGTTCCTTGATGAACGTCTCGGTCATCGCGCACACGTCGGTGATGCGGCCGTTGAGCCAGATGGCCGTGTCGATGCAGTGGGCCAGCAAGTCGCCCGTCACGCCGGAACCGGCCGCCTTGACGTCCAACCGCCAGGTGGCCATGCCGCCCTGCGGGACATCGGCCGAGATCGTCCAGTCCTGCAGGAACTGAGCGCGATAGTGGAAAATCCGGCCCAGGCGGCCTTCGTCCAGCAGTTTCTTGGCCAACGTCACCGCCGGCACGCGGCGGTAATTGTAGGAGACCATGTTGGGAACCTTGGCCTCCTCGACGGCCGCCACCATCTTCTCGGCTTGCGCCGTGTCCAGCGCCAACGGCTTCTCGCAGAAAATGGCCTTGCCCGCCTTGGCGGCCGCCATGGCGATCTCCGCGTGAACGTTGTTCGGCACGCAGATGTCGACCAGGTCGATGTCGTCGCGCTCGATGACACGGTGCCAATCCGTCTCGACGCTTTCATAACCCCAACGCTGGGCAAAAGCTTCCGCCACGTTCTTCTCCAGCCCGCAGATGACTTTCAACTGCGGTTGGTACGGGACGTCGAAAAAGTGGTTGACTTGGGAATACGCGTTCGAGTGCGTGCGCCCCATGAAACCATAACCGATCAGTCCGACGCGAAGAGGCTTGGTCATAAACGGTCCTTTCCAACTTGGTCAGTCGTCAGTGGTCATTCGTCATTGGTCATTCGTCACCGGTCACCGGTCACCGGTCACTCCTTCCAGCCGTGTGCGTCGCGCACGGCGAGCATGGACGCCAGGATTTTGTTCCACGTTTCGGGCATCATCATCACGTCGTTGGGGAACATACAGCCGTCCCAGCAGACGTGGCGGAACGTCTTGGTCGGTTGACGGGCCGCATCGCGCATCCAGAACCCGGCCCGCTTGACGATGTCCAGCTTGCCGTTGGGATCGTCCGGCAGGC
>CAYPGE010000092.1:0-23706 GCA_964409865.1 uncultured Pirellulaceae bacterium
GTTTGCACCGTGGGCAAATTCCTTTCTGCCGCCCCCATAACGAGCGAGGAATCCCACGCAGGGCGCGCCTCAATTTGCGGTTCCATCGCTCCTCGAAGTACAGCTCCTGTTCGGGGTCGTAGGGGTTGGCGTCCTGCCGAATCTTGACGTGTCGGACGATCGGGGTGTCAGCCATAATCAGCAGGGTCGGGTAGGCCACAGGCGACACCACGCCTGGTTCACAGCGTCTGCTTCATGCGGTTGCCTCCTTCCTCTTGCAATTCTGGTCCTGGTCAACTGTGGAAGGAAAAGGACAGGCATTACTTGACGCGACCTTGAAATCGCTGCCAGGCATGACCGTGCCGTCTACGACGCCTTATTCATCGCCCTTTGCCAAGACCTGGGATTGCCGGGAGTTACCGTGGACGAACCGCTGTACGGCGCGGTGTATGCCGACTTCCCTCAAATCACCCTGTTGCGCAATTGGCAGCGTCCGGCATCCGAGAGGCGGAGCACCTCCCGTTCCCGCGCCTTCTTGGCGTCCTCGGCCGGGACCAGCAGCTCGCTGTCCTGAAGAGGGTTCCCTTCCGGGAGGCGAACAGGATTTCGTCGTGGTCCAGGTTTCCCAACGCTGGCGTTCAGGTCTCGCACGAGCTACTCGGCCAAGAACAGAGCGGTCAGATCCTCCCAGTGCTGGGGATAGATCGCGCGGGGCGTGCAGGATCTTTTCTTGCACACGGCCGCGGCCAGGCCGACCGCTTCGCCCATCGTGCCGGTGTTCCGTTGGACGCGGACCTGGCCCAGGGCGACGTGCGTCACGCTGATGCAGCGTCCGGCCACGAACAGGTTCTCGACGTTGCGGGAGTAGAGGCTGCGGTAGGGCACGACGAACGGCTGCGCGCCGCGGTTCTCGTGATCGGCCAGGGCCAGAAACTCCCCGCCGGGGAAGTGCTTCGTGTTGCGCGGGTGCGGCCCGTGCAGGTCGATGCCCCAGAACGTCGGCACGCAGGCATCGGGGAACTTCCGGTTGCTGAGGACGTCCTGCTGCGTGACGATGACGTCGCCCAACAGCCGCCGCGACTCCCGCTTGCCGAGCACATGGCCCAGCCACTCGATTTCGTACGCCCGATAGTTGGCATGGTGCTTCTTCTGGTAGGCCCAGTTACCGTAGATGACGCGGAAGAGGTAGTCGCGGATCGCCTCGGCCTCGTCGATCATGTTCCTGTCATAGCCGGTCTCCCAGTCCCAGGATCCCGCCAGGGCGAACAGGCAGGTCTCCGGGGTGAACTGCACGGCCCACGGGCAATCAGGGAAGGTCGGCATTTTTCCGGTCGCCTTGGCGCGCCAGTGCAACGTCGCGCCGAGCACTCGGGCGTCGGCTTGCTCGGGGGCCTTGCTTTCGGCTGTCTCTTGGCGGCTTTCCCTTCCCATGCGCCAGTCGGCGCCGGCAAGGAAGCCCAGGTTGCCGTCGCCGGTGCAGTCGGCAAACAACGGGGCCGCAAATCGCTTTCGCTGGCCCGTGCGGACGTGCTGCGCGAGCACGGCCCGGATGCGGTTGCCGCTTTTTTCCACCGCCATCACGCGATGCTCCAAGAACAGGCCGATGTTTTTCTCCGCCTCGACGATCTTCCGCTTGTGGAGATCGTCCCAGCGGCCGCCGGTATCCAATTCCTTGACAATCGTACCCAGCCGCGGGAAGGGCGGTTGCATCGTCTTGCCCAACATGCCGATGCGGACTTCCGAGCTGTTGTTCCCACCCAGCACGGGCCGATCCTGGATCAAAGCCACCTTCAGCCCGCAGCGGGCCGCGCGGATCGCCGCACACGTGCCGGCAACGCCGCCGCCGGCCACGACAAAATCGTGGTCCCCGGCCTCGACGATCGCTTGCTCCGGTCCGGGGCGGAAATCGGCCGCCGGCGCCGCGCCGGGCTCCTTGACGAACAGGATCGCATCACAGCGGCCTTCGAAGCCGGTCTGGTCCTTGAGCTTCAGCTTGACGCGCGGCCGGTCGATCGAGACCCGTCCGCCATCTTGCCAGTGCCACGTGGCCCCTTCCGTGCCAAAGGACGCGGCCAGTTCCCTGCCATCAACCTCGAGAGCGAATCGGCCCGGAGTCCCGGGCGCCTTCCACCGGGCGACCCAATCCAGGGTCCGTACGAAGACCCGATACTCGCCCGTCTCCTCAAAGGCGATCTCCGTTTCCGCCGGGGCGACCGGCTGGCCCAGGCCGTGCGCCAGCAGATAGGGGGAGCCCATCTGGTCCATGAACTGAGCATCGACCGTCCAGCCGCCGACGTCGGCAAAGGACTCTGCCTCGACCAAAACCTGGGCCGCCGGGCCGTGGGTCGGGAGGGCCATCACACAGATGCATGCCAGAAATCTCATGATCGAATCTCGAATCGTAACGCTGCGTGACGAACGGACGCGGGGCGGACCTTTGTCGTGCGTCATGAGGCGGGGCTGCTTGAGGGAGTGAGGGGGCCGAGGGCCGTTTGACGTCACACTCAACGAACTAGCATACTGGGTGTCAAGGCCCGACGTCAACTTCAAGGGCTGTGATTTGGTGGTCGTGATAAGATCCCCTAGTTGTTGTGGCTCCCGCGCCGCGTGGTACAATGCCGCCTGTGGCTGCTGAAGTAGACGACCTCTTAGATCAAGGAGTGTTTTCATGAGTACATCACGACGCCGTTTTCTTCGGAGTTCCGCTCTTGCCGCCGCAGCCATTTCCGCTGCACCCCTGGCGGCTGCGGACAAGCCCGCGACCCCCGCCCCGCCGGCGCCCGCTGCCCCGCCCGCGCCCCCCGCTGCCAGCGACGATCCCCGCATGTTGTATTATGACCAGTTCTACTTCAAGGAGAAACCGATATTCCGCTTCGAGTTTCCCTTCGACGGCGGTGTGCTTCAGGAAGGAACCGGCTATCCGATTCTTGGCACGGAGACGGGAGCCGACGGAGTCAAACGGCTGCGGATTCACGTCGTCGTCCGGCCCGGTGATGTCGGTAATCTTCAGGTCTTCGATCCCGAAGGTACCGTCATCCCGATGGAACCTATCTCCGGCGCGCTCATGGGCACCGCACTGCTCAAGGACCGTTTGTCCATTCTCAAAGCGAGTGGCAAGAAGAACGGCCAGCCCGTCGAATTCACCTGTCGCGTTCTGTGGGCGAAGAACGCTTACAAACGCTATCGCTGCTATATCGACGACCACAGCTTTTGCTTCCGAGATATTCTGCAGAAACAGTGCAAGAGCATTTTCGACTGCTTCTATTTCGCGAAACTCCGCGAACTGCACAAACGCTATCAAACGAAGATCGTCTTGAACTGCTTCAACTCGACGCCGGAACGCGACTTTACCCTTGCGATGTTTCCGGACAAGTACAAGCCGGAATTCGAGGATAATGCCGATTGGCTCCGGCTGGCTTTCCACTCGGAAAACGAGTTCCCCGGGGAACCGTACCGCAACGCGACACCGGAAAAACTCGCAGCCGACTTCGATCTGACCGCGACGCAACTCAAACGGATCGCGGGCAAAGCCTATACGGCGGGACTGCAAATCCACTTTGCCATGGTTCGCGCCGATTCCTATCAGGTCTTGGCCGATCGCGGGGTCAAGATGCTTCCGACCGGCGGGAGCAAACATCCCGGAACGGGGGACAAATACTGCGATTTCATGCTCCCGAACCATATCACGGCCTACCTTCGGGAACATCAGGGCTGGATGGACCCCGACTCCGGCATCATTTTTTACAACGGGGCCATGCCGACGACCTGTGAGTGGATTCCGACGACCCAGACCGAGTGGCTCCAGCATCGTAAACTCGACAACCCGCAGCAGAACCTGCTGATCAATATCGCGGGCCACGAACAGTACTGGTGGCCGTTCTATCGCAATTACAAAGCGGATATTTTCGAACGTTGGGATACCGCATTGCGTCACGTCACGGAACACGGGTACAAACCGATCTGGATCGACGACGGATTCTTCGGCGGTTGCGATTGATGTTTACCAGCTCGCGTAGTCCCCAGAAAGCTTGAGGCTTTCGGGAAATGATCTTCGTCGCCGCCCCGATCGGTGATAAAATGCCGGTCGAAGTGCCGGGAGGGTATGTGCAGACTTGCCATGTCCGGCAGGGTCAACCGCCGGGATCTTGACCTGACGATCCGCCGGAAGGCCAGGCAACCGGCGCGGCGATCAGGTGTCCGCTTCCCTTTCCATCGGAGGATCGCTTCCATGTCAGAAATCAACCGGCGTCGCTTCCTCGACCGTACAGGAAAGACCGCACTCGGCTTGGCCGCCGGGGCGACGATTCTCACCAACCCTCGCTCGGCCCGGGCGACTCCCGCCAATGATCGGCTCGTGCTGGCGATGATCGGCGTCGGCGGAGGGCGGGGCCACTCGCTGGCCCTCGGCTTTCTGGATCGCGACGATTGCGAGATCGGCTACCTGTGCGACGTGAACCGCGCCTTGCACGAGCCCCGAGCGAAAGAGTACGCCTCGCGGCAAGGCGGCAAATGTCCGAAGTGCGTGCAGGACTTCCGCGAGATGCTCACCGACGCTGCCGTCGACGCCGCGGTGATTGCCACCCCGCCGCACTGGCACGCCCTGGCGACGATTCTGTGCTGCCGCGCCGGCAAGGACGTTTATTGCGAGAAGCCGCAAAGCCACAATTGCTGGGAAGGCCGCCAGGCTGTCGAGGCCGCTCGCAAGTACAACCGCATCGTCCAGATCGGCACCCAGAACCGCAGCGCCCCCTACAACTTTGCTGCCAAACAGTACCTGGAAGAAGGCAAGCTGGGCCGCATCCATCTGTGCCGCGTGCACGAGCAGCGTCACGAGACCAACTTCCAGTGGGCAACGGATTCGGACCCGCCTGCCACGCTGGACTGGGAAATGTGGAACGGCCCGGCCCCGGAGCGCAAGTACAACCCGGCGATCCATACCCAATGGCGCAAGCTGTGGGACTACTCCGGCGGCCAGATGTCCTATCAGGGAATCCACCAGCTCGATCTGGCCCGCTGGCTCTGCGGCGTCGATTATCCGCGCAGCGCCTATTGCGTGGGCGGGCTCTTCAACACGCAAGGGGCCGCCGAAACGCCCGACACACAGGTGGCCACGTTCGAGTTCCCCAACCTGCTGATGACCTACGAGCAGACGCTCTATACGCCCTACATGCTGGAAAGCGACGACGGGATTCGCAACGGCGACATCTTTCCTCATTGGCCGCAGAACGCGACGCGGATCGAACTGTATGGGGACCAGGGCGTGATGTACATCGGCCGGATGGGCGGCGGCTGGCAGGTCTTCGTCCGGCCGAAGAATCGCCAGCCGGTGGTCAAGGACCAGATGTACGGCCGCTTCCCCGATCCGGACCACAAGGCGAACTTCGTCGCGTCGGTGCGGAGCCGCCAGCGCCCCAACGCCGACATCGAAGAAGGCCACCGCAGCCTGTTGCTGGTCCACTACGCCAACATCAGTTGCCGCCTCGGCGGCCGCAAGCTGCACGTCGACCCGCAGACGGAACAGATTCTCGACGATCCCGAGGCGATGAGGTTCTTCAAGCGAGAGTACCGCAAGCCGTGGGTGGTCGAGGAGGTGGTTTAGCAGCGTTTGAGAAACAAGCGGCGCAAGACACCCCGTACTTCGTATTGAGAAGGAGGTGCGCGTCATGCCGACTTCCGCAACCTGGGCCGATCGCTGCCGAGAGCTGGCACGCCGGATCCGCGAGTATTGTCTGCGGATGACCCATCGGGGCCACAGCGGACACGCGGGCAGCATGCTGTCGATGGCGGAGATTCTGAGCGTGCTGTATACACGGGTACTGAACGGCGATCCCGGGGATCCGCGCAAGCGGGACCGCGATCGCTTTGTGCTGGGCAAGGGACATGGCGGCTGCGCCGTCTACGCAGTCCTAGGCGAGTTGGGTTTCTTTCCGAAGGCCTGGTTGGAGGGCTGGGACCGCGTGGTCCGCGTCAATCTCAAGAGCGTGTTTCTGTGCGGCAAGTACGCCATCCCGCGGACCATCCGCTCCGACGGCGGCATCACCATCGCCCCGATCGCCTGATCCTCCTTATCTCAACGCTTTCAACGCAAACCATCGCCCGTTAGTCGGCGCTCGGCCAATACCACGCCCGACAAGTCCTGGATCGCGACGCGCAGTGTTTGGGCGTCGGCTTCCAGAACGATGAGCGTGGCTTTGGGAGGCTCGGGGCCGCCGCCGACCACCTGCATCGGCAAGCCTTCGGCCGGATCGTCCACGCGCCAGGCGTGCATGTGACCGCTGACCACCAGCGGAACGCGAGCTTCACGCAGCGCGGGCATCCACGCCCTGGCCCCGTCACCTGACCAGGATGCATAGCCCTCCAGGCTCAGCCCGTCATTCTGCTTCGGCAGTCCACGCAGCGGGATGTGGCAGAAGACAACCTTGAACGGAGCCGAAGCAATGTCAGGCCGGCGCAGAGCCTCGCGCAGCCAAGCGGCTTGTTGCACGCGGTACGGCTCGTAGGCTGCAGTCCCGGCGAATACGGGGTGGGCATCGGGCTTGTCTTCGCCCGTGTCCAGGGTCAGCAGGGCCAAGGGCCCGTAACGCCGAGCCACGTTGTAGGGCAGCGACGCATCCGGGCCGGCTGCCAGACATTGGGAAATCTCCCGCGCACAGGCTCCGCGCACGTCGTGGTTGCCGGGCACAAACATCAAGCACCGGCTCGCGGCCCAGCCCGGCTTCAACAGCACGCGCGGCAAGTCCGCCGGCGCATCAAAGGCCGAACCGCACGTGTCGCCATTCCACACCAACACGTCGGGCTGGACCGCCTCGATCCGCGCGCCAAGGGCTTCGATGGTTGGCCCGTGTTCATGCGTGTCGTTGACGACGGCCACGCGGACCCGGCTGGCGGTCGGGTCGGGGATCACGAGGCTCTGGGTGGGCCCGGCCACCGGTTCGCCGCGGCGCAACTTGTAGGCGTTCTGGTAACTCAACGCCTGTGCGACCACGCGATAAAAGACCTGTCGTCCGGCTCCGCCCCGGTCACCGAGCGAGACTGGCACCACCAGCGCCCGGTCCGACGCCTCGGCCAACCCGGCGCGGCTGGCGACCGCTCGTTGGTCGAGTCGCTCGGCCGATAGTCCCCATTCAACCCAGCCCGTGGCCAACTGCCCGACAGCAAAGCTGACGGTGAACCCCTCCGCCGTGAGATGTTGCACGACCGGCGGGCCAGCCAGCAGTGGGACGGCATCGGGGCGTGGGTCTGGCGCGGTCTGACCCGCCTCAGCCCCCTCCAACCATGCCAGCGACGATACGGGAATTAGGCGAAGTACATCACGACGGTTTAACATGAATGACTCCTCGGGCAGTAGTCCAGGAACCGGCGACGGTCGAATCCGGTGCCGCGCCGCGCACGATGGCTCAATCGCTCGACGTACGGCGCAACGACTCCAGTTCGGAATTTTCAGCGGTCGCGGCCGGTGAGTTGCTTGATGAAGGCGGTTTCCTTGGGATCGTACGGAGTTCCGTCGGATCGCAGGATGTCGTGGTGCCAGATCTTCGGTTCCGGCGAACCCGGTTTGCTTCCCCAGGGGTAGTAGAAGTTGCCCTTGCCCGCGACCAGTCCGAAGTTCATCGCTCCGACGCGTTCCCGCTTGAGGATCGGAAGGATGTCTTGAAACGTCGAGTGGGGGCGAGCCATGTACTCGGTGCAGAGGATGGGCCGATCGAAGGCCTGCAGCAGCTTGATGAACCTTTCCATATCTTTCGGGCCGCGGTAGGAGTGGAAGCTCATGACGTCGCAGTTCTCGTAAAGGAAATTTACGATGTCGAGCGAGGTGGAGGTCGCGGATGGCAACGCCCAGATGGGCGCGGTCAGCGGTTGCGAGGGGCCGGCGCTCCGCGCCCACGCGAAGGCGTTGCGCATCAGTGGCAGGCTCCGGGCTCCTTTGGTGCGATTCTCCGGTTCGTTGTAGATGGACCATGCCAGGATGCGGTCGTCTTGGGCGAACGAGCCCACCACATCCTTAATGTACTTTTCAAGGCGTCCCCACTTCGCCGGATCATTCACGTTGGCGGCGCCGGGGGTTTGCACCCAGCCGGAATTGTGCACGCCGGGCACCGGGGCGGGTTGCTTGCCCAGGTGCGCCTCCTCGGCATTCCCGTAACATCCATTGGTGAAGAAGGTGACGATGGCCCGGATGTGGTGCTTTTGGCAGATATCCAAGAACTTTCCCAGGCGGTCCTTGAATCCCGCCGGATCGGCTTCCCACACCAGGTCATGCAGGAAGACTCGCACGGTGTTAAACCCCAGATCCTCCGCCCAGCCCAGTTCGCGGTCGATCGTCTGGGGATCGAACGACTCGGCTTGCCAGGTTTCAATCTGGTTGACCGCCGTGGACGGGATGTAGTTGCATCCCACCGGCCAGGGCTGGGCCTGATACCATTGGTTGGCCTTCTCGACGGACCAGCGTGGGACTGTTGGTGCGTCCGCTGCCATCGCCGTAGCGGACATCGCCAGCGCGATCGTCAACATCAGAGTGGCGCGATGATAGAGCGAACGCATCGTGGAGCCTCCGGACATGTCATTTTCTCCTTTGGGGTTGTAGTTCCGTTGGGCCGTGCCCGAGCTTACTTCGAAGCAGCTTCCACGACGCTCTTATCGGTGATGAACACGGGCGCGTCGTAGAGAGGAATGTCTCGCAGCACGGTTTTGTCCCCCTGGGTCACGACGCGGTCCGGCGGCAATTCGTAGATTGCGCCCGTGACCGTGTCCACCCAGACGGGCTCTGCAAACGTCACGCCCGTCAGCGTGATCTGGGCAGGCGTCGTCTCGTTCCCATTGTCAGGATGGTCCGAGCAGTCCCAGAAGGCCAGCAGTTTCTGGTCACTGCCGGTTTTCTGGAACAGGTAAGCCGCCGTCTGCTTCGCGCATTGCACGTCGCACGAGAACCCGGTCACAGCCTGCAGCGAGCTGTCGAAGACGGAGGCGATGTTCTGGACGGTGTAGTAGGCCGGTTTGACCTTCAGCACCTGGCCGTCCTCGTTGCACTTGACCAATCCCATCCGTTTCATGAACCGATCCTGGCGCGTGCGGACCCACAGCGGGTCGATATGTTTGCAGTAGCGTTCCGGCTGGTCGTAAGCGGGATCATAGAAGGTGAACACCAGCGATTCGAGACCATGTCCGAGATCGCCGATCATCCGCCGCGCGTTCCACTTGCACTGCGTCAATTCGCTGTTCCACGTCTGCGAAGAGATCGGCGCGGAATAGTGGGGGCTGGACGTCGCGCCCGCCTCGCCCTGCCAGATCTTCACGTCGGGCGCGTAGCGGTGAACCATCTTCACAAACTCCTCGACGCGGGGGAACACCGCGTCGGGATTGAGCGAGTAGTCGTGGTAGATGATCCAGTGGAAGAGCCCCGTCTTGCCCTGCGCGCTGAGGATCTGCATGTAGGGCTCGGCAAAACGCACGTTGGGCGAACTCAGCACCAGTCCGGCGATCCGCGCGTTCGGAATGTGCCGCTTGATGATCTCGGCCGTACGAATGTTGTTGTCGGCGAGGATTTCGGGCGTGTTGCCCTTGGTATTGCTCGGTTCGTTCCAGGTGGACCAGTCCTGCACGCGGTCCCGGCAATGGCCGGCCAGGGCGTCGATCCAGCGATCCCACGCGGCCAGCCCCGTGTCGCCGGACGGCAGCCCGTCGCTCAGCGAGGCCCCGCCGCCGCCGGGATAGATCGGATTCCCGTAGGACGTCTCAAGGAGCACGTCCAGGCCTTGAGCGCGAAGGTAGTCAACCTGGCGGTCGAGCCACGCGAAGTCGCAGACGCCTTGGACCTTCTCGGTTTTGGCCCAGCCGGCCTGCAGGCGGATGCGTTTGATTCCCAACGGTTCGATATAGGCCTTGAACTGCTCGAAGTCGCCGTAATCGCGGTCCAGCATTTCACAGCCGATGGCCAGGTTGGAGCGGCCGACGTCCTTGGCGCCGCGGGGCCGGATCGTTCCGATCCGCTTCAAGCCCGGCGCCAGGGTCGTCTGCACCCGGTCGTGGGTATTGTCGATAATTGGCCGCGCCGCGTCAGCGCCGGCAAACACCCAAGCCGGTCCCAATAACATGGTCAGCAGCGCTCCACAGGCCGCGGTCTTCATGTGTGTTTCTCCCCGTTGAGGTTGATGTTGGGCCAACCCGACTGCTGCGAACAAGGTGATTCTACCGGAAGCGATGCTGGCGGCCAACAAGGTCCCCCAGTTTTTGCCGGCCAGCGGTGACTCCGGCCTGGGCTCGTCGCCAGGATGGCTCCCCGGCGATGGAATCTGCTTCGTGCCACACATTTCCATCTGTTGACGGAATGCAATCACAGCCCCAGGAGCCGCCGACATGAGACCCGACAGACCTTCCACGCGTTTCCGGCACTTGCGATCGTTACTTGCTGCCGCCGTCGGTGCCGTCCTCGTGGGCCAACTTACCGTCGCGTCCCACGCCGCCGAGCCACCGCGGATGAAACGGGCCGACGCCTTTCTGGAACCAGTGGCTGGACTTCCAGCGGGAAGGCTTTCGCCGTTACCGTGCCGCAACTGGATCTGTATTCGATCCTGACCTGCTGTAGTCGGGAATAATCATGGTATACTTGAAAACCGAGGGCGGTATCCATGACTGAGACGTGCCCAAACGGATCGTCCAAACGCAACCAGCCTGCTCCGTTTCAATTCGGTTTGAAGACGTTGCTGGGCACGGTCCTGTTGTCATGTATCGTGTGTGGGTTCTACTCGCAGTTCGGCGTCGTCGGCGTGGCGTACGCCTGGTACGTGCTGCTAACGCTGGCGATGGTTGTGGCAGCTTGTCGCAAGAAGCACGGGGAAGCGCTGGCATGCGTTGCCTTGCTTCTTTTCTCTTCGTGTCTACTTTTTGTGGCGGTTGCGGGCCCGCAGCGCGACAGTGGACGTTGTCCGTGCTTCGATAACCTGAAGAATATCTCCCTTGCGATTCAGAGGTACGCCGACAAATACGGCCGACTCCCGCCGCCCTACATCGCCGACAAAGACGGCAAGCCGATGCACAGTTGGCGAGTTCTGATACTGCCCTTCATGGATACTTACGAACGCGATCTGTACAAGCAGTATCGCTTCGACGAACCGTGGAACGGTCCCAACAACCGAAAGCTGGCCGGGAAGATGCCACCCGTCTATCGCTGTCCAGTTCGGAAGAGAAAGCGGGGTGAGTTCCTAACGGATTACGTCGCCGTGACGGGACCGAACACCGTGTGGCCCGTCGACCAGCGGGTAGGGTTACGCGATGTCCCCGACGGCACAAGCAACACGTTAATGGTAGTCGAATCGGCTAATTGCGGAATCAGCTGGCTGGAACCGCTGGATTTGGACGTGGACACTATCCCCATGAAAATCAACCCGAAAACCGAACGAGGTATCTCCAGCGTTCATCCCGGCGGCGTGCTCGGCGTTCTCGTGGATGGTTCGGTCCAATTCTTGCCCAACTCGATGCCCTCGAACACGGTGAAGGCGTTGTTGATTCGCAACGACGGACAAGAGGTCGACTGGCGTGCCTTCTGATGCAGTTGCGGTTGCTCCGAGATCGTCAGGCAAGTCCCAAGAGAAAGTATGCCCGTGGCCGGGGACTGTCCCGTTTTTTCGCGCAGGCTTTGCTGCCTCTGCGGTCCTGTCTGCCTCGACGAAGAGACCACCGCAACGGCAAGTCAAGGCTCTTACTCCAGCCGGATCTCCAGAATCGCCACGTCCCCGGCGGGGACCTCCAGTTCGATGCGGTCGCCGATCTTAAGCCCCCTGTCTTTCCAAAGCTCGGTGGCCGAGGCCACTTGGCCGAGTCGCACACGAACGCTGCCGCACCAGGCGGCGAACAAGTCGTTGTTGATCAGGCCCACCAGGAGGCGTTTCGGGTCGCCGTCGTAGCAGCACGTGTGGACGTTCAGGCCGGGTGGATCGAGTTGGATGGGGTTGAACGAGTCGAAGTAGCCGGCCAGCAGGGACTGGACGCCGCGGAGGAGTTGGTAGGGCGGCTCCATGTTGACGATCTCGGGAACCGCGTACGTCAGCGTGTCGCTCATCCAGTAGTCGGCCGCCCCGACGATCACGCGTCCCTGGCCGGCCTGGTGGACGGTGACCAGCGGATGCCCCTGCTCGTTGATTGACAGCACCCGCGCCCCGGCCGGCGTCACTACGGTGTAGCTGTACGGTTGCTCCTGGAACGTCTCGCCGCAAGAGAGCACGTGCGACAAGCAGCCCTTCGCCTCGGGACCGAATTGGACCCCGGTCAGCTCGGCCGGAAACGCCCTGGCATGGCGGGCGTCGGTGACCAAGTCGCCGCCTGCCTGGACGTAAGCGGAAAGCCGCTGGACCACCTCGGGCGTCATCTCGACGTCGCCCAGAAGCATCACGGCCGAGTACTGCTTGAGCACCTCCGCTGGGCAGCGGTTGGTGATCACGTCAAACATGTCGCCGAAGGGCGTAGGCGTGACAAAGCCCCGTTCGTTGCGCAGGTAGCTGGCGTCTTCGTAGCCCGGCCAGATCATGCGAAACATGTTGTCGATCAGGTAGTCGCCCTTTTCGTACGGGAACTTGCCCCAGATCTTGTAGCGGTCGCCGCGGTACAGGTGCCGCGGCATGTTCCAACCGTTGTAGAAATCGAGCATCAAGGCCACGGGCGTCGCCAGCACGCCGCGCTCGGGGTGTTTCTTGACCCACGCGTGCAGTTCCAAGTGCTGGCGTCCCAGGGGGCTCAACTCGGGCACGCCTTCGGACACCTCGTCGGCCGTAAACTGAGAGGTCTCGGTGCCGAAGATGCTGTGCCCGTCGAGATAGCCGCAGCAGAAGAGCCGCTTGTGAAGGCTTCGCGAACAGCCCTTGTTGGGCCCGTAGCCGTAGCCGGTGCTGCCTGTCGTCTTGCGGTCCTGGTACATGTTGTACCCGAAACGGTTCCAGATCGACGAGGCCTGGTAGGTGAGCCGCCCGTACTGCTTCCCGGCTCCGCGGAGGAAGGCGAACAGGAGCGTGTCGCTAGGCAGTCCCTGGGCCGTTTCCAGTCCCAACAGGCGGGCGTTGCGCTCGCCGTAGTAGTGTGAGAAGTTCAACGAGCCGGTGGCGTTCATATAGTGCATGCTGTCGCCGCAGACGTGCTCGTCCCACTTGACGAAATCATCCCAGCCTTGCTTGCGGTTCGAGAAAAAGGGGTCAGGACTCATTTTCCGGGAACCGGCCCTCCGGGTGCTTCGAAGAAAAGAGTCCTGACCCCTTTTTGTCGTCGCATAGCTGCCGATGTAGCGGCCGTCCTGTTCGCCGTTGTCGTAGCCCAGAAAGCGGTCGCCGAAGACTCGCAAGAGGATTTCGTGGTGCTCGGGGGCGATCTTGTGAGGATAGTTGGCGTCGAACGGCACGTAGCCCCAGATGTCGAACAGGTACAGGCCCCGGGCGCGGACGTCCTCCAGCCGTTTCTCGAACTGCGCGAGTGCGGCCCGATAGTCTTCGTCCGTCTTGAAGGATGGCCGCTGAGGGCAGATGCCGATGTGCGGCCAGCAGACGTCGCCGAAGTCGTAGTGCTTGTGGAACTGGTCGAGCGTCCGCTCCTCGATGCTCCGCGCGCCGGTCATGTGCAGCACGTCGCCCAGCGTCTTGCGCGTGACCGGCTTGGGATCGGTGCCGGCAAACAGCGGATGTTGTTCGGGCACGACCGGCCGGGTCCAGGGCCGAAAGGCCGCGGCCCGCAGCGGTTCGGCCTTGTCGCTGAGCTGCTTGAGCGCGCCAGCCATCGCCTGGCGGGCGTCGGCGACCTGGGCGGCGTACCCGTCCGGCGGAACGAGCGTGTCGCGGCGATCGAAGACCGGGCCGACGATCGCGCCGGCGAACCGGTTGACCTGATCCACCCGGACGTTCCCCTCATCCAACTCCAGGCAGAGCGCCACCACGTGGCACGGGTCGAAGACGTTGTTGCCTTCGAAGGAGATCGGCACGGCCACTTCCTGGGGTTCGGCCGTCTTGTCGCGCGTCCGCCACAGGAGCACTTCGATCCCCTTGACGTCGACCGCCCACAGCGACACCACGTGGCCCGATCCTTGCCCCTCGAAACGGAACCGCAGGCGTCCGAACGGCTCCAGGTCCCACTGGCCCCGGTGTGCAAGCCGGACCGCGTCGCCGCCGAAAAGCTCGCCTGGGTTGGTATTCGCAAACCGGGCGGCCAGTCGCAACGTCGGCGGGTCCTGGGCCTTGTCAAGCGTGACCGCTGCGTCTTTGGGCTGCCCGAAAAGAGTCTCGGCCTGCCAAGTCTCGGCCCGGCGGAGGAATTCGCCGTCGGGCACGGCGTATCGCGACCAGGGAACCGTGACCGGCGAGGCAGAAGCGTTCGGCTCCAGTCGCATGGCAACGATGGCCGGCAGGACGTCCTGGAGCCGGATCCAGTGGACGCCCGGCGACAGGGTCGTCGAACCCTGGTACTCCCAGAACGCGTCGCGGAGCAGGGAGCTGTCGGTCCGGTTCAGGGCGCACATGTTGTACTCGTTCAAGTCGGCGCCGTCGACGACGATATCGCACGGTTGCCGGCCCGGCGCGGCGTAGCGCAGGTAGACCCGGTAGGTCTGCTCCTGCGGGATGTCCAGCCAGAACTCGGCCAGCCCCTCGCCGTACAGAGCGACCGGCTCGCTGGCGTCGTCGCGGTCGATCTCCAGATCGCCCGACAGCCGATCGATGGCCTCGGGCAGCAGGAGGATCCGCGAGGGCTTCGGCGCCGTTTGGGAATCAAGTGGCGTGAGCTTCCAGCTCGCGATCCCGCCATCTTCCGCAAGCTGGAAGCTTACGCCACGGACGTGCAGCGGCACGAGCACCGGCGGCTGGAAGGTGCGCCGCGAGACGGCCGCACCGGTCCACATGGCCAGCGGCTTGTCGCCAGCGGTGAGCGAAGCGCGGATCACGCGGTAGTAGCCGCCGGCGGTGTTTTCCAGGCCGACGACATACGTGCCGTCGCCGATCACTTCGTCGGAGACGTCCATTTCGATTGACTGCTCGGCCCCTTCGGCCAGATCGTTCAAGTGAAAGTTGCCGACGATCGCTGCCCGCCGGCCCGGCGGCTTCAGGTAGACCCAGCCCGCCGCATTGCCGCCGAACGATTTCTGGAAGACGAGTTGGAGTTTGGCGGCCCCCGTACGCTTGGGAGTCCGGACAGCCTTCTGGACGACCTTCTTGGCCGGCATGTCGAACGCTCGGCCGCCCACAGCCAGCTTCCCTGCGGGGTCGTAGCGGACGCAGTCAGAGACGCGCACCTCGTCCATCTTGCCACTGTACCAGAAGTCCATGCCGACGTAGCAGCCAACCCAGATGCCGCGCGACCGCGTGCCCAGCAGGAAATCCTTGGCCATCGGCACGCGGCCTTTCAGCACGCCGTCCAGGAAGAAGCTCGACTGCCGGCCGTCGTAGGTGACGGCCAAGTGGTGCCAGCGTCCGAAGCGGAGCGGGCCGAGCGCAGTTCCCAGATGCTGATGCCGCAGGCCGTCCGCGTTCTCCACGGCTCCGCCCTGGTTGTACAGCGAGATCGACGTGCTGCTGCCGCCGCTCAGATCGAAATGGAACGTCACGTCCTTGCCCACGAGGAACTGCCGGCCCTCGGGGTTCTCTTGCTTGAACCAGCACTCGACGGTGATCGCCTTCACGTTCTCGATGGCTTCGGTCACCTCGCGAAACACGCAGTCGTCCTGGCCGTCGAACGCCAGCGCCCCGCCGAACTTGCCGGCCTCCCATCGCGCGCCGCGGACCTCGCCGTCGTAGCCTCGGCCGCTGGCGTCCTTGGCCACGGAGCCTTGCCCCTCGTCGAAGTGATACAGGAGCAGCGTGTGTTCATCCGGCGGGAACGGCTCCAGGGGCGAAGCCTGCGCGGGCGGTGGCTGCCACGCAAGGTAGCAGGCTATCAGGAGAACGGCGGGCGTTGTTCTACGCATGAGAGGACTCCGACAAGGAGGCTGCGGCGGGTTCGACGCTCAACCGCCATTGTGGCTCGGCAATGATGTCCCGTCAAACACCGGCTGCAGGCCTCGAAAAGGATCCGCCTGCCTCGCCGACCCTTCACTCCCCCACTTTCACGCACACTCGCGTGGTCGCCGTTTTTGCGCGTTTGTTCGTGCGAGGAACGGTGACTGGGTTCTGTCCCGGATTCTCCCAGCAGGGGATAGTGACGGCGTAGCCGTCGAGGTTGAGGCTCTTGCGGCTGCCGTCGGAGCGGGTCGTCACGTAGGGGTTCCGTCGCCGAAGTCCCCCCTTTCCTGGCCGTCCGTGGGGTCGAAGTTGAATGCCCGGACCTTGAAGAAAATCTCCTGAGCAGGCTTCAGATCGAGCGTCAAGTGATAGGCGGCGTGGATGGAGATCGGCGCGTCTTCGGGACGTTCCGAGTCGCAGACGTCGACGACGACGCGTTTTTTCGCACGGCGTGCAGAAAGACGGTACGCGCGAGCCGTGGGATCCACGCGTACTCGACCCCTGCTTTGCACCATCATCGACCGGCAGCTTGACAGAACAACGTCCAAACGCTGGGCGGGGCCACGGAGGCACAATTTGCTCCTGGTACAATCCGTTCTGTGGCCGAAAAACAGGATTCCTATCCTTCAACTGCCGCGACTGATAACACAAGTCGGTTTCGCTCGTTCCTTTCACGGCAAATGCGTTGCAGATCCTCGAGGCTTGCCTGAGTTACCGAGAAATCCACAACTACGAAGGCCTCGCCGCACTGATGACAGCGGACACCGACGTGCAACTCCGAGCCGCAGTGGCCGCAGTGGCTCAAGAGTTCCTCATCGTCACAGAATTCACACCTGCCAGGATCGCTCGCGTCACGCTCAAGAAACCGCGGGCGCACTAGAATCTGCCCGTCGATGACGTAAAGCACAGCGGCAGGGCATTCCCAATTGCCACAGAACGCTAGCTGCCGTCGGACGCGAGACGGCGGCTTTTCTTGGCTGAATATCTCTGAATACTCTGGTTCGAGAACTCTCCGTAGATCGAGGAGTTTTTCTCGCGAGATGACATTGGGATAACCCTTCTCGAACTTGGAGAGTTGGCTCTGGCTAGTGCCAATCTCCTTCGCCAGAGATTTCTGCGTAAACAACTCCTCTGCTTGTCGTGCCTCCGATACCGCTGCCTTCGTGGCACAAGCTCGCTCTCTTCCTGCCTTGTCCCTCTTGCGCTGTCGCGCCTTTTTCGCGATTTCACCGTCCACTTCATGTTCGGGTCCGGTCGTGTTCATAACGCACGTTGGAAAGTGATCTAGGAGTATCGTGTGTCCTCAGGTATATTCACAATATGCAGCAACTATGCAGAATACTAGTAAATACATGCAGCGGCTACTCTGCTAGCACCGAATCGGGTCCTCGTCCAAGCGACTACCCCCCCGGACAGGTAGTTCTGGCGGCGAATGGGCCGACAAGTCACGACGGGGAGAAGAAAACATGAACACGTCCCAACTTCCTCGCATCACTCAAGACGCCTACCGCCGGCTGGCGGAGTTGACTAGCACGTTTGGTGACTTGCTCCGGGACTCCGTGATAGAATTGGCGATTCGAACGGGCGGCGACCAGCCGATCACTCCGGCCTTGGTGGATCAAGCTGCTGTCGTCGCTTGCGAAAGGTTCAACTCGCAACATTTGACTCAAGCTGACAAGACGGACCAGCATGCCACGCTCGCCGCAGCCTGACGGACGTCCTGAACCACCCAAGCCGGTGTTGGAGCCATCGGTCTTCCAACTCGACGAGAAAGTCAACCGGCTCCTGCCAGAGTTCAAGGACCGATTGGCTGAAGCACCGTCAGCGCGTACTGCCGATGTCACGGATCGCGATCTTGGGGAAGCGTGGGTGGAAGCCACGTTGTGGATGGCCCAATGGAAATTCGGGCTATCGGATGCGCGGGTGAAGGCGATCGTGAAAGGGTTCTTTCGCAACCGGGCTCCGGTGTTGATTCAGGAGTATCAGGGCCTCGTACGGAGCGTGGGGGACGACGCGGTCACGATCGAGTTCGAGATCGGCGACGATCTGGCGGCTCGGCGAATCCGGCGTGAGAACTTGAGAGGAGATCGAACGATTCAGGTTGGTGACGTCGTCGACGTGACCACGACGATGTCCGTGCTGCCGATCGCAGAGTACCGGCCGACGCGGGAGGAGTTGGAGCAGTTGAAACGTGCCGTAACGCAGGAGCAGAGCCTCCGAGATCGACGCGGACGGGAAGATCAGTAACGCGGAGACAGTTAATGGCCGAGTCAGCCGAGCAACCGCTGGCTTCTCTGGAATTCCTGTACTGCGGGCACGGCGACACGATCCTGGTTGGCTCCGATGCTTGCTGGGGACTGGTCGATTGCCACCTGACGAAATCCTCCGGAGCCCACGCGCGAATCCGGGATTGGATTGAAGAACGAGGCATCCGACGGCTCGATTTCGTGTGCCTGACACACCCCGACCGTGACCATTGCTTTGGCATGCGGAAATTGCTCGAAGAGTGCTTCTGCGATAACGATGGAGTGAGGTTCTCCGAGTTCTGGGATGCGGGAATTCCGAGTCCGCTGATGCTGACGCTTGACATGAAACTCCACCGGGGAAGGCCGACCATCACCAGGGGCATACGCGGACTCTACGAAGAACTGCTGGTTCCGCTGGCCCGTCAAGACCGATTCGCTTGGCGGTCTTGCCAACAGGGCTTTGAAGCGTACTTCGGACAGTTCCGCCTGCGGGCGATTGGCCCCAAACGGAACGCCGTCGAACGATGGAAGGACCGGCTGCTGGACGGTCGCGAACCGTGGGGGCGCGCGCATCGCGAAGAATCGAACGACCTGTCTGTGGTGCTGGTCTTGTCGCACAGACAACTGCCCGTTCACTTTCTGCTGGGCGGCGATGCGACGACTCGAGCGTGGATGGCCGCCCTCGAGTATTGGAGGACGGAATCCTGGGAAGAAGCGGACACACGTTTCTCGGGCGTCAAGATCAGCCACCACGGCGCGCTATCCGGCCACTATCCACCCTTGTACGAACTTTTCTGTCGGCGTGAAAAGACAGTCGGCGTACTGAGTGTCGGCCCTGATTATGAACTGCGCCCCGACGCCCAAGTCATGCGAGATCTCACCCGATTCGAGATCCCCGTCTTCGCAACGTGCTGGCCGCAGTCGTCTGAACGCGGACTTGACGGACTCCCGCTTCCGGGGGAACCGCTCGATGACCACCCGTTCCCTCGAGAAGGTTCTGGTTTCGGATGGAATGATGTCCGGGTAACGATTTGCTGCGACGGCCAGGTCGTTGCCAAACCACCAGAGGCATTGCTGAGACTGAGCGGCCCGTAGTACCCGGCTCCCCTCGGCGAGCGTGACGGCCGGCAGAACCAGCAGTGAAAGCAGATGATTGCGCATGGGACGGTGTGGAGAGAATCAAGGAGTGACGGTGGAACTGCACGTGAAGTTTCTTGCTCTTCCGACGCTTGGTGCAGAATTCGGGCATCGACGCGGGATCAGCGGAAATTTACCACGTCTCGCACGATCGCTGCTGGTCATTTGTGCTATGAAGAGGGTGGTGGTAGCGCTGTGCGCGTGAGACGATTCCGGCTTGGCAACGACGGGCTGGAATCCCTGCCGTGGGAGTCAAACTCAACAGGAGAGGCGGACATGAAGCGGAAAAATATCACGTTGCTGTTTTCGATGATCGCGATGACCGTTCCACCCGCCCCTGCTCTGCCAGGCGGATGGCCGGCGGCGACGGCGGGCGACGGCGCCGCGCGCACGAACGCCGGCACACGGCTGACCGGCCTTCTGCACAACGAAGACTGCACGGATTTCTTCTACACGCAGACGTTTCCCCCCGAGCAGGCCGGTGAGATTGCGGATCGCTACGTGGACGTGATCGCCGGCGCCGGCGTGACCGTCCTGTTCTGCAACACGAATGCTCGGCGAACGAACTACCGCAGCGACGTATGGGAGGCGTTCTGGGACGGCTACGAACCGCAAGGGCCGGACGATCAACCGTTCCTGGCGCCCATCCCGGAGAACGACCGCAAGCAGTTCCGCAAGCTGATCCATAACATGCTGGAGGTACACCGCCAAGGAGTGGACTATCCGGCGAGGATCATCCAGCGGTGCCGCCACCACGGCATTTCCCCCTGGATTTCGCTGCGCATGAACGACGTTCACTGCAACGACAATCTGGCCCATCCGTTTCACGGCGCCCTGTGGCGCAAACCGGAGTTCTTCCGCCAAGGCCATCCGGGGTACTATGCACGGGGCCTCGACTATGCGCACGCCGAAGTGCGCCGCTACTACCGCGCACTCATCGACGAGACGCTCGAACGGTATGACATCGACGGCCTGGAACTGGACTTCATGCGCGAGCCCTACCTGTTCAGCAAGGGCCAAGAGCAGGCCGGCGGCGAGATCCTGACGCAGTGGCTGCGGGAAATCCGGACGCGGGTGGACGAGGCTGCCGCGCGGCGAGGGCACCCCATCCAGGTCGGCGTCCGGGTGCCGTCGGAGCCCGAGACCGCCCTGGGCTTGGGGCTGGATGCGCCGACCTGGGCCAAGCAGGGAGTGGTGGACCTGGTGGTGGCCACACCGCGGTGGCGGACCATGCATTTCGACATCCCGTTGCGCCGGTGGCGCACGCTGCTGGGAGACCGGGTGACGCTGGCCGGCGGGCTGGAGTCGCGGTGCCAGCCGCATCCGGGGACTGCGGTGCGTCACATGGACCCCGAGTGCGCGGTCGGTGCGGCCGTGGCCGTGTTGTCGGGCGGCGGAGACGTGGTGTATCTGTTCAATTACTTCCAGAACGCCGGCTGGCCCAAGCCCGAGTACCAACGGCGGCTCAAGGCGCTGGCCTCCTTGGCCGAGTCGTGCACGCTGCCACGTCGCCATGTGGTGACCCATCGCGAAGTGCTGGTTCCCGGCGAAGACTACCGAGCGCCGTTGCCGGCGACCGGCCGCATGCTGTCGTTCAACCTGCCGCTCGGCCCGACTCCGCCAGCCGATTGGCAAGCCGAGGCGATCATCGAGATGACGCCCCAAGACGAGAACGCCGGCGCTCCCCAGGTCCGGGTGAACGAGGTCGCGGCCGGATTCAGCAACGCCCGGAGCCTGGACAACGGGAACCGCCTGTTGACGTACTCGATTCCCCTGAACGCCTTGCCGGGCAAGAACAGCGACACCATTCAGGTCACCGCCGCCGCAGAGGCTTCGATCCAAGTGCTGGGCGTGGAGGTCAGAATCTCTCCGGCAGGCCCTGCAGCGCGTTAGCACCGTTCGAGAAACAACTGTCGCCTCGTTAAAGTAGCCATCACACTCCGTGAGATGATCGGCAAGAAACACTAGACGGCTGTTAATGGCACGGCCGTGACGGTACCCAACCTGGACATTCACTGCCTGGTCGTCGCCGAACGTTGAGCGCGACTGGCCCGGACATCGTCAAGTTGAAAGAGTAGAGTATCGCGCCGAGGTCCTGGACAAACCATGGCACAACGGCCACAACACGGGAGCAGCAGCATGTCGTCGAACCGCAGGGATTTTCTGAAAAACTCGGTTGCTACCGCGGCTCTGGGCGGGCTTAGTTCGTTCGCCGGTACAGGGCAGGCCGATGATTTGCCGGCCGGCGAAGTCGTCTTCCAACGGCGCCTCGCGGTCCGTCATGAGGTCGACGTGTTCGTCGCCGGCGGCGGGCCAGCCGGTGTAGCCGCGGCCGTGGCGGCGGCTCGCCAAGGCGCCCGCGTGTTTCTCGCCGAGCGGAACACGTGCTTGGGCGGCATGGGCACCGCCGGCATGTTACCCTTGTTCATGCCCTTCAGCGACGGGATTCGCAACCTGGCCGGCGGGATTGGCGAAGAAATCCAACGGCGGCTGGCCGACAGCGGCGGCAACGGGCCGGGCAGCAATGTGACCATCCGGGCGGAAGTGCTCAAACGGCTGTACGACGAGTTGCTCCAAGAGGCCAAAGTGGACTTCACGTTCCACACCGGCATGGTTGCCGTCGACTCGGGCGCCGAGCGGGTGTCGTCGGTCGTCCTGGCCGGCAAGAGCGGGCTGTTCGCCGTCCAGGCCCGCATGTTCCTCGACTGCACGGGTGACGGCGACCTGGCGGCTTGGGCCGGGGCCCCGTTCGAGAAGGGCGACGAGCACGGGAACATGATGGCCGGCACGCTGTGCAGCCTGTGGGCCGACATCGACTGGTCCAAGGTTCATCAGGGTGGGCGGGCGAGCGACGAGAGCCGCCTGGAAGACGCCTTCCGCGACAAGGTCTTTACGTTCGAGGACAAGCACTTGCCGGGCATGTTCCGCCTCGGCGAGCACACCGGCGGCGGCAACCTCGGACACACGTTTGGACTCGACTCGACCGACGAACGGTCCATCACCCGCGCCCTGCTGTGGGCCCGCAAGTCGCTGCCGGAGTACGAGCGTTATTACAAGGAGTACCTCAAGGGCTTCGAGCAGATGGAGCTTGTGGCGACGGCCTCACAGCTCGGATGCCGCGAGAGCCGGCGAATCGTGGGCGACTATGTGCTGAATCTGGAGGACTTCAAATCGCGAGCCGTCTTCCCGGACGAGATCGGCCGCTACAACTACGCCGTGGACATCCACGCCGCCAAACCGGACTTGGCCAGTTACCAGCGGTACGCCGAGGACTTCCGAAAGCTGCGGTATGCGAAAGGCGAGAGCTACGGGGTCCCTTACCGGTGCCTGGTACCGCAGAAGCTGACCAACGTGCTGGTGGCCGGCCGTTGCGTCAGTACGGACCGGTACATGCAGAGTTCGATTCGCGTCATGCCCGGCTGTTTCATCACGGGGCAAGCCATCGGAGTGGCTGCCGCCATCTGTGCCGCGAAGAACTGCGACACGCGCGGCTTTCCGGTGGCCGAGTTGCAGCGCCGGCTGAAAGATCTGGGAGCCTATTTGCCGAACTGCTGAGCCCCCGTTGCGAACCACGTCGCGGTTCGCCCGTTCGACGAGATGCAACGAGGAATCGTTGCTGGCTTTTGCGCCGCTTGTGTCGAATCCGACTCGAGCGGCGCCGGCCCAGACGCGGGACGAAGCGGAAGTGGCGGACAACGTGCGCCGCTGGCAGCGGCCAGTTCTTGCGCCCCGGCCTCCTTGAATCACGAGTTCCTCCTGATAGAATCACTGACGTGGACAAGAATCAGATTTGCTATCCTCCAGCGAATACCGTCCCGCCGGTGTCTGCATCGGGGTCCGCCATGGCGCCACGTGGCAAGAACAGGCGACCGTGCGCAGAGCTTCTCGACCCGGCCATGTTTCAGGAAACGCTGCTCGCAGCCATCGATCACCCGCGCGTTGACTCAGCCGATTGAAGGAGCCTCCCATGCCACAACCCACTCGCAGGAATTTCTTGAGGCAATTGAGCCGCGGGACTGCCGTTGCCACGCTGGGTGCCTTTGCCGCCCCGGCGATCCAGGCTCGCGGTGCGAATGAGCGATTCACGGTCGGCTCGATCGGTTGTTCCGACAGGGGAATCGCAATCGGCGAGGCACTGCGCAAGCTGGGCGTGCGAATAGCCTACGCTTGCGATCCCGATCAACGCCGGGCGGAGAACGCCAAGAAGCGTCTGGAAGCGGACCAGGCCGTGGCCGACCTGCGGAGAATCCTCGACGACCGCACCGTCGATGCCGTGGCGATTGCGGCGCCGAACCATTGGCATGCGCCGGCGGCAATTCTGGCTTGCCAGGCCGGCAAACACGTGTACGTCGAGAAACCGTGCTCGCACAACATCGCCGAAG
>CAYPGE010000093.1:0-23702 GCA_964409865.1 uncultured Pirellulaceae bacterium
CAGTCCGCCGTTCGGGAGCACAGGACCGGCAGAGAATCGCATGGCGAAACGTCAGACGAGGAGACCATCGGCGTCGCGCGCTACGGAGGGCGCGGCGGGACGGGCTGGAACCCCATCCTGCGGGGAAGCGATCCCGCTGGCCGGTCTTGCCGCGCTGCTGGTCGCCACGCCGCTGGTCCCCAGCGAGAGCACGGGCGAGTTAGGCGTCGGCGCGATTTGGGTCATGGTCGCGCTGATCGTCTGCGCCGGCTGGCTGGTGACCGCCCTGATCCGCCGCAAGACGGACATCCGCTTCGGGGCAATCGACGCGCTGGTGGTCCTGATGACCGCCCTGATCGCGCTGAGCGCCCTGGTCATGATGCGGCAAGGCTGCGCGCGGGCCACGATCAACATGGCGTGGCAGTGGGTCGGTTTCGGGGCCTTGTTTTTCCTGGCAAGACAGTCCTTGCGCGAGCCGGTGGCGGTTCGCGCGGTCTGCGCGGTGATGATCGGACTGGCCGTCTGCCTGTCGGCCTTGGCTTTCTACCAGTACTTCTACAGCTTGCCGGCGACGCGGGCCGAGTACGCTCGGAATCCCGAGGCGATGCTGCGCGACGCCGGGGTGAATCCGGCGCCGGGATCGCCCGAACGAAAGCTGTTCGAGGACCGGCTGAACAGCACCGAGCCGCTGGCAACTTTTGCCCTGGCCAATTCCCTGGCGGGTCTGCTGGCGCCCTGGCTGATCGTCACACTGGGGATCGCTGTCTGGGCGAGACCAGAAAAGGGCAAGAAAAATGGGGATGCGAAAATGAGCACAGGCGCCGATCTTCCTGATCGAAGCCTGCCCCCGTTCTCGGTCCTCGCGGCGGGAGTGTCGGCTATCTTGATTGGCGTCTGTTTGTTGCTGACGAAGAGCCGCACGGCGTTGTTGGCCCTGGGCCTCGGTGTGTGCCTGCTGGCGGCGTCGCGATGGTCACTCCGCCGGCTGGGTACTTGGCGGCTGTTGCTCCTGGCGGTAGTGATCGGCGGATCGGTGGCAGGCGCGCTCGCCGTGGGAGTCTGGGACCGTCTGGTGCTGACGGAGACGCCCAAGTCGGTGTTGTACCGCCTGCAATACTGGCAGGCGACGGCGGACATGATTGGGGATCATCCGTGGTTCGGCTGCGGACCGGGCAATTTCCAGCATTACTACACCGCGTACAAGTTGCCGCAGGCCAGTGAATCCATCGCCGATCCGCACAACTTGTTCTTCGAGGTCGCGGCCACGGCCGGCGTACCGGCGTTGCTGGCCTTGGTGGCCGTGCTGATCGTGGCGGCCTGGCGAGGGTTTGTGTGCGGGTGGAAGAGGCTGTGTTTGGGAAGCGGCTCGACTGGCTCCAGGGCACAGAACAGTCTGCCGGCCCAACAAGCCGCTCGCCCCGCTACGGATGCCCCGGCGGCGACGATGCCGATAGTTGCCGCGGGGGCCTACGCCGGTTCGCTGATCGGCGTGGCCTTGGGATGGTGGACCGGATTTGTGTTTGGCATGACGCCGGATGTCGGCTTGCTCGTGTGGGGCCTGCCGGCGGCCGCGCTGCTGGCGGCGGCCTTGCATCCATGGACGGTCCGGGGACGGACGCCGGCCGTCGTATTTTGGATTGCGCTGCTGGTGCTGACCGTCAACTTGTTAGCCGCCGGTGGCATCAGCTTTGCCGGGATTGCGCCCAGTTGGTGGCTGCTGCTGGCCCTGGCGGTCAATTCGACCGAGGGCGCGGTTTCGGGACGTCGCGTGCCGCGCATCGTCGTCGGCTTGCTAGCGGCGGGGGCCCTGACGCTCGTTGCCGCATCCTTTCTGACGCTGTACCAACCGGTACTGCGGTGCCGCGCGAAGCTGGACGAAGGGCTGGCGCTGTTGCGTGTGTCGCGTTTTGCGGATGCGGAAGCCGCCTTCCGCGAGGCGGCCGACGCCGATCCCCACTCGGCCGAACCCTGGGTGAACGTGGCGACCCTGTACCACGGCGCAGTCATGGACAGCGGAGCGGGCGAGGCTCTGGCGCGGTTTGAGGATGCCTTGGCAGACTTGCTGCGACGAAACCCGCATGCTCACACCTTGCGCAAAGAGATTGGTGATTGGCGACTGGCGCTGTTCGCCCGCTGGGGTGATCGTCGCCAGTTGGACGAGGCGATTGGGGCGTACACCGAAGCGTTGCGACTGTATCCGAATCACGCTTACGGCCATGCCCAGCTGGCCTGGGCCTATCACTTGGCCGGCGATCAGCCTTCCGCCAGTCGCGAGGCCGACGAGGCCCTGCGATTGGACGCGCTGCATCCGCACCGCGAGAAAAAGCTTTCTCAGCAAAAGCTTTACGATCCTGCGGGGAAAACGGCAGAACCGGCGCAAAACGCCGAACAAACGATGCAAGGCTTGCGTAAATAATCCCTCTTAGCATATTGTTTGCGGTCGGGACGGAGACGTGCCGTTGCTGGACGACGGTCTCTCGACCCCACCAAGATCGCCGGCCGCGGGCTTGTCCGAAACCGGCAAGTCGCTTTCACTGGAAGATGTAAGATATTGCGGTATTTGGCGTTCGGTCAAAACAATAAGCGTTAGAGTCTGGTTTTCAAAGAGTTGGATCCTCGCATGACCACCAGAGTTTGGTTATTGGCAATCGTCACGCTGTTCGTGGGAGTAGCGGCCGGTTTGGCGAGCGTGTGGCTGGAGTTTGCCGGGGTACGCAGCCAATTCGAACCCCACAATCAGCTGGCTGGTGCGGTTCCTTCTGCCGAGCTGCAGCGCAAGGGCCCGAAGGTATTCGTCGTCGGAAGCACGGATTTCGGCTTCGGAAGCGGGCAGCGCAACGGCAGCATGAACCACACCTTTCAGATCCGCAACGATGGCGATGGCCCGTTGCGGCTGGAGAAAGGCACGACGAGTTGTAAATGCACACTCAGCGACCTCAAGAAGAGCGAGTTGCAGCCGGGGGAGACGGCGGACATTCGATTGGATTGGAAGCTGGTCACGATCGGCGAGCAGTTTCGCCAGACGGCCGAGATCCACACGAACGACCCCGACCATCCTACGGTGGTGCTAGCCGTTCATGGCACCGTCATCGACGTAGTGCGATTGGATCCTCCTGATTTGACGCTCAGCGGCGTCGCTGCCAACGAAGGGACGACGAGGACCGTGGGCGCGTACGGCTTTAAGATCGAGGACCTGCAGATCGTCAAGACGGAGTTTTCCAACCCCGATACGGCCCCATTTTTCAACCTGACTTGGCGGCTGGCGACGGCGGAGGAGTTGCAGAACCAGAAGGGTGCAACGTGCGGTCTGCTGGGGACGCTGACCGTAAAACCAGGCTTGCCTCTGGGGGCCATAAACCAGACAATTATGTTGACCACCAATGTTGCCGAAGCGGACAAGCTGGAGTTGTCGGTTTCCGGTTCCGTCATCAGTGACATCTCGATCGTCGGGCCGGGCCAATTCAGCGAACAACGCAATGTGCTGACGTTTGGCACGGTCCAGCGGGATCGCGGGGCCAAGGCGACTTTGCGGATATTGGTCAAGGGGCCCAGCCGCGCGGATGTCAAGCTGACGGTGCAGAAGGTGGACCCGCAGGATGTGCTAGCTGTCGAACTGGACGAACCGCATGAGATCAACGCGGGCGCCGTGTACATGCACCCCCTGAACATCGCGATTCCACCGGGCTCGCGGCTGGTGAATCGTATGGGTACGGAACAGGCCAAGATGGGACGGATCGTCATCGAAACCACCCATCCCGACATCAAGACAATACTCGTTTACGTGAAGTTTGCGGTCGAGTGAGCGGCTGTGCGACTTCAAGGAGGGGGCCGCTATGGATCATCGTACGTGCGTGCTGACAGGTTTGCGGACGAGAAGAAGCCCGGCTTCTCCGAAGAAAGGTGGCTTCTGTGAGTCCGTTTCGCCCTGGATTCTGGCCAGCTTCTGTCTGTACGGCCTGACGCTCGCTCTCGTCGCGGGTTGCAGCGATCGCCCGTCCGCCGACGCGACGGTCAGCGCGTCACGCCCCGAATCCGCTGCAGCGTCGGGTTCGTCTCCGTCCCCTGTCGGCAACCCCGACTCGGTTGACGCGAAGCCGAGTGACGCGAAGTCTGGCACTGCGACGACAACGCCCGCGGGCGGCCAAGCGAAGACCGGGCCGGCGTCGGATGTGCCGCCGCCCGCTCCAGCCGAACAGGCGAAGAAGACCAGGCGAGAACCGCTGTTCGTCGGCTGGCCCAAGCCGGCTCTGGCGCTGTACATCACGGGGCGGCAGTACGGCTACATCGAACCCTGCGGCTGCTCCGGGCTGACCAATCAGAAGGGCGGGCTGGTCCGTCGCTATGGGTGCAAGCGTCAGTTGGAGCAGCAAGGCTGGCAAGTGGTGGCCCTGGACGTCGGCAATCAGGTCCGCCGCTTCGGCCGCCAGGCGGAGATCAAGTTCCAGATGACCGCCGAGGGCCTGAAGAGAATGAACTACCAGGCGATCGGCTTCGGCCCGGACGACTTGCGTCTGTCGGCCGGCGAGTTGATTGCCATCACTGCGGACGAAGGCGATTCGAGTTCGGCTTTCCTGTGCGCCAATGCCGCGATCATCGATCGCGCGCTGATGCCGCGCTGGCGCATCATCGAGGCAGGCGGCAAGAAGATCGGCGTCACCGCCGTCTTGGGCACGGAAGAACTGGCTCAAATCACCAGCGACGAAATCATCAAGCAACCGCCGGAGGAAGCGCTCCGCGAGGTCTGGCCGGAGTTGGAGCGAAAGGCTTGCGATCTGCACGTGCTGCTGGCCCATGCGTCGATCGACGCTTCGACGGCCTTGGTGCAGAAGTTCCCGCACTTCGACATTGTCGTGACGGCCGGCGGAGCGGGCGAACCGACATTCGAAGCCGAGAAGATCGCGGGCACCGGCGCCGTGATGGTGCAGGTGGGCACGAAAGGCATGTACACGGGCGTGATCGGCTTGTTCGACGATCCGGCCCAACCGCTGCGCTACCAGCGCGTACCGCTGGACGACCGCTTTCCGGATTCGCCCGAAATGATCCAATTGCTGGCCTCCTACCAGGATCAGCTGAAGGCGGCCGGCCTGGAGGGACTGGGGATCAAACCGATCCCGTATCCTGACGAACGCAGTTACGTCGGTTCGGAGGCGTGCCTCGACTGTCACGAGCCCGAGTACAAGACCTGGGAAAAGACGACTCACGCCCACGCTTTGGAAACGCTGATCCACCCCGGCGAACGGAGCGAGGTTCCCCGGCATTTCGACCCGGAATGCCTCAGCTGCCACGTCATCGGCTGGAATCCGCAAAAGTACTTCCCCTACGTGTCGGGATATCTGGGCGTGGACGAGACGCCGCTGATGCACCATGTCGGCTGCGAGAACTGCCACGGTCCGGGGTCAGCCCACGTGAAGGTCGAGGAGGACGGCGGCCCCACGGAAATGCTCAATAAGCTTCGCGAGGAAGTCACTCTGCCGCTGCCCGAGGCCGAGAAGAAATGCATGGAGTGCCATGACCTGGACAACAGCCCGGATTTCCACGAGCCCGGGGCATTTGACCGGTACTGGAAGAAAATCGAGCACTGACGTAGCGGCGGTGAACCAACCATGAACTCGTGAACGGCATCTTAGAACCGCTAACAAAACCGTTCGGCGCGGGTCTCTGACCCCGCCGAAACCGCCGACCGAAGGTCTCCGATTTCGGTTTTGTTAGCGGTTCTTAGATATCGGAGGAGGTCTTGGGTCATGGGATCCAAACGGCCGTCTTCTTCTCTGCAGCGTTTCGTTTCCGGTCTGGCCGAATTCGTCTTTGAGGCCAAACTCGGTGTGGCCGACCCGCCTTTGGTCGACTACGTCAGCGACCTGATCTGCCGATTCGTCCGCTGGGACGCGCTGTTCAAGATTCGGGACCGGGAGGGCCGCCGCCTGGACGAGGTGGTCGACATGGTGGCGGAAGCCGATCAGCGAACGGGCGAGGCTCGCCGCGCGGCTCACCGTCACATCGGCGATTTTACCCTGTTCTGGGCTGGCGTGTATCCGGACGCTTTGCCCAAGCTGCGTGGGCCGGCAAGAAAAGACCACTTCGTCGACTACTGCGCCCAGGGCAAGCGAGCGTATTACCTGGCCAGCACCATCGAGGCGGATTGCGATGCCGAACCTCCTGCCGATGTGCTGGAGCGACTGAGCGTCCAGTTCGAACTGTGCGCATTCGGCCTGACGCAAGTCCGTCTGCAATGGGAGAAGGACGCCGAAGCGGAGGGCTTGCCGCATCCGATACTGATTCACTGAGGCGACGCTTTCTCCCGCCGCTTGCCTCCCCTAATCTTTCACCTAATCTTTCACTTAATCTCTCCCCTGATATCACGGGAATTCGAACGGAAGATTAGGTGAAAGATTAGGTCAGAGACTAGGTGAGAGTCTACCGCCGCACAGCACCGCCCGCGTCGCCGACCAGCACGGGCCTCGCCAATCCCAGTTCGGCCCGCAATCGGCGCACTTGCTGCCGGCGCTCCGATTCACCCGCTGCCGGGTCGAACGCCAGCGTGTGCCCCAGAAGGGTTCCCAGTTGCCCGGCAGCGACGGTCCTGGTGGCTTCGTTTTCGCGTTCCAGCAGCGCCAGCCAGACGGCCGGGTCGTCGGCCAGCCACGCGGCCACGCGGGCCGGCGCGTCGCCGTCATGGACGTGCAGCGATTGTTTGATCTGCCGAATGCGGGTCCGCTGTTCTGCGTCCAGCGTGCGTTCGTCCAAGCGGTTCAGGAACGAGACCGCGTTCTGCCCCATCGCGCGGAGTTGATGGTCCGCGTCCCGGCGGCGCGAGAAGGAGGGATCTCGCAACTGCTGGACCAAGGCCGCCATCCGCGCGGCGTCCGGCCCGCGATTCCAGCGAGCCGCCGCCAGCAATGCTTGCTCGATCTGCCGCAACTGGGCCTCCAGCATCCAATCGGACCGCAGCGACTGGAGGACGGGGAACAGGTGTCGTTGGCACAACTCCGGCTCGGCCAACATCAATTGCCACAGGCCGTCGGCAGCGAATTCGCGCGTTTTCTGGCCCTCCTGGACGACGACAGCGACGGGCCCGCGGGGCGGCTGGCGGAGCCGGATGGTCGCCAGCTTCGACGTGCCGTTTGGCACACGCTCCAGGACCACGCTGGCCGCGTCCTCGAAATCGACGCGCAACGACTGTTCGCCGTCGGCGTACTGGTAGCGGAGCCGCGCAGAGTCGGCTGTTTTCGACGAGAATGCCAGGTTTTCCGAGATCCCCTTCTCCGGCACGTTGGCACTGACCGTCGACTCTTGCCCCAAACGGCAGTGGGTCAACCGCAGTCGCCCAAACACAATCTCCAAGCGGGCCCAAGGCGTGCGCGAGATCAAATTGCCCGGCCGGGGTTCGTCCTGCGCCTGAATCCTCGGTGACCAGAGCAGAACCAGTGCCAGCAGGATCGTCCGAAAGCATTGTCGAGACATCACGATACCTTTGTTTGACGGGCCGACGCGGGCCAGAGCCGCAGTCCGAGAATAGGCGCGACGTTAAGTACGCTAGTCTCGCTTCGGCGTCAAGAGAAACGGGGCAGGATAAGCAGTATCGGGCAAGGAACGCAAATCCCGTTGAAGCCACAAAGCCACCGTCCATCGAGGTTCAATTGCTTGCCAGATTCCTGCGATGCGCGGTAACATTTCCGCCTGACGCCGCAGCTTGAAAGCCGTCACACTTATCGACGCAGCGGAGGTTGGCATGAAAGGTCGCGTTTGCATCCGGCTGGCCGCTGTACCGGCCTAGGGCCGACGACGCTGCGGATGGGCGCGAGGACGACAGCCCGGACGGCCTGAGAGTGGTCCGCGGCGGCTCCTGGCGGGATTGCCCCCGGATTGCCGCTCGGCCAGCCGCTGGCGCTATCCCGCCTGGCAGCGCGTGTACAACGTCGGCTTCCGCGTGGCGGCCAAGTAGCCGGCACGCTCCGAGGCCGTGATTTCCTGTAGCATGGCTCTCGAGCCGTTTTCACTGGTTCTTGATCTGAATGTTGTCCAAGTAAAACGCCGTCGTGTCGGTGGCCATACTGCACCAGCCGGCCCACGTGAAATTTTTGAATTCGGGGTTGCCCACGGCAAGGTCGGGAAAGCGTTGCGGCTGCTGCCCAGGCAGCTGGACGGTGAGGTTCCATTTGCCGTCGGTGTCCGTGCCGACCTTGGCGGTGATCTCGACGTGGAACCATTGGCCGGTGGGCAAGTCCAGCAAGGGGCGGCCGCCGACGGTCAGCTTGCCACCTTGGATCCAGAACGAGGGACCGATGCGGTAAGGGTTCACGTCCCAGCTGCGCCACTCGCAGAACAGGTGCGCGCCGGGTTCGAGCCGCATGTCGAAACTGCAGCGTGCCAGGCCGGATGTGTAGTTGGGCTTGTAGACCAGGTGCGGGTTGAAGGCGAATTGCAGGCCGGGGGCGTCTTGAATCTTGACGCTCCGGGCGCCGCCCGCCGCCGTTTCGTCCGACACGCGGATGAAATCGCCCTTGTTCTCGACGTTGACATCCGCGTCGGCCGGCGGAGCACCCACGGGCGTGAACTCGAAGTCGTCGCTCACCTCCAGCGGCGGCGGAGGTGGCGGCGGCGGAGCAAACTCGACGTCTGCATACGTGAACCGAGCGGGGATTTCGACCCAGGCGGCGTCGCCGTACAGGCCCGCCTGCGAGTAGTCGAACGGCCGGAAGCCGACCTTGGCGGCGGGCGAGCCGGGCTTTAACTGGAAGTCGCCCTTGCCCGGGTCCACAAACTGCGGGTCCTCGACGATCGAGCCCTGGTCCCAGCCCTTGGCCTGCCGCTGGGCCAAGGTCAGGCCCTGGAAGTCCACCGGCTTGCCCGACGCGTCGAAGTACAGGTTGCTCTCGAACTTGACCTTGTCGTCGTTGATGTTGCCCGCCGTAATCAGCGGCCCGCCGTCCCAGTAGACGAGGTTGTTCAAGAAGGTGAACGACACGTGCTCTTCGACGCGCGAACGTTGGATTTGGCCGTCCATGCTGTAGGCCAGGATGTTGTTGCGGACGATGTTTTCGCGGCCGTAGTGCTGGTGGTAAGTCCCTGTCTTGACGCGGTACACGAGGTTGTTCTCCAGCACGATGCCGGAACTGCCTTCGTCGTTGTACAGCCCCCAACCGCCGCGCCCGTAGCGGTCGTACGAGTACACGTCGTGGATCACGTTGTTGCTGACCGTGGTGCCGTGAGCCAGACCCAGCGTGTACACCGCGCCCATGTCGCTCAACACGCCCCAGCCCAAGTGATGGATGTGATTGAACTCGATCTTGTTCTGCACCGAGACCGTCGGCCGGTAGCCCCAACTCCAACCGACCGAGATGCCCGTGTAGAACTGGTCGCTGATGTCGTTGTGAGTCACCTGGTTGTGGCCGCTGTGGCCGATCCATACGCCAATCGCTCCCTGATGGATGCGAGCGGCGGCGTGGATGATGTTGTTGTCGCAGACGATGTGACTGGTCAGCGTCTCCGGCTTGTCGGCGTCGACGCGGGTGTCGCCGATCATCACGCCTCCGCCGCCCAGATCGTCCAACCAGCACCGTTGGATGCGGCAATCACGGCAGCCGCGGCGGAACCAGGCGCCGTGAGTGCCGACGTGCTTCACCTGGCAAGCTTCGATCGCGACGTTCCGAGCGCCGTCCACCTGGATCGCCGCAGGAATCGTGACCTCGGCCTGGCCGTCGCCGTGGCCCGTCGGCGGCAGCACGTACTGGCCGTGCTGGAAGCTCAGGCCCTTGATCGTCACGTGCTCGACGAACTGCCCGGCGTCGGGCTCGCCGGCGATCCGCACGAACTGTTCGAGCGTGGGGGCCATCACGGTGGCGGTGGACATGTCCTCGTCCGGCCGCGGCAGGTACGACAGCGTCCCGTCGCGGTCCAGGAACCATTCGCCCGGCTCATCCAATGCCGCGCGGAAATTCTCGATGGTGTAACGGCAATTGGCCCCCCAGTAGGCAAAGCCCCAGGGCACGCCGGCCGTAACGACCACCGTGCCGGTCGCCGGATCGGCGCCCGCCAATCGCGAACGCGAAGTCTCCCAGGAATGATACGTGACCAGCGTGACGTCATTGATCCGTTCAGGAGGTACGGAACGCAGCGGCTCGATGTTTTCCGTGCGTGCGCGGAAGGCGCGGTTCGTGAGGTCGGCCATTTGTCCTGTGGCCGGATCGAGGCCGCGGTTCACCTTGTTCAGGACGTAGTAGTAGAACTTGTTCGGACTCCGCGCCCGGACCGCCCGGCGGCCGTTGACCCACAGTTGTTCGAAGTACCATCGGCCCGCGGCCACTTCGGGAACTCGAACCGTCCAGACGCCGTCGGCCCCGCGCACGAACCCGGTGATTGGTCGCCCGCCGGTGAAACGCGGCGCGGCGTCAGGAGCCGCCTCGTAGCTGATCGGGCAGGTCTCCGAACCGCTGTCGGCCGGCGTCAGCACCAGCGGTTCGGTCATCATGTATTGGCCGTCAGCGACCAGAATCCGCACCGGTTCGGCCAGCGGCCCCCGGCTCTTCAGCTTGCGGACCGCCTCGCGCGCCCCGGCCAGCGAGGCCAGCGGGCCGTCGGTCCGGTCGGCGGCGGGCGCGGCGAGCCGCCCCGACCAGGCGTCGTTGCCCTTGGGCGACACGTGCAGCGTCGCGGCGTGCAAGGCATTCCAGGGGCTCAGAAAGATCGCGATCACCAGTCCGACAGATCGCATGAAAACCGTACGCATGATCGGTTCCTTATGTTTCAGAAAGATCCGGAAGGCTGACAGAAAGATGGGGTGACAGAAAAATGGAGAAACCAAGAACGTGTGTCTGCAAGAACATCTACAACTCCGCCTACCGCCCCTCACCTGCATATCATTTTTCTGTCACCCCATTTTTCTGTCAGCTCGTCTTCTCATCTTCTCTTTTTCTGTTTTGTTTTCTTCCGGAAATCCGTACCGCAACGTGCTGCATGAGTTGCTCAGCCCATCGCGGCCGAGTCGTGGCCTCTTCGCTGGCTGCAGTATCAAGCATCGTTGTTTCTCCCAACAGGCGTGGCGTTTGGATTCGGGAGTGACGGTGTGTCCCCATGACCGTAGCCGAGCGTGATGGCAGTGTCAAGCTTGGCTGCGACGATTGCGAACCGGCAGGCATCGGATAGAATGAGCGGCGATCCGAACCCAAGGCAAGAAGTGTGCCCCGGAAGAAAGAACCGCGTTTGGGAAGCCACCCGCATGGCAGCGCCCGCAATCATCCAAGATCTCGTTGCACGGTTCGCGGAGCACCGGGAAACGTATCAGTCCGGCCAATACGATGAAGCTCAGTTGCGACAGGAGTTCCTGAATCCGTTCTTCGAGGCGTTCGGCTGGGACGTGTACAACAAGAAAGGCCACGCCGACGCCTACAAGGAAGTGATTCACGAAGCCGCGATCAAGATCGGCGGGCGCACCAAGGCCCCGGACTACTGCTTCCGCGCCGGTGGCGGTCGTTCCACGGTCTGACGCACAAGGACATTCGTCTCGTCGTGGACGCCACCGGAACGTGGGAGACACCTTAACCCCGTAGCTGCAAACGCAACGGCGAACGGCGGGCGTTGGCCCGCCGGTTCTTCGGCCATCAGCCGGTTACCGTCCCCCGCGTCGATGGCAGTTGCGACTGGCAGCGACGAGCCTGCGCCAATCGCGATGATGGGGGGCCTAATCATGGACGCCTGCAAGCGGCAGGTGACAAACTGTTGCGATTTTGCCGAAGCGTGCGATAATAGGAAGCTGCGACGACGACTGAACGCCGCGACCTTGCAAGGTGCCGACAGGACAACGGGTTTATGATACTTCGCCCCCTCCGATGGCTGTTTGCGATCGTATTCAGCGGGCTTCCGTTGTGCCTGAGTGTCTCCGCCTACGCGCAAGTTGCCGCTGCTGACCCATTCGGCGGACAGGTCGTGGTTCAGACGGACGGCGGGCCGCCCAAAGTCATGAAATTCGATGGACCGCTTCCGCCCGGCGTGACTCCGGAGATGCTGGGCCGCAAACCCGAAGAGAAGAAAGAGGGAGAAGGCAAACCGGACGAAAAGAAAGAGGAAAAAAAGGAAGAGAAGAAAGACGAGAAGAAAGACGAAAAGCCGGGCACGGTCAAGCGGCCGACGACGCCGCCCGCGGAGCCGGACCCGACGGAGTTGGAGATCCGCCCGGACGCCGGCGGCAAGGTGCGGTTCAACTTCCGCGGGCAGGCCTGGCCGGACGTGCTGGACTGGCTGGCCACCGTCTCCGGCATGAGTCTCGACTGGCAGGAGTTGCCCGGCGACTACTTGAATCTGATCACGCAGCACAGCTACACCGTCGAGGAGGCCCGCGATCTGATCAACCGCCATCTGCTGGCCCGCGGCTATACGCTACTGGTGGTGAACGAGGTCCTGACCGTCGCCAAGACCGAAAACATCAACGCCGCCCTGGTGCCTCGCGTGGAGCCCGATCAGCTGGCCGGCCGCCTGCCGCACGAGTACGTCAAGGTCTCCTTCCCGCTGGAGTGGATGATCGCCGAAACGGCTGTGGAAGAACTCAAGCCCATGCTCAGCCCCAACGGCAAGCTGACGGCGCTCAAGACCACCAATCGCTTGGAGGCCCTGGACGCAGCGGCCAATTTGCGGGAAGTGTATGAGGTGCTGAGGAGCGAGCAATCGACCACCAGCCAGGAACGGCTGGTGCGGGAGTTCGTCTTGCAGTATGCCCGCGCGACGGACGTCGAGGAACAGCTCAAGGGCTTGCTGGGCGCACCCTCCAAGTCAGGAGGGGCGCAGATGCCGATGTCGCCGCAACAGGTGGAGATGATGCGGCAACAGCAGCAGATGATGATGCAGATGCAACAGCAGCAGCAACAGCAGCAAGGAGGCCGGCCGCCGGGGATGCCGAGTGCCAAACGGCAAGAGGACGTGAACCTGGTTGTCAACTCGCGCCGCAACAGCATTTTGGCCAATGCGCCGCCCGACAAGATGGCGTTGATCGCCAAGGCCATCGAAGTCATCGACGTGCCGCTGGACCGCGAACAGTCGTTGCTGTTGAACGTCAATCGCATGCAGGTGTACCGCTTGGCGGCGCTCGACCCGGATTCGCTGATCAAGGTGTTGCAGGACAGCGGCGATCTGGATCCCACCACGCGTCTGGAGGCCGACCGCAAGAACAAAGCGGTCATCGTCTACGCGCCGCTGACGGACCACATGACAATTCGCACGCTGGTCGAAAAGCTGGACGGCAGCGGCCGGCAGTTCGAGGTCATCCGGTTGCGGCGACTGGAAGCCGACTACGTCGCGGGGACGATCACCTTCATGATGGGGCAGGAGCAAAAGAAAGAAGAACGGCCGCGGTATTTTGGCTATTGGGATGACCGCCGCCGTTCCTCCGAAGACGAAAGCCAGGACAAGTTCCGAGTGGACGCGGATGTCGAGAGCAATCGGCTGCTGTTGTGGGCCAACGATGTGGAGATGGAAGAAGTCCGCAATCTGCTGGTCAAGCTGGGCGAAATTCCGGCGGAGGGCGGGAACCCGGACCGCGTCCGCGTGATGGAGGTGGAAACGGGTGAAGGCACGCAGCAATTGCTGGAACAGATCCGCCGCGCCTGGCCTTCGCTGGCGCCTAACCCGCTCGTCCTGCCGCCGGCCGAGGCGTTGCCGGGGCCGACGGGTCCGGAAACCAAGCCTGGCGACACGCGCGTTCCCGGCGAAGACGCGAAATCGGAGAACAAGTCGGAGGCGGTCAAACCTCAGCCGCCGCCCGTGGAAGCGAAGCCGCCGGCCGGGCGCGGTACGACCGAGGCGCAGGCGCTTCCCAGGCCGACCGGATCGATGGTCGTGAGGTTTGCCCAACTCGCGCCGGGCGAGGCCGCCGAAGGCGACCGGCCCGCAGACCCGCCGGCCCCGGTGCAGATCTCGATCGGGCCCGACGGCCGAATGGTAATTTCGTCCCAGGATACCGCGGCACTCGATCTGCTCGAGGAATTGCTCTCCCAAATCGCGCCGCAGCGCAAGGACTTCCAAGTCTTCTCGCTGAAATACGCGTCGTCGCTGTGGGTGAAAATGAACTTGGAGGACTACTTCGAGGAGGAGCCGGAAGACAAGAGTAAGCGGCGGAGTTATTTCTTCTACGACTTCCCGCCGCCTGAGGAAAAAGCCAAGAGCTATCGGCTCTCCCAGCGCAAACCACTGAAGTTCATCGACGACCTGGACACGAACACCATCCTCGTCGTGGGCGCCAATGCCGAGCAGCTCAAGACGATCGAAGAGCTGATCCGCCTGTGGGACACGCCGCCGCCCAACGACACGGAGTCGGCTCGCATGACCGCCGTCTTCCAGGTCCGCTACTCGAAAGCCGAAACCATCGCCGAAACGGTCAAAGAGGTCTATCTGGACTTGCTCAGTTCCAACGACAGGGCGCTGCAGCGGGGCCGCGATGATCGGCGTCCATCGAGCCAGACGACCTACATCTTCGGCGAGTCGGGCAGCGGCGAGCCCGATCGCCGCGCGGAGGTCGCGTTCAAAGGCAAGCTGTCCATTGGCGTCGATCCCGTGACCAACACCCTGCTGGTTTCCACCGCAGGCCAGACGCTGATGGACAACGTCAGCAAGATGATCCAGGCGCTGGACGAAGCGGCCAAGCCCGTCTCCGACGTGCAGACGGTCACGCTCAAGGGTAACCTGAACGCGGACCGCGTCCGCAAGGTACTGGCCGCCATGCTGGGCGAGAAAGCCATCCAGCACGGTCAGACCGGCGCGGCGACTCAGCCGCCCGCCGTCCCGCAACCGGGACAGCCCGGCGGGCCGCCATCCAGTTCCCGCGGCCGCCGGTAGGGGCGCGTGCCCAGTCCTTAGCAGATGCGCGGCATCTGCTCGCCGGACAACAGATCCAGCAACCGGCCGCTGCCAAAGGCGCTGCGCAGTTCGACGCTGCCGGGGTGCTTCTCTGTGACGGTTCCGATGGTCGCGGGCTCGGCAGTGGCCGGATGTTGCCGCATGATCTGCGAGGCGCGGCCGGCCGCCGCCGCTGGGACAAACGCGACCAGACGGCCTTCGTTGGCGACGTACAGCGGGTCCAGACCCAGGAGTTCGCACGCGCCGCGCACTGGCGGCAGCACGGGGATCGCCGGTTCGTCCAACTCGATGCCAACGCGTGCATGTTCGGCGATTTCAATCAGGGCGGCGGCCAAGCCGCCGCGGGTCAGGTCGCGGAGACAGTGCAGATCGGCGCCGAGTACGGTCAGCGCCTCGACCAAACCGGCCAGCGATGCACAGTCGCTCTCCGGCGAGCCCTGGAACTCCAAGCCTTCGCGGATCGACATGATCGCGATCCCGTGACGGCCCAAATCGCCACTGACCAGGATCTTGTCGCCGGCGCAAACTCGCGACGGAGATACGTCGATCCCCGGCGGGATCACGCCGATGCCGGCGGTGTTGATGAAGATCCCGTCGCCCTTGCCGCGATCGACCACTTTCGTGTCGCCCGTGACGATCTGCACGCCCGCCTCTTCCGCCGCTTGCTGCATTGAGGCGATTACCTGGCGAAGCGTCTCGAAAGGCAAGCCTTCCTCCAGGATCAGGCCGCAGCTGAGATAACGCGGCGCGGCGCCGGCCATCGCCAGATCGTTCACGGTGCCGCACACGGCCAGCTTGCCGATGTCGCCACCCGGAAAACGCCAGGGGTGGACGACAAAGGAATCGGTGGTGAACGCCAGACGCTGGCCGCCGCCAAGAGAAAGCACGGCGCTGTCGTGAGGCGCTGGAAGCGTCTGGCCTGCGGCCTGCGCGGACGCAGCGAACTGGGGAAGGAAAAGACCTTCGACCAGGTTGCGCATCAGCCGGCCGCCGCCGCCGTGGGCGAGTTGGACAGTGTCATAGCGCGACGGCGGTGCGGGGCAGGTCATGGACCGGGGATCGATAGGTTGAGCGGGCATGGCGGATTCGGGATGCGGGTTTCGGGTTTCGGGATGCGGGATTTGAGATCTGAGATCTGAGATCTGAGATTTCAGATCTGAGATTTCAGATTCGAGTTCAGGGTTTAGGCGGCGGTAACTCCTCGTAGCATGGCTCTCCGAGCCGTGCCGGGCCTCGCACGACACCTCGGAAATCAGCACGGCTCGGAGAGCCATGCTACGGGAACACGAAATGCCTCCGGTCACGGAGTGACCGGTCTGCACTGACGGCGGTAACGGTAATAGGCGGCACAGGCGCCTTCGGCGGAAACCATCGGGGCGCCCAGCGGATTGTCCGGGGTGCAGCGGACGCCAAAGGCCGGGCAGTCGAAGGGCTTCTTGTGGCCCTGCAACACCGCGCCGGCGATGCACTCGGCCGGCTCCTCGGCCACGACGCTTTCGACGGCAAATCGGCGCTCGGCGTCGAAGCGGGCGTAGTCGTCGCGCAACGCCCAGCCGCTGTCGGGGATCTCGCCAATGCCGCGCCACTTGCGGGGCACCGTACGAAGCACGTTGTGGATCTGCGCCAAGGCCGCTACGTTGCCCTCGTCGCGAACGACCCGAGCGTACTGATTCTCCACCTCCCCTCGGCCTTCCTCCAACTGCCTAACGCAAGCGTACACTCCTTGCAGGATGTCCAGCGGCTCGAAACCGGTCACTACGATCGGCGTGCGATATCGGGCCGCAATCGGCCGGTACTCCTCGACGCCCATCACCGCGCACACGTGGCCGGCAGCGAGAAACCCCTGCACGACGTTTTGCGGCGAATCGAGCACCGCACGAATCGCGGGCGGCACCAGCACGTGCGAGACCAAGACGGAAAAGTTCTCCAAGCCCAGTCGCTCGGCCTGTAGCACAGCCATCACGTTGGCCGGCGCGGTCGTCTCGAAGCCAATGGCAAAGAATACGACGGGCCGTTGCGGATGGCTGCGGGCCAGCGCCACGGCGTCCATCGGCGAGTACACGATGCGCACGTCGCCGCCGGCTGATTTCACGGCCAACAGATCTCTCTGCGAACCGGGCACGCGAAGCATGTCGCCGAACGAGCAGAAGATCACCTCCGGGCGTGAAGCGACGGCGATGGCTTTGTCGATGATCTCGATGGGCGTGACGCACACCGGACAGCCGGGTCCGTGGATCAACGTGATCTCGCGGGGCAGGATCTCGTCCAGCCCAAACCGGACGATCGCGTGCGTCTGGCCACCGCACACTTCCATGATGTTCCACGGGCGCGTCGTCGTGCGGCGGATCGTCTCCGCGCATTGCTTCACTGCGTCGGCGTTGCGGTACTCGTCGACGTACTTCACGGCACCGCCTCCGCGCTCGGCGTGCCTGCCACAGGCAGCGGCGGTTCCGGCTCCTGCAAGTCAGCCAATTGCTCGATCTGCTCGATGTAGGAAAAAACCTCGCGAGCTTCGTCTTCGTCGATCTTGCTGATCGCAAAGCCGACGTGCACCAGGACATAGTCCCCGACCTGCGTCTCCGGGACGTAGGCCAGACACACGTCTTTGACGATGCCGCCGAATTCGACCTTGCCCATGGGCAAGGCGTCTTGCTCGTGAATTTCAACTACTTTACCGGGAATGCCAAGACACATGATCGGTCCTTGGGTTTTAGATTTTGGATTCGTGATTTCAAATCTGAAATCTGAAATCTGAAATCTGAAATCTCAGATTTCAAATTTCAGATTCTGAGATTCTGAGACCTTCGTGGTTCGTTCCCCTCTGCTCCCGAAGCCCTGAGTTCTCCGCTCCGCTCCAATCTCTCCGCTCTAATCTCTCCGCCGCGATCGCAACTTGTCCCAGAGCGATTCCTCCGTCGTTGGGCGGCACTTCGCGGTGTTGGTACACTTGAAATCCCGCTGCCAGCAGCGACTCCTCGACTCGCCTCGTCAGCAACGCATTTTGGAAACAGCCACCGCTCAGCGCCACCTGCGGGCAGCCCACCATTCGGGCCACTACCACGGCCGCCACGGCCAAGGCGTTGTGGAATCGGGCGGCGATCTCGGACACCGGCACGCCGGCAATGCGGTCGTCCAGAATCGCCCGGATCATCGGTTCCCAGTCCAAAACGGCAGGCACCGCCGCGGATGCTGAACCAGCGGACAAGTTCCCCGCGTGGGACGGCCCTCCCGGTCCCTCTTGCATGCCTGGCAAGGCCGTCCTGCTCGATGACTTCTCCACCTCGGACCTTAACGACAACGGATACGCGTCGCGGACGTTCGGATCGGCGACGAACTCCAAGGCCATCGCCGCCTGGCCTTCGAACGTGACGCCAGCCGGCAATCCGCACAGCGCGGCCACGGCATCAAACAGCCGGCCCATGCTGCTGGTCTGCGGAAACAGGTTCGGACGGCCGCAAGCCGCGATCAGCATACGTAATTCTTCCGTCGAGAACCACTGGCTCGCCACGTCGGCAGCTTCCGGACCGAGGAGCTCGTACAGCAGGCCCAGCGCCGAACGCCGCGGTTGGCGGGCCGCCTGGTCGCCTCCGGGCAGGGGAAAGGTCCGTAGGCGGGCGAAGCGAGTGAACTCGGCTCCCTCGCACAGCAGCACTTCACCGCCCCAAACCGTCCTGTCCGTCCCGTAACCCGTGCCGTCCCAAGACAGTCCCAGCGCCGGCCCTTCCAAGCCATGTTCCGCGACGCAGGCCACGATGTGAGCGTGGTGGTGCTGGACCGGCATGAGGGGCACGCCCCAAGCAGCGGCCAACCGTTCGGCGTGCCGCGTCGATGCATAGTCGGGGTGCAGATCGCAGGCCACGGCTTGCGGCACCACGTCGAAAAAATCGACCAGATCGTCGATCGCCTGACGGTGGACCACGACACTGAGCGTGGTGTCCAAGTCGCCGATGTGGGGCGTCAAGACGACCGACGTCCCAAGGCTGAGCGCCACGGTGTTCTTCAGATGCCCGCCGACGGCTAGGATTGTGGGTAATTCGCGGCGCATCTGGATCGGTAACGGGGCATAGCCTCGAGCCCGCCGAAGGATCTGCAGACGGCCCGAAATCACGCGCGTTACGGAATCGTCCACCGGCCGGACGATCGGCCGGTCGTGCGTCAGGATCAGGTCGGCGATCGGTCCCAGCCGCTGGACGGCATCCTCGGCCGTGATCGCCATCGGCTCTTCGGACAAATTGCCGCTGGTACAGATCAGCGGCCGCGCGGTGTGTGACAGCAGCAGATGATGCAGCGGCGTGTAGGGCAACATGACGCCCAGTTGCGGATTGCCGGGCGCGACGGCCGGGGCGATGTCGTCGGCTCGTCCGAGGTCGTCTCGGCGGGTCAGCAGCAGGATGGGAGCGGCCGCCGACCGGAGCGCCGCGGCTTCCGCTTCGGACACGCGACAGCGACGGCGGATTTCGTCCAGCGAACCGAGCATGATCGCCAGCGGCTTGTCTGGCCGCCGCTTGCGATCGCGCAGTTGCTGGACCGCCCGTTCGCTGGTCGCGTCCGCGATCAACTGAAAGCCGCCCAGGCCTTGCAGGGCGACGATCCGGCCGGCGCACACCGCGTCGGCCGCCTCGCGCAAAGCCGAATCTCGTTCGGCCAGCGGGCGTCCCTCGGAGTCCAGCAGGATCAGTTGCGGCCCACATGCCGGGCAGGCGATCGGCTGGGCGTGGAACCGCCGGTCGCCGGGGTCTTCGTATTCGGCCTGACAGTCGCGGCACATGGGAAACGACTGCATCGATGTCCGCGGCCGGTCGTACGGCAACTGCCGGATGATCGACCAGCGAGGTCCGCAGTTGGTACAGTTGGTGAACGGATAGCGATAGCGGCGCTGTTGGGGATCCGAGATCTCCCGCAAGCACTCGCCGCAGATCGCCAGATCGGCGGGGATGGTGGGCCGTGGCTCCGCCTGGCCGGAACTAGTGCGGATCTCGAACCCGCCCGGAGACGGCGCGTTGGGTTCGCTTTCGACCTCGCCCACATCCAGCGACTCGATGCGCGCCTGGGGCGGATGACCGTGTCGCAACGTCTGCAAGAACCGGTCCAGCGATCCGTTGTCACCTTCGACCTCGATCCGCACCGCGTCCGCCTCGTTCAGCACCCAACCGCTCAGCGATTCCTCTCGCGCCGCGCGGTAGACGAACGGCCGGAAGCCGACGCCCTGCACGACGCCGCGCACGGTAATCCGCAGCCGGCGAAACGGCGCTGACGGCACTCGTGTGGCGAGGAGCGTAGGCATCACAGCGAAAAGGGGTCAGGACTCTTTTCTGGGCTGGACCGAAAAAGAGTCCTGACCCCTTTTCGGTTCGTGGCGTTTTTGTACAAGCCAGTCGGCCAGCGCGTCCAGTCCGTCGCCGTGGAGCGCCGAGACTTCGAACACCTCGGCCTCCGGCGCCAATCGCTTCATGTCTCCACGGACCCGCGAGACGTCAAAATTGGAGTAGGGCAGGAGATCCAGCTTGGAAATGACGAGAGCCTGGCTGCGCTGGAAAATCGCGGGGTACTTGACCAGTTTGTCGTCCCCTTCGGGAACGCTCAGGGCGATGATCCGCAGGTGCTCGCCCAAGTCGTACCCCGCCGTACACACCAGGTTGCCGACGTTCTCGATCCACAGCGTATCGATCCGGCCGAACTCAGCTCCAAAACTGTCTGCCGCGGCGGCGATCATACTGGCGTCCAGGTGGCACATGCCGTCCGTATTGATTTGCACGACGGGCACGCCGATCTTGGACATCCGTTCGGCGTCCACCTGCCCGGCGATGTCGCCCTCGATCACCGCGGGCGTCAGGCGTCCCTGCAACCGCTGGAACAGCCCTTCCAGCAGCGTCGTCTTGCCGCAACCCGGCGAACCCACCAGATTGATGCCGTACACCCCTGCGGCCGTAAACCGTTCACGATTCTCCGCAGCCAACTGGTCGTTGGCCTTCAAAATGGCTTTGGCCGCAACGATCTTCATCATGCCTCCGGTCGGGTCTTTTCGCAGCATGGCTCCCCAGAGCCGCGCCTTCTGCCGCGCCATCTCACAAGATGCACGGCTCCAGAGAGCCGTGCTACGTAGGGGCCGCGGCCTGGGCGCGCGAGTTGCTGTTTTCCTTCCTGCCATATTCTTTGCCAATAGGCACGTTTGGGAAAGGGGGGACAGGCCGGAGCAGCAGCCCGGTTTTTTCGGGGGAACCGGGCTCCCTTTCGGCCAAACAGTCCTGATTGGGTGCGTCGCATCCGGAAACCGTGTTTGCGCCCAAGGGTGCTGTCACCCGGCCGCCCCTTGCGGTAATCTGGAACTTCGTTGCCGGCCCTTCGCGGTCGGACCTGGATTCGATTTGCTGACGAGGTTCCTTCCCATGCCAATGCGATTCAGTTCCGTCGTTCTGCTGCTCCTGGCGATCTCCGCTTCCGTTGTTGGTGACGAAGTATCGCCAACCTACCCACTGACCCTGTTTGACGGAACGAATCTGGACCGCTGGGCCGCAATCGGCAACGAATTCACGCTGGACGGAGGAGCCGTGTTGCAGAATGGCGGTGCCGGACTGCTGCGGGCGCACCATCGGTTCGCCGATTTCGTGTTGGAACTCAAATGGCGAGCCCGATCTCCCGAAGCGCGCGGCGCGGTGTGCTTTCGCTCGCCGCTGCCTGCTCCGGGCCAGTACCTTCCCAGCCGCTACCTGATCAACTTGCAGCCGGGGTTGGAAGGCACGCTGGAAGGGACCGGAATTGGTGGCAAGCCCGATTTGATCCGCCACGGGGACTGGAACGAAATGCGCTTGCAGGTCGCCGGCACGCACGCCGATTTGGAGATCAACGATCGGAACGTTTGGAGGTTCGACGGATTGACGGAGCCCAGCGGCTGGCTCGGCCTGTACGCCGACACGTTCTGCGGAGGGCCGCTGGAGTTCAAGGATATCGCGGTCACGGAGTTCGGCTTCCGCAGCCTGTGCAACGGCACCGATCTGAGCGGCTGGGAGGGCGCCGGCAGCGACGCCGCACAGTGCTGGAAGGTGGAGGACGGTCTGCTGATGTGTACAGGCCAGAAAGGGCCCTGGCTGCGGAGCTGCGAGCAATTCGACGATTTCAACCTGCGGCTGGAGTACAAGCTACGGCCGGGCGGCAACTCGGGCGTGTACATTCGCGTGCCAGCCGATGGCGATCATCACGGCGAGGGCGCGGGAATCGAAATCCAGGTCCTGGACGACGCGGCCGAACGGTACAGAACTCTGAAGCCGTACCAGTACACGGGCAGCCTGTACGCGATCGTGCCCGCGAATCCACGCGTGGCTCGGCCGGCAGGCAATTGGAACACGATGGAGATCAACTGCCGGGGCACCAACTACCGAGTGACGCACAACGGCGTGGACGTGATTGCGGCCGACGAGAACACGGCGGCAGAGATCAAACAGCGGCGGGTCAAAGGCTTCCTGGGGCTGCAAAACCACAGCGAAGAAGTCTGGTTCCGCAACTTGCGGATCGGGCCCGCGGAGTGAAGCGGATAGGAAGAAGGTCGCCCGAAGCAGAACGAAGAGAACGGACAGAAAAATGCGATGACAGAAAGATCGAGGGGCTCCAAAGAAAGGAACGGATCATGAAACGACAGGGCTGGTTGGTCGCTGGGACCGTGTGTTTGATGGTCAATGGGTTGATGCTGGTTGCGGCCGGCGCGCAGGAACGCGGCGGAGCGTTCAGCGGCTTGGGCATGAACCTGGGCAACCTGTCGCGGTTGTCCAACGCCCAGACGCGCTCGATCAGCCCGGAGAACTTCACGGGCGAAAAGGGCAAAGGCGGAATGGCGACCGAAGGTACGAACGCCGCCGCGGCCCGGGACCTGGGTCGAGGCTGGAAGCTCTCGCCGTCCGTCGACATCGCGCCCGGCCAGACGTTCACGCTGGCCGAGATCCAAGGCTCCGGCGCGATCCAGCAGATTTGGATGACGCCGACCGGCGACTGGCGAAAGAGCATCTTGCGGTTCTACTGGGACGGCCAGGAGCAGCCGTCGGTCGAATGCCCCGTGGGCGACTTCTTCTGTATGGGCTGGGGCAAGTACGCCCAGGTTTCGTCGCTGGCCGTGTGCGTTAACCCCGGCAGCGCGTTCAACTGCTACTGGGAGATGCCCTTCCGCAAGCACTGCCGCGTCACGATGACCAACATCGCTCATCAGCCGATGCGGGTGTACTACCAGATCAACTACGTGCTGACCGACGTGCCCGCCGATGCGGCCTATTTCCACGCCCAGTTCCGCCGCGTCAACCCGCTGCCGGCCAAGCAAAATTACACGATCCTGGAAGGCGTTCGGGGGAAAGGCCAGTACGTGGGCACGTACCTGGCTTGGGGCGTGAATTCCAACGGTTGGTGGGGCGAAGGGGAGATCAAGTTCTTTATGGACGGCGACCAGGAGTTCCCCACGATCTGCGGCACGGGCACCGAGGATTATTTCTGCGGCTCGTACAATTTCGAGAACAAGGAGACCAAGCAGTACCAGGAGTTCACTACGCCGTACGCGGGGCTGCACCAGGTGATCCGGCCCGACGGGGTCTACCAGTCGCAGCAGCGGTTCGGCATGTATCGCTGGCACATTGCCGATCCGATCCGTTTCGAACGCGACCTGCGCGTGACGATCCAGGCCCTGGGTTGGCGCAAAGACGGCCGCTACTTGCCGTTGCAAGACGACATCGCCTCGGTGGCCTTCTGGTACCAAACGCTCCCCACGGCCCCCTTCCCCCCGCTGCCGGACAAGGACGGCCTGGAGGTGAACTAAGAACCGCTAACAAAACCGAAATCGGATGTCTTCGGCCGGCGGTTTCGGCGGGGTCAGAGCCCCGCGCCGAACGGTTTTGTTAGCGGTTCTA
>CAYPGE010000094.1:0-23690 GCA_964409865.1 uncultured Pirellulaceae bacterium
TCACCTGCCCGGCTGGCAGCTTTGGCTTCTCGGCCAGCACCAACGTACCGTCCGGCTGAAGGTCCCCTTCGATCACTAGTTCAGTCAGGCTCATTGATGGCCCCCCTGTTCCCACACGCTAGCGCATGACACTTATCCAGTTCACCACGGCTGCTCACCATTTTACCACGGACTCGCGCAGCAGGTCACTCCCCCCCTGTGCCTCCGCAAGCGACAGTTTTCGGACGGTCTCCGCGGGATCGTCGACGTGGTTCCGGGTTTCGGTAAGGTCGCTCTGATAGTCGGACAGTCCGACTCGCGTCAGCGAGCGGCCTACGGTGAGCCTACCGGTTTCCTTGCTTGACAGCTTTCGCTTTGGCTTTGGCTTTGACCTTGACCTTGCCCGCCGGACGCTGGGGCGGGATCGACGCGGGCGGGTCTTCGGCGGGCACTTGAAGCTCGGTGCGCAGACGCTGCAATTCGGCGTGCAGCGTCTTCCGCGTCTCGGCGTAGGCCGGATCGTCGTAGACGTTCTGCAACTCGTGGGGATCTTTCTCGCGGTCGATCAGCGTCCAGTAGTTCATCTCCGGCTCGTAGAAGTAGAACAGCTTGTAGCGGTCGGTCACCACGCCGTAGTGTCGCCGCACGCTGTGAGCGCCGGGGAATTCGTAGTAGTGGTAGTAGAAGCTGGTGCGCCAATCGGCTGGCGTCTCGCCGCGCAACAGCGGCAGCAGGCTGGCGCCCTGCATGTCCGGCGGAACCGGCTCTCCGGCGGCCTGGAGGAATGTCTCCGGCAGGTCCAGGATGGAGACCAGCGCGCGGCAACGGCTGCCGGGCTGAGTGACGCCCGGCCAGCGCGCCAACAGCGGCGTGGTAAGCGATTCCTCGTAGATCCACCGCTTGTCGAACCAGCCGTGCTCGCCCAGATAAAAGCCCTGGTCGGAGGAGAAGACGACGATCGTGTTTTGAGCGAGGCCTTCGTCGTCCAGGTATTTCAGAAGCCGTCCCACTGCTTCGTCCACCGCCTTGACGCAGCCCAGATAATCGTGCAGATAACGCTGATAGCGCCAGCGCACGAGGTCCTTGCCGGTCAGGTTGGCGTCGCGAAACTTGGCGTTGCGAGGCTCGTAGTAAGCGTCCCACGCGCGGCGCTGCTCGTCGGTCAGGTACCCCGGTGCGACGAGCTTGGCGTCGGTCTGGTTGAACGTCTTTTCCAGGGTCATGTCTTGTTCGTGTTCCGCGCGGCCACGGCCGGAGTAGTCGTCGAACAGCGTTTCCGGCTCGGGGAATTCGCGGTCGCCGTTCCAGCCCAAATGCCGCAACGCCGACGACCACTCGCGGTGCGGGGCCTTGTGCTGGCTCATCAGCAGAAACGGCTTGCTCTTGTCCCGGTTCTGGAGCCACTCGATGGAGAAATCGGCGATCAAGTCGGTGGTATAGCCGCTGTGCTCGACCCGTTGCCCGTCGCGGATCATAGGCGGGTTGTAATACCTGCCCTGGCCGGGCAGGATGTGCCAATGATCGAAACCGGTCGGGTCGCTCTCCAAGTGCCACTTGCCGATCACGGCGGTCTGGTAGCCGGCCTGTTGCAGCAGCTTGGGCATGGTCTGCTGCGAGCCATCAAACCGATTGCCGTTGCGGAAGAAGCCGTTGATGTGGCTGTACTTGCCGGTCTGGATCACGGCCCGGCTGGGACCGCAAATGCTGTTGGGCACGACGCAGCGGTCGAACCGCATCCCTTCGCGGGCAATGCGGTCGATGTTCGGCGTGTCCAGCAGCTTGAGCGGATGCCCGTACGCGCTGACGGCCTGGTTGGTTAGGTCGTCGCAGAAGATGAACAGGATGTTCGGACGGGACGCCGGCTCGGCGGCCATCGCCGTCGCGCAAGAGCCCAACAACGACAGGGTAACGAAGGCAACATGTTTCATCACAGAGTCTCCTGTGGACCGTAGACCGCTCGCTCCGCGAGCGGAGTTCGTCTCGCGGAGCGAGACTTCTACGGTAGAACCTTGGAATAGTGCCGATACTCGCCCGGCTTCAGCCGGGCCCGTTGAGGATTGTCGCGGATGTATTTCCGCAGGTACTCGAACTGCGCTTCCGTACGGACCAAATGATCGAATCCGTCCGCTTGCCAAAAACGCCCGCGCTGCCCAAGACGCCGATTGATCTGCACCGCCGTGTAATGCTTCCAAGATTCGCACTGCGTCAGCATCGCCGCTTCGTCTGGAAACACGGCCAGCAAATGCACATGGTTGGGCATGACAACATAATCAAGCACTTCATATCGGTCGCCGTCGAAGTGCATCAAGCTGTCCGCGACCAGCGCCGACAACTCCGAGCGGCGCAAAACGCACGCTCCGTGGCCGGCGTCCAGGGCATCGTGCCAGCGGTTCCAGAATGCGTCCAGAAAATCACGCACGAGCTTGAAATCCAGACGTTCCAGTCGGTTTCGCCACTGCGGATCATCCGGCTGGATCCCGTGGCTCACCAGCCAGCGAGCCCGATCGGCAAACCAACGGTCGAGCACGTCCTTCGGCAACGAGTCAACCGTCCGCCAGGTGAGGAAGCAGAGCGCGCCGGCCTGGGACCAGTGCGGCAACCGACGCTCCACGATCCGGACATCTGCTTCGGGGTCGAACAGATGGAACGGGAGGAGCGGTTGTTGGTCTGAAGCGTTTGCCATTTTCGGTGGACCTTGTATCGCAGGCTTCCTATCGTAGGCTTCTGGCTCCGCGAGAAGGATTCCGCTCGCGGAGCGAGCGGTCTACGGTTTGCGAGCGGTCTACGGCCGTTCCACTTCGATCGGGGCCACGTCGATCATCGCGCTATCGATCACGTAGCCCAGATGCGTGATGGCCGGCAGCGGCGATTTGAGCGGGGCTTCCAGTTTCACGCCGTTGGCGACGAACGTGACCTTCTGTGCCGCCAGGTCGACCGTGACGATGGCCTCCAACCCCTGGTCCTCGGGCGCGTCCACCTTGGCCGACTTGCCGGACTTCTCCGCGCCTTTGAACGGCCCTTGGACGATTGCGGCCGATTGCGTCTGAAGGCGGACGCCACACTTCACCAACTCCGCTTCTTGGGCACTGCCGCCGAACGCGAGGTAGCCGTTGCGCAGCAGGCCTTCGGCCTCCTTGACGGCGCGAATCCGCGTGCGGAAGGTGACCGTGCCGGTGATGGGTTTGTCGAGCTTCTTCAGCGCCACGCCCATGGTGTCTTTGGCGTTGGCCCGCAGGCGGTAGCCCAGCGGCGAGGCGAACACCTTGCAGCCGGAGACTTTTTGGAAGTCGGCGTCTTTGGGTTCCGGCAACGGCAGCAGGTAGCTGGCGTCCTCCGGCTGGTCCCACAGGGTTTGCCACCGTAGACCGCTCGCTCCGCGAGCGGGGGCCTTCTCGCGGAGCGAGAAGTCTACGATAGACATCACGCGGCCGTCGATCGTGGCCAGGTACAGGCGGCCGTTGGCGGATGCCAAACCGTCGAACACAGGGATCGTGTCCAAATCGTGCCGAGCCACGGGTCGGCCGTCGGCCTTGTTCACGGCCCACAACTGGCCGCCCTTGCGGCCGGCGTAGGCTTCTTCCTGCGCCGCCAGCAAAACCTGGATCTCCGGATCGTCGGGGTTGCGATAGGCGAACCGCTCGTCCACCACGTCGGGCGGGCCGGCCAGGTACAACCGGTCGCCCGCGACGCACATCGCCCGCGCCATGATCGACGGCTGGTCCAGCAACCACTGGACGCGAGTCGCCGACAACTCCTCGCGTGGGAAGAACCACCGCAAACGCCAGTCTGACGAGGACGCGTTCCGCTCCGGCCGCCGTTGACTCATGGTCCGTTCCGCCTGGTTGACGCGCGCAATGTCGTCCGGACTGACCGCCTTGTTCGCGGCAAACAGATGGTACTCGATCGCGGATGCGTTGACCATGTATTCGGGCTTGCGGCCGTAGCCATACACAGCCTGATCGTCAAAGCACAAGATGCGTCCCGACGGCACGTACCTCCCGGCCTGATACCAGCCGCCGTATCCGCCCGTCATGCGGCGGCCGTAGGTCCAGTAGGAGCGGAAGAAATACGAGTCGTCGACAAACCCGACCTGACAGAACAAATGGGCGTCCTCCGGCGGCTGGTCCGTGGCCGGCAGAACCGTCAGTTCGGTGCGGCGGCCCTCGAAGTCGATCTTCTGCGAGCGCATCCACAGGTTGCGCCCGTCGCACGACAGCACGTCAGACAAGCCCACCGGCATGGTGTTGCCCGGAGTCTTCTTCAGGTACGCCTCGTGGATGTTCTGGCCGCTCTCCGGGTCCTTGTCGTCCCAGACGACTTCCCCCAGAAGCTTGCCGGTCGCTACGTCGAGCCGCAGGAAGCGGAGGCCGCCGTCGAGGAAGATGCTGCGGCCGGCGGTGCAGTACGCGATCGCTTTGCCGTCCGCATCTTCGCGCACCAACACGCTGCCATGCACGGGCCAAGCCGATTCGATCCGCTCCCACGCCATCATGCGCTGATCCAGCGGGGCAGCGCGGAACCGCCAGGCCAATTCCCCGTCCTGGGCCCGGACCGCGTAGACGTAACCATCCGCCGATCCGAACACGAGCAGGCCGTTCCAGTACGTGGGCGGCGTGTCGGTCTGGCCGCCGGTCGTGTAGGACCAGACGGATTTGCCCGTGCCGGCGTCCAGCGCATGCACGGTGTGCGTGTCGCGGCAGGCGACGAACAGGCGGCCGGCGGCGATGACGGGCTGAGTCAACTGCCCGCCCAGAGCCGTTTCGATCCGCTCCCACGCCATCATGCGCTGATCCAGCGGGGCAGCGCGGAACCGCCAGGCCAATTCCCCGTCCTGGGCCCGGACCGCGTAGACGTAACCATCCGCCGATCCGAACACGAGCAGGCCGTTCCAGTACGTGGGCGGCGTGTCGGTCTGGCCGCCGGTCGTGTAGGACCAGACGGATTTGCCCGTGCCGGCGTCCAGCGCATGCACGGTGTGCGTGTCGCGGCAGGCGACGAACAGGCGGCCGGCGGCGATGACGGGCTGAGTCAACTGCCCGCCCAGAGCCGTTTCCCAGCCGCTGCCCGCGTCCTGCAAACCGGTCGGAGCGGCGCCGCTGCGCGCTGCGTCGTGCCGGAACGTCGGCCAGTCGCCCGGACCGGCCGCCGGACCTTGTGCTTGACCGCAGGCCGGGCCGCGTTCCAGACGCGAGTCGGCGGCGAGATCTTCCGCCGAGGGCTGCGGCACGCGCGCCGACGACAGGGCCTTGAACCCGCTCAGCTTGGCCTCCAACTGGCAGCCGCAAGCGTCCATCGAGGCGTAGGTCATCCCGTTGCAGGGCATGATGCCGTAGATGCAACCGCCGCGGAACCAATGGTTCGGCGTCCAGTGTTCCTTCTTCAGGTCCACGTACTCGGTGCCGTTCCGGCCCGTGATCAAGAAGCTGCCGCAGGCTTTGGACGGATAGCAGCGGTGGTGGAACCAGTGCAAGTCCACGTCCGGCGCGAATTCGCGTTTCGCCTCGCCCGTCTTCGGGTCGTAGCCGGTCCAGATCCCGTCGTCGTTATTGCCCGCGATCGCGGCGGTCCACGACAGACCGTCGACGACGAACAGATCGCGCAGCGACATGTGGCCGCTCGGTTTCTGACGCTGCTCCCAGACTTTCTTCCCGTCGCGGAGCGTCCAGCCCGAGACCTTTCCGTTGTTGGCCGCCAGCAGGACCATGTCCTGGTAGATCAGGACGCGCGGCCCGGTACTGCTGGGCACCGGCATCGTCAGCGGCGTTTCCTCGGCTTGCCACCGCGTCTGGCCGTTGCTCCGCTCCAGGCAGACCAGCTTCTGTCCGTCGTGGAACACGATCGAATCCGCGTTGGCCGCCAGCGAACACGGCGCCACGGGCGACTCGACTCGCCAACGCAGCTTGCCCGTCGCCGCGTCGCAAGCCACGATGCTGCGGGGCGTGCCGGGCCAGCCCCAGCCGGTGTTCGAGGCATTGGTGTTCGACCAGACATAGGTGCCCGCGCGACGGTAGTTCGGCAAGTTCGATTTCTCGTGGTCGGCGACCAGCAGCGCCGTGTCCTCGGCGACCACGATCTCGCGGGCAAATTCGGTGCCTTCGCACTCGTGCAACGTCTCGCCGCTGGCCGCGTCCAGAATCGCGACCGGGGCGTCGATGCCCAGCGTCACATACACGCAGTCGCCCACGGCCACCAGCCGCCGCAGCAGGTGCGCCGGGCCGCTTTTCAGGCCAAAATCCTTGCTGGCCCAATCGGGAATCTCGCGTTTCCACAACACCGTGCCGTTGAACGCGTCGCGGGCGATCAGACTCCAATGCGACGGCAGCTGGATCGAGGCTCGCGAGCCCTCGTCCAGGATGTAGAACAAGCGGCCGTTGGCGGACACCAGCGCGCTCATGCTGGCCATGTGGTCGTGATGCCGCGCCCAGCCGGGGCCGCCCAGCCACTGCAGCCGCGTGGGAGCCGCGACCAGCGTGTCGTTCCCCGTCGGATTGCCGTCCGGACCGTGCAGGTAATGCGTCCACTGGTCCATTTCCGCCGGCCAGGGTTTGACGGTTTTGTCCGTGGTCCGTGGTCCGTGGTCCGTGGTGAAGAGCACCACGCCGCCAGGACAGAGGACGCGGAGGAGTTCTTCTCTGGCAACTGACAACGGACCACGGACCACGATCAGGTTCACGAAATTGTCCACCAATGGCAGTCGCCGCCCGTCCCAGCGGTCGATGGTCACCCGGCCGTAACGCCCCTCGGCCAGCAACCGCTTGCGGGCCGCCGCGACGTTGGCGGCGTCGGTATCCAGCCCCAGCACGACGTACTGTGGGCCGGCGGCCAACTGCGCCGTGACGGTCCCATCGCCGCAGCCCAAGTGGACCACGACACCGCCTTGGATGCCCGCTTCTTCGATCCGTTTCGCTCCGTCCTGCCCGGCCGCGGCGGACAGAACGCTCAGCAACGTTGCTGTGAAGAGAAACGCTGACTTGTGCATGGTTCACCTCTGCGATTGCGAGAGCCGTTGCCGTACGTCAGGCTTTCCAGCCTGACGTACCAGGAATTCTTAATCGTTGCGATTCTGGGATGGCTGGGACACAGAGCACCCTAATCTTTCACCTAATCTCCCATCTAATCTCCCACCTAATCTTCTACTCAATCTCCCCCGGCTCCAAGGCGGTAGGCAGTTGCAGGAGATTAAGTGAAAGATTAGGGTTTCAGGTTCCGTCGCAGCCGGTTAAGTTCATTGCCCCTTACCGCTTCCGCTTCGGGTGCGGCACATCTTTCGGCAATGGCCCGGCCAGCGGCGGCGTCTCGAAGTACCGGCCGTCGTCCACCAGCCGCGGGTCGCCGGTCCGCTGCAATTCGTCCATCAATCGCCGTTCAAGTTCCGCCCGGACCTGCGCGTAGGCCGGCTCCGCGGCCACGTTGTGGACCTGATACGGGTCCTTCTTCAGATCGTACAGTTCTTCGCGCGGCCGCTTGCCATAGGCCAGATCGAACAGGGGCTTCCATTGAGGATGGTTGCGCTGCCCGACCAGCCAAGCCTTGGTCGGGCTGGCGTCGTCGTCCGGAAACGTGACGAAGGTGATCTCCGTCAACTCCTCGGCCGTCGGCGGATTGGGCCCGTCCAGATTGTACGGATCGCCCATCGGATAGCGGTCGGGTTTGAAGTTGATGATCAGCCGATAGTCGGCCGTGCGGATGGACCGCTGGGGATAGGGCAAGTGGCCGGCGCGTGCCATCTCGACGTGGCGTTCCCGGCCGGTCACCACAAAGGTCCGCTGCGGATCCACCAGGCCCTGCCGATCGGACTTCAGGACCGGCCACAGGCTGCGCCCGGTCATCACCTCCGGCAGCGCCACGCCGCCCGCTTCCAGAAACGTCGGCGCCAGGTCGGTCATATTCACGAAATCGTCCACCACGCGACCGCCGCGCACGCCCGCGCCGGCGATCGTCAGGCACACGCCGGTGCCGGTGTCGTACAGGTTGCACTTGCCGTGCGGAAAGCCGGGAATGCCGTGATCGCCGCTGATCACAATCAGCGTGTTGTCCAACTCGCCGAGCTTGCGGACCTCGTCCACCAACAGGCCGATGGCCGCATCGACGGCCTGGGCTTCACCCAGGTAGTCGGCCAGATCTTGCCGCACCTCAGGCACGTCCGGCCAGAACGGCGGCATCTTGCCCTGCAGAGCGTCGGGATCGATTGCCCACAACGCCTTGCCGGAGCCCTTGATCCATTTGCGGTGCGTGTTGGTCGGGCCGAACCAGTAGCAGAACGGCTGCCCCGGCTGGCGAGCGGCAAGAAAAGACTGGAAGTTCCCCCGCGTTTCGTCGTACAGCACCTGCTTGGCCGCCTTGACCGACATCCCGTCGGCCACCAGCTTCGTGGCGGTTTGGGAAAACTGATTGAACCGCCGGCCCGCTTTCTCGTAAGCGTGCTGCTGGCCGCCGTAAGGTGCATCGGCGGGCGTGCCGGGACTCCACACCTTGAACGTCTTACCGATGTGGTAGCCGGCTTCCTTCAGCAGCAACGGATAGGCCGGGATCGACGAATCCCAGACCGCACCTTGCAGGATGGCTCCGCGCCGGGTGCGCCAGAAGTACTGGCCGGACAGCAGCGAACTGCGGCACGGCGTACACGACGGCGCGTTCACGTGGGCGTTGCGGAACAGCACGCCGGAGCGGGCCACACGGTCGAAGTTCGGCGTACGTACCACGTCGTTGACTCCGCCCGGCCCATCGACCTCGGCCATGATGCTCGCGTACCGGCCCCAGTCGTCAGCGAACAGAAACAGAATGTTCGGCCGCTGCTCGGCCCCGAAGGACGAAGGCAGAAGGACGAAGGACGAAAGAAGAAAACAGAACACTTGCAGGCAGGTTTTCATCGGGTTAGCTCTTTTTTGTCGCGATCAAGGAAATGGGCAGAATCATGGGGGCAGAATGATGAGGAGAGGGTCTGTCATGATTCTGCCCCCATCATTCTGCTAACTTCTACTTGAGTTGCGGTTCGCCGGGGACGACTCCGGCCTGATGCGTCTTGACGGCTTCCTGGATCTCGGCGATCACTTCCGGTTGTCCGGCCGCGACGTTGCGTTTTTCGGACGGATCGCGGCCCAGGTGAAACAGCAGCGGTGGCTCATGCACCTCGGCCTTCGGCTGGCCGTAGCCCGTCTGCGTCTTGAAATGCGCCTTCCATTGGCCCAGGCGGGCGGCGAACAACTGATCGCCGCGATAATAGTAAAACGGCCGTTTCGGCAGCGGTTTGCCTTCGAACAGCAACGGCCCAAGATCCGTGCCGTCGAGCGTCACGCCGTCGGGCAACGGCACGCCGGCCAGCGCCAACGCGGTGGGCAACAGGTCCATCGCGTGCGCCAGTTCGGAGGTCACCCCCGGCCGGATGCGGCCTGGCATCCAGGCGATGCCCGGCTCGCGCATGCCGCCCTCCCACGTACTGCCTTTGCCTTCCCGCAACGGGCCCGCACTGCCGCCCTGGTCGCCCATGATCAGCCACGGGCCGTTGTCGCTGGTGAAGAAGACGAGCGTCCGCTGCGCGAGGCCTTCCTTGGTTAACGTGTCCAGCACCTGACCCACGCTCCAATCGAGTTCCTCGACTGCGTCGCCGTAGATACCGGCGCGGCTCCGGCCCTTGAACGCCGGCGAAGCAAACAACGGCACGTGCGGGAAGGTATGCGCGAAATAGAGGAAGAACGGCCCGTGCTTGTTCCCGCGGATGAACTGCTGCGCATACTCCGTGTACCGCCGCGTGAGCGTCGTCTGGTCGGCGGGTTGCTCGACCACCTGCCCGTCGCGCAGCAGCGGCACGTTCCAGCCGTCGTGCGGCGGATCGGGCGCGGCGGACGCGCCCCGCGGCAGGCCGGGCCGCGCGTCCATGTCGTTGGAGTACGGCAGGCCGAAGCTGTGCTCGAAGCCTTGATCCAGCGGCCGCCCGCCGGGATGGATGCCCAGGTGCCACTTGCCGACATGCGCCGTGGCGTACCCGTGCGGCTTCAGGGCCTCCGCGATCGTGATTTCCGATGGCGGCAGACCGCCCGCCGAATTGGCAAACAGCACTCGCCGGTCCCCGCACATCCCGCTGCGGATCGGATACCGCCCGGTCAGAATCGCCGCCCGGCTGGGCGTGCAGACTTCGGCCGCCGAGTAGAAATCGGTGAACCGCAACCCCTCCGCCGCCATCCGATCCAGATGCGGCGTGCGAATCGTGGGGGAGCCGTAGCAGCCCAGGTCGCCATAGCCCAGGTCGTCCGCGAAAATGATGACGAGATTAGCCCGGTCGGCGGCGTGGGCCGTCACGCAGAGGGCGAGCGACGCCGAAATCAGAATGGAACGAAGCAGGATTGATGTCTTCATGGCGTTGTTCCCGAAGGAAGGTTGGGTTGGGGGGCGGCGCGCAGCACCGCGGTCACGGGAAAGTGGTCGGACGGCGTGCGGCCCTCGCGTGACGTACGGTCGATCTCGGCCTGGACGATCTGCCAATCCCGCGAGACGCCGATCCAGTCGATCCGGGCTCCGCTGACCGAGTCGGCCCTGAACCCTGTGAACGTGCCTTCGTTCGGCCCGGACTCAGGATGCGCGGTGCGAAACGCGTCGACCACCGGCGACGGCTGATCTTCGATCGATCCGAACAGGGCGCGATACGGTTCGCTGCCCTCGGCGGCGTTGAAGTCTCCGGTAACAATCACACGGCAGCCCTGGCCGAGCGCCGGAATCTGACGGCGGAGCAAGCGGGCGGATTCGACGCGGGCCTGCTTGCCGAGGTGGTCGAAGTGCGTGTTCAGGAAGAGGATTGGCGGCGTCTGGGTTGCACGGCGGTCGCGCAGCTTGACCCACGTCACCATCCGCGGCAGCGAGCTGTCCCAGCTCTTGCTGCCCGCCTGGTCCGGCGTCTCGCTGAGCCAGAAGTGGCCGCCAGCAAGCTTCTCGAATCGCACCTTCTTGAAATACAGCGCCATCATCTCGCCGCTCTCCCGGCCGTCGTTCCGCCCCACGCCCAGACAGTCGTAATCCGGCAGTTGCTGGGCCAGATAATCCCGCTGAAAGCCGACCGTCTCCTGCGTGCCGAGCAAATCCGGATCGAAGGCCTTGATCGTCTGGACCAGGAACTCTTTCCGCCGGTCCCAATGGTTTTCGCCGTCCCGGGCCGTCCCGAAACGGATGTTGAAACTCATCACCCGCACGTCGATGGCCTGCTCAGCGGCAGGACACGGTGCGGTCAGCGGCAATACCATCAGCAGTGAAGTGATGCAGAAGCGACTCATGGTCAAACACCTATGGCGTTAAGGTTTCTGATTGGCTGCGGGGCACCGTAGACCGCTCGCTCCGCGAGCGGGTTTCCTCTCGCGGAGCGAGCGGTCTACGGTTTTCGTTTCCTCTTGGCTTTGGGAGCCGGCTTGTCCTTCGCGGCTTGCTGAAACTGCCGGTCGAGTTCCGCCGGACGGGCGTCCTGAAACTGATCGAGGACCGCCTGCAACTTCTTCGCCGCGCCGGCGGCTTCGCCTGCCAGCGCGGCAACCTGGTGCGGCACCGTTTCATCCGGATCAACCGTCAGGTCGAAGAACCGTCCGTCGCGGTACAGCTTGTAATGGTGATCTGCGGCGAACTCGCGCACGGTCAAGTCCGCCCGCTGACGCGGCGAATACCAGCAGTACAACCACTGTCGCGGCGTCCCCCGCTCGCCCCACAGTTGCGGCAGGAAGCTGACGCCGTCCGTATCCGGGGGCACGCTCACGCCGGCCGCTTCGCAGATCGTGGGCAGAAAGTCAACGCCGCTGATCAGGTCCCCGCAGACCCGCCCGGCCTGGATGCCCCCAGGCCAACTGGCGATCAATGGCACGTGCGTGCCGCGGCGCGTCGTGCTGCCCTTGCCGCCGCGATAGTCGGCATCCCGCAACCGACTGGTCACGCCGCCCCCCGTGCCGTTGTCGCCCAGGAACATCAGCAGCGTGTTGTCGCGGATGCCCAATTCGCCGAGCCTGGCATCCACGCGGCCGATCATCTTGTCCATCCAGGCGGTCATGTCCGCGAAGTGCTTCACGTCCTGATTCACCTGCTCGCCGACCGCCTTCGGATCCCAATCCGGACTGTCCGGCGTGGGCTGGAACGGGGCGTGCGTGAGGATCATCGGGTAGTAGAGGAAGAACGGCTGCTCTTTGTGGCGGGTGATGAAGTCGAGGGCAAAATCGTTGACCAACTCCGGCCCGTATTGGCCGTCGTTGAAATCCTTCTCGACGCCGTCGTATTCCAGCCCGGGATTGGCATAGCGCGGCGGGCGGCGCGTGTGCTGCCACAAGCAGGCTTCGTCAAAGCCGAAGTGCTGCGGCGAATCCTTCTCGTGCCCCAGTTGCCACTTGCCGCAGATGCCCGTGGCGTAGCCGGCCTGTTTGACCAGATGAGCGAACGTGGTCTGGGACCGCACCAGCGTGCCGAACTGGAGGTAATTGCGCAGGTTGTAGCGGCCCGTCATCAGCTGCACGCGCGTCGGCGTACACAGCGGCTGGACATGGCAGTGCTCGAAGCGCACGCCGGCCGCGGCCAGTCGGTCCAGATTGGGCGTCCGGTAGCTCTGCCCGCCGTTCGCCGTCACGCACTCGTAGCCGAAATCGTCGGCCATGATCAGGATCACGTTCGGCTTCGCGGCAAGCGATGCCGCAGGGCTGAGCAGAACGACCGCCGAGCACAGCCCAACGGCCAGCCTTGCGAAAGAGAGGCTCCTGTGCAGCAGCGAAACGAACGCGGCACCGGATGAGACGAACATCAAAACGGCTTTCATAAACCCCACCTCATCACGCGCAGCAAGGCTGACCACGAAGCCCGACAACCCCGCCTCGCCAGTATCGGAGGGTCGGCAGCCAACGGCAACTACACCAGAGTTTTACCTGTAGCCCGCAAGGATTGCAAGCTTCTCACGGGCACCACAAGCCATCGAGACCTCGCGCAAATCCGTCTTTCTGTTTCGCCAAGATCGCTCGCCGGCCAACGTGCCGACGGGCTTGTGGGTGGATCGAGTGGACGACAACGATCCGATCGTACGTTGCGTCCTAAGGCGAGGGAGCGATCGCCTGACGAAGATCCAACCGGAGGGCACGCCGCCGAACGGAGGCAAACAGCGTCAGGCCGAATCGCTTACGTTGCTGGCCAGTACGCCGCGGCACACTCCCGCGCTGGCTGGCTTATCGCATGATCGTCAGGATCTGGGGGTCCTGTAGCAGCTTCGCGAGGACCTTTTCCAGTGTGTCTGCCTTGCCCGGCATTTTGTCGTCGGAGAGGTAATCCCGCAGGCCTTCGATGAACCTCGCGACCAAGCTTTCCAGAAGCGGTTTACGGTCGCCCTCCTCGACGCCAGCTTCCGCGAGTAGTTCTTCAATGCGGTTTCGTAGACCAACGTCGGCGGTCACCCGCCGCGCCACCTCCATCGCCGCCAGCAACTGGGCTGCCTTGGCGCCCTTCAGACCCTTCACGTCCAGCAGGGCCAGCAGCGGCGCTTCGACCATTCCCCGCAGCGATCCGAACCGCTTCAGCAGTTGCCTCCCCAACTCGACCGCACTGGTGCCCTTCAATCCCACGCGCACCAGGATGGCGATCAATTCAGCGTCCGTCATCGCCTGCGGCCCCAGGCTCAACAAACGCTCCCGCGGCCGTTCGTCTTCCGGCCAAGAAGCAATCCCCTTCGACGTTGTTTTTCTTCTCGCCATCGCTGCCCGCCTTGCGCCGGATTTCGCAACGGAATATCTTAGCGGTAGAGGATGGCAACGTTCAAGTCGTCGAGTGTGGGCAGATCGCTTGGCAGATCGAACGCCTGGAAGTCGCGGCCGCAACGCCAGAGGCAGTCCATGCAAAGCCCAATCAACAGCCTGCGAGACGCGATTGACCGCGGAGCCTTGCCCGCCAACGTCTTGGAATGCGCTCACCTCAGATGGGATCTCGCGCAAAGCGATATCGACGACTCCGGCAAGCGGTGCGTTCAGGCAGAGTCCAGCACGGAGAGTGAGGCTGTTATCGGGCTTTCCTTCGCGGCGACTTGGGCGACTTGGCAAGCTTCTTCACCGGCTGGACCGGGACGTCGTTGGCTTGCGGGCTGCCGGGTGTGCTGCGGCCGCGTGCGACAATCTGGTCCAGCAGGGCGGTGAGCCGGCGGACGTCGTCCGGACGTGTGCCGGCGAGGTTGGTCCGTTCGCCGATGTCTGCGGACATGTCGTACAACTGCACGTCGCCCTCCGTCGGCTCTTTGCTCCAGCCGCCGCTGCCGGAGCACAAGATCAGCTTGGTGGAAGCTTCGCGAATGGCAAAACGCCCGTTGATGCTGTGATGCACGGCGCTGGTCCGCTGGCTGCGGCCCGTGTCCAGGATTTCCGGCAGGAAGCTGAAACTGTCCTCGCCCGCGTTGTCGGGAAGCTTCGCGTCCGTGATGTCGGCGACCGTGGCCATCAAGTCGGTCAGGCAGAGCAGGGCCGTGTTGGTGCTTCCCGGTTTCACCCTGCCCGGCCAGCGAACGAAGAACGGCACGCGGTGGCCTCCGTCCCAGATATCGCTCTTGTAGCCGCGCAAGTCGGCACTGGGATAGTGGCCTTGCGCCTCCAGCTTGGCCGTACCGGCCGCCGGCGAGCAGCCGTTGTCGCTGGTAAAGATCACCAGCGTATCGCGGGCGATGCCGGCTTGATCGAGGGCTGCGAGCACCTCGCCCACGGCCCAGTCGGTTTCCATGACGAAGTCGCCGTAATCGCCCAGCCCGCTCTTGCCCTGCCAAGCGGGGCTGGGAACGATGGGCGTGTGCGGCGAGCTGAGCGCGTAGTACAGAAAGAACGGCGTGTCCTGCCGAGCCCGTTGCGTGACGTAGCCCGCCGCCAGTCGGGCCAGCTTGGGCAGCATCTCGATGGGCTCCACACGGGCGGTGACTCGATCGTTTTCAAAAAACGCCTGCATCGAGCGGGCGTGCTGATAGCCGAGAAAGGTATCGAAGCCGCGCGTCGTGGGCCCGTCCGGGGTGACGGCACCGAGTCCGGCCGCCTGGCTGGCGCTCCCGTCGGACACCGTGAAGCCCAGGTGCCACTTGCCGATGCAGGCGGTGTGATAGCCGTGCTGCTTCAGCAGGCCCGGCACGGTCAGCCGAGCTGCGGCGATCAGCGGCTCCGCGTTCCCGTTCAAAACGCCGCTCTGCAGCCGGGTGCGCCAGGCATAGCGTCCGGTGAGCAGGCCGTAGCGCGTGGGAGTACACACCGCGGAACCGCTGTGAGCGTCGGTGAACGTCATTCCCTCCGCCGCCAAGCGGTCGAGATGGGGCGTCCGGATCTTGCCGCGCTGCGGATTCAAAGACTGGACGTCACCATACCCCAGGTCATCAGCGAGGATGAGGATGATGTTGGGGCGTTGCTCCGCGGCTGATGTCGGCGCAAACAGGCAACACGTCGCGAGAAGAATGAATGCGTGCCTCACGGTTTTTCTTTCGTTAGTGAGAGGTTGACCGAAATGCTCCTTATCGTGCGCTTTGTCGTAAGCTTTGTCGATAGAATTCACTCGACAAAAGGCGAGAATCAATTGCATCAACGCGCATCCGGGCCGGGCCGCTCTGCCTGCCCTCGGTTCTCAGGCAGTTCCGCCAGTTCCGGGACCTGCTTGGCCGTTTTCAGGACGGCAGGCTCGAGTTGCGAGGCGGCGGACAGCAGTTCCCCCGCGCGGCGAATGGCGTTCTCGCGCAACTCCGCCGTCGAAGCCCGTTGCGCGATCCGGCCGTAGATCCGCGCCGCTGCGATCTGGGAAAAGGGTTCCTGACGGCCGTCCGCAGCGAGCCGGTCCGCATCGGCGGCCGCGGCCTGCCAGCCGCCGCCGCCCAACTCGGCCCAGGCCAGCCCGCGCACGGCCAGGGCATATCGGCCCAGCACCATGTCCTGCACTGCTTCCGGTAAGGCTTCGATGGTTTGCGGCCACTGCTCTTGCAGCAAGGCCAGCAGTCCCCGCGCGAAGCTCTGGCGGGCCGTGCCGTCCGGAGCCTCCTTGGCGACGGCCTCGACGTCGTCCCGCAAGGTTTCGCGGCGACCCTGCCAATCCTGGGCGACGGACCGCAAGAGCCGGGTTTCGTAAAAGGGCTGCACGGCGACCGACCGGTCCAAATCCTCCCAGGCGGCGTCCCAGCGTCCGCGCCGCAACTGGACTTGCCCTCGCAGGCCCAACGCGCGCGGGTTGTTCGCCTCCAACTCGAGGGCCGCTTCGCAATCCCGCAGCGCGCCGTCCAGGTCGCCCTTCTGCAACAGGGCGTTGGCGCGGTTCGTCAGATTCGTCCCGCGGGGTTGCAGTGAGATCGAAGCCGCATAGTGCTCCAGGGCGGACTCGTACTGCCGCATGTTCAGATACGCGGTTCCCAGGCTGTCCTCGATCATCCAGCGGTCGACGGCTTCCGGGTTCAGCTCGAAGTACTTCTGCCAGTCCTCGATGGCGCCGCGCCAGTTCTCCCGGCGGAAGCGGGTGAGCCCTCGCGTACGATAGGCGTCCACGTGTTTCGGATCGCGTTGGAGGATCGTGGTCAGGTCGAGTTCGCTACGTTCCCATGGATCGTCCGGGGGACTGTCGCCCAGGGCCTTGGCGCGTGTCAACAGCGCTTCGAGATCATTTTCATCCTGCACCAGGATCGGTTCCAAGGTGATGGCCGCTTCCCGCCATCGCTGTTGGAAGATCCGGTTCATGGCTTGTTCGTAGACGGCATCGCGGTAGTAGCCTCGAAGTTTCAGAACTTCCGCCTGGTCGGCCCAGGCCGCGTCGAAGTCCTTGGTTCGGCGCCGGAGGACGCCGCGGTTGTACCAAGCGTCGGCATGGGCCGGGTCCAGCTGGATCGCTTTCGAGTAGGCGTCGATCGCTTCGGGGTAGCGTTGCTGAGCGGCGAGGATGTTCCCGCGGATGTGGTGGAGGTCCGCGACCTCGGGCTGCGCTTGGACCGCCCGATCGATGATCGCCTCGGCTTCGGCAGCGCGTCCCAGATTGACCAAGGCATTGGCCCCGTTGCGAAGTCCCAGGTCGTAGGTGGGGTCGGCCTCCATCGCCTGGGCGTAGAAGGAAAGCCCCTTGGCCAGATCGCCCGCCCGCTCGTGGGCCAATCCGAGTTGGTTCAACCCCTCGGCTTTGACGTCGCGGGGCGGATCGCGGCCCAGCAGCCGCTGGAACGTGGCGGCGGCCGCCGCGGGGTCGCCCGCTTCGGCTTGGACCAGCATCAAGTTCGTGTACGCCATCAGGTGGCCGGGGTTGGCGCGGATGGCATTCTCGTACTCCGCCTCTGCCTCCTTCGGCCGCCCCAGCGTCTGCAGCAATTGGCCCCGCTTGTTGTGCAGCTTGGCATCGCCGGGCCGGAGAACCAGGCAGGCCCTCACGATGGAATCGGCTTGCTGCAAGAGCTTCTTGTTCCCGGACCTGGCCGCCTCCCGTTCCAGACAAGTGGCATGGCGAAACGCGGTCCAGAATTCGCCGGGGCGTTTGGCTGCGGCCAGGTTGTACTGCACGTCCTCCGCCTCGAAATCCGTGCCGTCCCTCAGTCGGGCCGCCTCGAAATGATGGTCGTAGAAGGTCGTCAATTCCGTCTGCTTCGCGCGCCGCTGGTCCGCCTCGGCGGGGTTCCCCAAGACGCCCTGAAACTGCGCGCGATACTGGTACAAGATTCGGCTGCGATGGCCCAAGGACTCCGCCGTGTCCAGCAGCCGCACCGCGCGCCGGCAGGCGGCCTGATGGTCCGCGTCCGATCCGTCCTGACTCAGCCGTTCACTGCCGACGGCCATCAGGAACAGAAGTTCCGCGTACCGTTGCGGCAAGCGTTGGGCCTGCTGGCGATCGATCCACGAAGCGTCGAAGGTATTGTTCGGTTCGCCGGTCAGCGGCGAGCCGTACAGGCGCACGGCGTCCGCCGCCAAGGCGAGGCCGGTGCCCAGGTCGGCGTCCCGCTGGGACTGGGGAACCGCCTGCCGTGTCCGGGTTTCCTCGGCAGCTCGCCAACGCCACAGATCGCCCAGGATGTGGTACTCCGCCTGGTCCGCGGTTTTCTGGAACTCGTCCAGCCGGGTCTTCGCCTCCTGACGCTGGAACGCGGCATGCACCAGCGCGGCGAAGACGCCCGACAAGAGCAGCAGCAGGACCACGCCGTTCAGCAGCCAGGCCCGCGCAGGTTCCCGCTTGTGGAACAGCCGGTACCGCTCCCACCAGGAATGGCGGCGCGCGCGAACCGGCTCGTGGCGACCGAACCGGCCCAGGTCGTCCGCCAGCTCTTCGGCCGTCGCGTAGCGGCGGTCGGGATCGTGCTGGAGGCACTTCAGGCAGATGGCCGCCAAGTCGGGGTCCAGACGCACCGGCAACCCCTTCAGGACCGCATCCAGCGGCTCCTCCGGCTGCGCGGGGCGTGCGGGCGGTTTGCCGGTCAACACGGCGCACAGCGTCGCGCCCAGACCGAAGACATCGCTTCGCACCGTCGCATTGCCCGCGTCCCGCGCCTGTTCCGGGGCCATGTACCCGAGGGTCCCGGCCCGATAGGCGTTGGGGATGCTGCCCTGGTCGCCGTCCCCGCGAAGCGCCTTGGCCAGCCCGAAATCGGTGACTCGCGCCCAACCGGGTTCGTCGGCCGGAGGGGTGGGTTTTTCCACCAGGATGTTGTCCGGTTTGATGTCCCGATGGATGTAGCCGCGGGCATGGGCGTAAGCCACTCCGCGGGCCGCTTGTTCCACGTACCGCGCCGCCGTCTCGCGGCATTCCCAGCTGAGCGTTTCCAGCCTAAGCGGCTTGGACCTGCGCAAGTGCCGTCCTCGTCGCGGGGCTGCGGCGGCGTCCCCGTGCGCCGGAGTGAGCGTGGTGCGATCGGTATCGTCCGCGCGCACCTCGGTGGGCCTCAGCGGCGTCACCGCCTCCAACGGGCTCACTCCCGCGATGTACTGCATGCTGTAATACAACCGCCCCGACGCCTCGCCGGCGTGATAGACCGGCACGATGTTCGGGTGCTCCAGCCGCGCGGCCGTCTCCAACTCTTGGCGGAATCGCCGGACCGCCTCGGCCCGTGCTTCGTCCGGGCGGTCGGCCAGGAGTTTCGGGCTGATCAGCTTCAGCGCCACGATCCGCTTGGTGAACTGCTCTTCCGCCTGCCAAACGACTCCCATGCCGCCCTTGCCGATCTGCTTGATCAGGCGATATCCGCCGATTTCGCTGCCTGCGTGCAACGGCGCCCCTGCCGTTTCGTCGAGAGCCTGGTCCGATGGCAACGGCGGCGGGGCGCCCTCCAGCCGGTGGAGCAACTCCGGCGCGCAGCCCGTCAAGGTCTCCGGCACCAGGTCGCGATCGTCGGTATTCACTCAGGAGCCTCCTGACGCGGCCCGCAGGCCGGGCTCACGATGTGAATTGGAACGAATACAGGTCGGCCTCGCGGAGGACGAAACGCAGCCGCACCGGTTGGCCGGCCAACGGCGACAGGCTGCCGCCTTTCCAAGCCACCGTTTGCGCGATCTGGTCGCCGGTGATCGCCGCACAGTCGTCGAGGGCGAAGCCCGGCAAGGGCTTGCCGCCGGCATCCTGCACCTCGACCCGCGTGGGTCCCCGGCTGGCGATGTTCAGCGAGAGCTTCGATCCGGTGAAGGTCAGCGGTTTGGTCAGCAGCGTGCCTTCCCCATCGGCATGGAGGGACACGAAGCCGTCGGTGCGGAAGGTGAACCGGCGCACGCGGCTGCCCGGACCGGCGTAGTAGGCCTCGGTGGCATAGACCGACAGTTCGCGATCCTGGCCGGGCAGTTGCAGCAGCCCCCAGGTCATGTAGTTGCTGCGGTTGCCGTCGCGGTCCTGCGGCGCGGTGATCGGGATCAACTCCTCAGGCCACCGGCGAAACACCACGCCGTCGCGGCTGGTCATGAACACGGGCTCGACTTGCTGCGTCTTCGGCTGGAACCGCGTGGGGAAGCCGATCAGCAGGTGCGGCGCGCGGAAGTAGGGCATCACGGCGTTGGTGTACAGGTGCTCGGCCGGCGCGTCCCCATAGGTCAGGTCGGCCTGGTTCTCCCAGTGAATGAAGTCCTTCGAAGTCGCCGTGCGGATCGCTCGCACGCCCCCGGCAAAGATCCGCCAATAAGCCCGATACTCGCCGCGCACGGCGTCCCAGAACGCGAGATTTTGGGAATCGAATGCACCGGCGGTGATGACGCCCTCGGACATCATCTTCCAGTGTATTCCATCGGGCGACTGCAGCGCGTTCAGGCAACCCACCCTCTTGCCGTCCACCGTGGTCGTACCGCCTGCCAGCGCCTTGTACTGGGCGTCGGGTGTGCAGGCCGGATTGGCGTCCTTGAAGGGCGTGAAATTGTGCGTCCCGTCCCCGGTCCACACGATGTTGTTCTGCTTCGAGCCCTCGAACTCGAACAGCCCCAGCGCCGGCTTGGTCCACGTGATGCCGTCCGTGCTCTGAGCGTAGCACGCCTGCTGCCCGTGCGTCATCTTCATCGTCTTGTCGCTGTGCGAGCCGCGGTAGTACATGCGGTACAGATCGCCGTCCTGGAAGATCGCGTAGTAGGCCGAGGTGTTCCCCTCCCACGGCGCGTCGCACACGATCGCCACGTCGCGAGGCTGGGGCTTGTGCAGCTTCAACTCCGCACCGGTCAGGCTGGCAATCAGAAAATCGTCCACCAGCAGTTCGCGCCGCGAGCCGATGGCGAGGGGCGTGTTGCCGTCGGGCGGCGCGCCGGCCCAGGCGACGGATACGGGTCCGCAGGCGGCCAACGCAGCCAGCGATACCCCTTGGCGAAGGAACTCACGGCGGGTGCTGACGCGGGCTTTCCGATCTGAGTCTCTCATGGCAGTCTTCCTGGGTGGTGACAGAGGAGTGGGGATGTTTTCACCCATGAGTAACGGCATACCTGCCCGCTGTCAAGAACGGGGGACATTATGACGCATCCGCCCCTGGCACCGTTGCCGTGTGGCTCAGGGGTTCGCACTCGGCGTAGCGGGCTTCGTCCACGGAAGCAAATACTGTCGCATGAACAGGACGGTGGCGTAGAACTGGAAATCGGCGTTGCTCTTCTTGCGGAAACCGTGGCCCTCGTCCTTGGCCAACAGGAACCAGACGGGCGTGTTGCCGCGGCGCACCGTGGCCACGATCTGCTCGGACTCGCTGGCCGGGACGCGCGGGTCGTTCTGGCCCTGGACGACCAGCAGTGGCTTGGTGATCTTGTGCGCGTTGTTGTTCGGCGCGATGCGGTTCAGGAACTCGCGGATCTTCGGGTCCCGCTCGTCGCCGTACTCCGCGCGGCGGAGATCGCGGCGATAGTCGGCCGTGTTCTCCAGGAAGGTCACCATGTTCGACAGCCCGACCACGTCCACGGCGCAGCGGATCCGCGAAGCGTAGTTGGCCGCCACGGCCAGCGTCATGAACCCGCCGTAGCTGCCGCCGGTGACCATGATCCGGTCGGCATCCAGGTCCGGCTGGGCCGCAATCCAGTCCAGTAGCGAGCCGATGTCCCGGTAGGAATCTTCCCTCAACAGGCCGTTGTCGAGCTGCAGTAACGTCTTGCCGTAGCCGGCCGAGCCGCGGACGTTGGGAAACACCAGGACCACGCCCAGTTCGTTGACCCAGTAATTCTTGGCACCGAGGAACCGGGGCCGGAACTGGCTCTCCGGGCCGCCGTGGATGTCGATCACCACCGGCCGCTTGCCGGTGAAGCGGGCCGGGGGGCGATACAACCACCCGGAAATCATCCGCTCGTCAAAACTCTTCCAGCGAATCAACTCCGGCGACGAAAAAGCCTTGGCGTCCAGCCCACCCGTCTCGCTGGCCGTCCAGCGCTCGATCCGCCCGCCGGGCAGGTCCAGCGAATAGACGTCGCCCGGCGACTGGGCGCTGGTCAGCGTGAAGCCGAGTTCGCGGCCGTCCGGGTGCCACCGCAACCCGGAGACGCTTCCAGCGGGCATCGCCGGCAGTGGCAAGGCGCGTCCGCTCGAAGCCTCGATCAGCCGCAGCGTCCCCTGGCCCTCCTCGTTCGACACCAGGGCGATGGTCTTGCCGTCCGGCGACAGTTCGAACTCCTCCACGTCCCACGGGATGTCGCGGCTCAGGCAGCGGTGCTCGAAGGTGTCCAGGGCGATCTCGACCAACTGCTGGAACTCCGAGTCCCGGTCCGTCGTGGCGTAGACGGCCCGGCCGTCGCGGCGGAAGCGGCCCGTCCGGTAGGCCACCTGGGCCGCCGCGTCCTGCGGAGCCAGCCGAGTCTTGACGCCCGTCGAGACATCCAGCAGCCACAGTTCGGCCTTGTTGATCGAAAAGTAATTGCGCAGCAGGAGCCGTTGTCCGTCGGGCGACCAATCCAGCGCGGACCAGCCTCCGCCGTCCAGTTCCGCCAGCAACCGGGTGCTTTTCGGCTCGCGGGGCTCGACCAGCCACAGGTCGACGTCCCGCCCGTTGCGCCGCGTGGAGCCGTAGACCAGTCGTCGGCCGTCGGGCGACCAGCGGGCGTTCGTGTTCCGCGACGCGCCGTCGGTGAGGAGCGTCTCTTGCGCGCCGTTCAACCCGCCCTCCAGGTCGTGGCGGTAGTACTGGTAGAACTCGCCGCCGCCCACGTCCCGGCTGAACACCACGTATCCGCCCCGGACGGGCTCGAATTCGGCGTCGCCAACCGGTTCGCGGAAGAAGGTGAGTTGGGTCCGTGCGCCGCCGGGCGCCAGCACGCGGTGCAGCTGCGCGGCCTCGGCAAACCGCGTGCGAATCAGAATCGACCGCTGGCACGGATGCCAATCCAACAGCACGGCCGACCGCGACTCGGTGTAGGGCCCGACCTCGGCGACCAGCGCGGCCGGGATCGGCGGAATCCCCTCGACAACCAGGTTGTCGCCGGGGGCAAGAAACTCGGCTTGCGCCGCCCCGGCGTTGCTGATGCCCATGTTGAACACGGCGCACGCCACGGCCAGGACCAGGCCTGCGGCGGGACGAACCAACGGACTCCAAGTAGCACGGACGTTCATCGCAAAACTCCTCCCGGAAACAGGTGTCACAAGGTCTGCCCTGGAATTGACCAATTCGCACGCTCTCTCCTGGCGACCGGAGAACCACCCAGGGCAGCGACAATGCCTTCGTGGAATTCGAGCAGACCGTGCCCAAGTGTTTCGAGCAGTTCGTCTTCCAGGCAATCGACGATCTCTTTGTACAAAAACGCGTCGCCCTCGGCCTCGATGTAGTCGAAGACGTGCCACAGCGCCTGCCGCACGATCAACTCAGCTCCCGATCGCTCTGGATGGCCGCGCCGGGTCTTGGGATGCTTGCCTGAGTCTGCGTTCGTTACCATTTCGCGGCCTCCTTCAACGGCCTCGCATGGCGCTGGACGGAACCGACCCTCCCCGCCATCACCAATTCGCCGATCCGACAGCCTAAGAGATGCCTGGCCCGAACGCCAGCACGCCTGATCGCGCCGACTCGCACCCCGCCCATTCTGGATAAACCGGCCACTCGCGATCGGCTGAATTAGCAGGCTGATTCAGGGCCGGACTTGCCGAACTGGGACGAAACCCACCGGCAGACAGGAAGGTTTCGGCCGATCAGTCTGGTTCTGGCACGGGAGGATTCTGGGCAGACCCTTGCCCTCACTTACGGATCTCCAGGTCGAATTACCCAAAGCAATTCGGCAAACCACAGTTCGTGGCTTGGGTGGGCGCGACCTCTGCACTCTTGGCACCTCCCGATTCCTGCTTGGGTGACTGCCATGGGGATGTCAAGTTTCCAG
>CAYPGE010000095.1:0-23618 GCA_964409865.1 uncultured Pirellulaceae bacterium
CTGGTACGTTGCGGACGCCAGCGGAGAGGTTTCGGACGAATTTGAAATCTCAAATTTGAAATCTCAAATGGACCTGCTGACGGCCGTGATGCACGAAATGGGACACGCGCTTGGCCTGGCCGACCTTGACGGCGAAGACGACTTGATGGCCGGCGTGTTGCAACCGGGCGTTCGCCATTTGCCGACGGCGGACGACATCGACCGCGTGCTGGCCAACAGCGACTGGCTCGACTGACCCCTATTTCGTTGGGGCAAGAAAACTCGGTCGTCGCGGCGTGGTACAGGCTTTGCCTTCCTGCACGTCGCCTCGGCGTTCGATGTCAGGCGGCGTTCTTGTTGGGGAGCGGGTCCTGCTTTTGGCCGGCGAGAAGCTGCCTGGCGGCGGCGACGATGGCTTGCCGGTCCATGCCGTAGCGGGAGCGAAGGTACTGCTGGCTGCCCACGATGGAGGAGAATCCGTCTCGAAGTCCGATCCGCAGGAAGCGGCGTGGGACGACGCCACCTTCCAAGAGTTGTTCGGCTACGGCGCTGCCGAGTCCTCCGTCCACGGTATGTTCTTCGATCGTGATGAGACCGCCGGTTTCCACAGCCGCTTTGGCGAGTGTCGGGACGTCGAGCGGTTTGACCGTGTGCACGCTCAGGACGCGGCAGTGGATCCCTTCGCTGCGCAGCCTATCGGCCGCTGCAAGTGCCTCGGCGACGATGCCGCCGGTGGCGGCAAGGCACAGGTCACGGCCCTCGCAATGACGGCGGATCTTTCCGAGTTGAAAGGCTTCGCCGCTTCGCTGCGTCCAGCCCGCCGTGGATTTGTCGAGCCGCAGGTACGAGGGGCCGGGGATGCCTGCCACGGCCTCGGTCGCTTCGGCGGCCTCCCAATCGTCGCCGGGGGCCACGACGGTCATTCCCGGGATGGAGCGCATGATGGTCAAATCTTCCGTGGCGTGGTGAGAGATACCGAGCGCCCCGTAGCTGAATCCTCCTCCCACGCAAACCACGTTGACGTTGCAGTCATGATACGCGGCGTCATTTCGAATCTGTTCCAGGCATCGCATGAACACAAAGTTGGCGATGGAATACGTGTAGACGATGTGACCTTCCAAGGCCAATCCGGTCGCCAGGCCGGCCATATTTTGTTCCGCCACTCCGGCGTTCAGGTACTGGCGGGGAAACTGCCGGGCGTACTCGGTCAGCACGCCGAAACCGAGATCGCCCGTGATCAGCAGGATGCGCGGATCGCGGGCCGCCATTTCGGTCAATCTTTGGACGAAGGCATCTCTCATGCGGTCTGCTCCAATTCGCTGAGGGCGGCGGCGAACTCGTCTCCGCGAGCCGTACGGTAGTGCCAGAGGACCGAGTTCTCCATGAACGATACGCCTTTGCCCTTGGTGGTGTGGGCGATCAGGCAGGTGGGTTTTCCCGGTTCGAAGGGGACGCTTGCCAGGGTCTGGCGCAGATCATCGTGGTCGTGACCGCGGACCTCGCGCACAGCCCAGCCAAAGCTCTGCCATTTGTCGGCGAACGGTTCCAGTTGGAGGGTCTCGGAGACCGGAGCCAGGCTTTGAATCTTGTTGTAGTCCACGATCGCCACCAGGTGATCCAGGCGGTGGTGCCCGGCGAACAGGATGGCCTCCCAATTGGACCCCTCGTCGCACTCGCCGTCGCTGAGCAGCACAAAGATGCGATGGCTCGCGCCCGCCAGGCGGGCGGCATAGGCCATGCCGGCGGCCACGGAGAGTCCGTGTCCCAGCGAGCCTGTCGAGAACTCGACGCCGGGAATGCCCTTGTGCGACACGTGACCGCTCAGGTCCGAGCCATCCTGGTAGTGCGTGGTCAGCTTTTCGACGGGGAAGAAGCCGGTCTCGGCCAACGCCGCATACACGCCGGCTCCTGCATGTCCTTTGCTGAGGATGAAGCGATCCCGGCCGGGCCACTTGGGATGGCGGGGATCGACCCGCAGAATTCCCGCGTACAGGACGGCGAGAATATCCGCCATGGAAAGCACCGACGCGATATGGGAACTGCCGCCGCGGCTGGTCATCTTCAAGGCATGGACGCGCACGCGTCGCGCGAGTTCTCGACTGTCCATCGCTTCCTTCCTCTCTGGGGTGTTCGAGAACTTACTCCATCACCGCGTAGCCGATGTACGGGTCCCACTCCAGCCGCTGGATGCGCAAACGCTGGAGGCAACCGCTGTCCAGGGCCGCCTGTGTTTCGCCGGGCCACATCGGGTTATCCAGTTCGTCAAAGGCGACCACGGCCCCCTTGGGCATGCGAGGCAGAAAATGCTCCAGGGCGACCTTGGTCGGCTCGTAAAGATCGAAATCGAGAAACAGCAAGCTCACGACAAGGTGCGGATGGGCGGCGACGAATTCGGGAATGGTCCGAGTCGCATCCCCGGCGATCAAATGCACCTTGTCGATGTGTCCCAGGAAGCGATCCCGATCGTACTCGACGATCAACTCCTGCAGTTCCTGGTGGGAATTGGCGCGGAGGGCTCCCTTTTCCGGTGCGGCGATGGGGTTCTCGTCCTGAGGGCCGCTGTCCGGGAAGCCCTCGAAGGAATCAAAGCCGTAGATGCGCCGCGTGAGGTTCTCGGGTTCGAGCATGGTGCTCAGTTTTGCCCAGCTCATCACGCCGAATCCGCGGAACACACCGCATTCGACGATCGAGCCCTTGACCGGCAGGACCAGCTTGAAGATCTCGTAAAGTGCCAGGAACCGCTTCAGGTGCTGGCGGCGAACGTACTTGGGGAAGTTCTCCAGCCGGATTTCGACGGGATCCGGACAGGCCTGAAAGATCCCGGCAACGTTCTTTCCCACCTGCTGTTCGGCTTCCGTGCGGAACTTTCTCACGCGATCCTCCTTTCTCCCGTCGCTCCGCGAGTCAGGCGGCTCGTGACGCCACCTGCGGCCGCGCCATGGGCCGGCGAACGTCGTCCATGATTTTGCGCCCGGCCGGCGACAGGCACCATTGGGGGTCGAGCCCGGCGATGGCCAGCGCCGTGGCCAGGATGATCTTGATATCGATCGCGACGTGATGATGGTGAACGTACTCCAGCCCCAGGCGGATTTTGCCCGGGGCAATTTTCTCCAGGTAGTCCTTGTCCGGGTCGCTGCTGCCGCGGAGGATTTCCCCCTCGTTGCGGAACATCAGGGAAGCATAGTCCGTGATGCCCGGCCGCACGTCGAGCAGATGCTGTTCTTCCGCACTGTACAAGTCCACGGCCCAGGCGACCTGGGGCCGCGGACCCACGAAGCTCATGGAACCACCCAGCACGTTGAACAGTTGCGGCAATTCGTCCAGTTTGAAGGCCCGCAGGAAGCGCCCGACTCGAGTGATGCGCGGGTCGTCATCGGCTGTCGAAGAGGCACCAAGTTGTTCGGCATGGACGACCATCGTCCGGAACTTCATCATCGAGAACGGACGTCGATGCCGGCCCACGCGGCGGCCACGATAAAAGACGGGGCCACCGTCCTCCAGCCGCACCGCGAAGGCCAGGACGACCAGCAGCGGCCACAGCAACAACAGGGCCGCGGCCGCCAGGCCGACGTCGAACAAGCGTTTGATCATGGTCTTGATCCCCTCCATGTGAGCCCTAGGCCGCCCGAACATGCCGCCGGACGTGCTCTGCGTAGAAACGGCGAACCACCTTCCCGACATACTCGACATCCGCATCGCTGAGCGATGTATTCATGGGCAGCATCAGGCAACGCTGGAACAGCCGCTCTGTCGCGGGCAACTGGACCTGGAATCCGAGTCCGGCGAACTGGTGGACGGCCTTGCCGCCCCACTGGATCAGGGTTCCCACGCCGTGCTCCTTCAAGTACTGGCGGAGTTCATCCCGATGTTCCGCCTGCAACTCGTAATTCTGGAAAATATCGAAATGGTCCGCGTCGCTGTCCGGGGCGGGCGGCAAGCGGAGCGTATCAAGCGGACCCAGCAGTTCCTGGTACTGGGCCGCGATCGCCCGCCGGCGGGAGATTGCCTCGTCGTAACGGTTCAGCTTGCGGTTCAGGATCGCCGCCTGCAGATTGTCCAGGCGTGAATTCAAGCCCCACATCCGCACTTCGCCGGTTTCATCTCGGCCATGGTCGCGGAGCAAGCAGAGCCGGCGGTACATTTCGTCATCGTTGGTGATCGCGCAGCCGCCGTCGCCGAAGCAGCCCAACGTTTTGGCGGGATAGAAGCTGACGCATCCCGCCAGGCCAAAGGTGCCTGCGCATCTTCCTCGATAGCGCGACCCCAGGCCCTGAGCCGCGTCCTCGATGATCAGCAGGCCGTGCCGGTCTGCGATCGCTTGCAAGGCGTCCATGTCGGCGGTTCGGCCGTTGAGTTGGGTCGGCAGGATGGCTCGCGTCCGTGGCGTGATGGCTGCCTCGACCGCCGCCGGATCGATCAGGTGATCGGCGCCGCAATCCACAGCAACGGGCGTCGCACCTGCGAAGTACACGGAGGCGGCGGTGGCCACCATGGTGTGGGAGCAAAAGATCACCTCGTCGCCCGTTTTGATCCCGGCAGCTCGAACAGCCAGGTGCAACGCATCGGTGGCGTTGGCCATCCCCAGCACGTACTTGGCGCCCACATAGCGGGCCAGGGCATGTTCAAACTCCTCCAGGTCTCGCTGCTGGATGAATGCCCCCCGACGTCCGATGTCGTGCAGGATCGACAAGTGCTCCGCCTCGTCCTCGCAAAACACGTGCGGGTAATTGAAAAAAGGCACCGTCCTGGTTGCCTCGGTCTTGGTCATATCGCCGTCCTTTTTCACAACCGGTTCATCGAGTCCCATCTCGGCGTCCGAGCCGATACACCCACGTGAATCTCCTGCCGCGTCTCACGCTGCCGCCCGATCCAGCTCGAACGAGCCGAGGATTCGCAGTCCGCAGCGATGCGTGCGCCGGCCTTCGCCCACCAGGCGAAACCCCACCTGCTGGGCGACGCGAATCGAGGGCAGATTGTTGCTTTCCGTCAGGTACCAGAAGCGGCGATCCGGCCGCCCCAGTCGCCGAATCGTTTCGCGCAGAGCCTGCCTGGCAAGGCCCTGGCCGCGGTATTCCGGCAACGTCCACGTATCGCCGACCTGCAAGTCGTCGGCTTCCATGAAAGGAAACCGGAAATACCCAGGAAAGACGCAGGAGCGATGGACCACGCGCGCCCCGTCATAAATCAAAAACACACGGTAGTCGCGGTTGGCAAAAACCCGTGTCTGGTGGAACGCCCACCAGACAGCGAACGGCAACAGGGGAAGTCCGGGAGGAGTCCGCTGCCGCCAGGAAGGACGCCAGAGGACACCGGAGAACCCTGGCGGGAGCGGCGACGCTTCCGCTGGCGTCTGGCGGCATCGCAGGGCGAAGAACAACGGATTCATGTGGCAGTGCTCCCCATCGTCGATCGTCGAAGCCCCCATCTCACTCGGGACGCCCGCGTGGCCACCTCGCGTTCCAAGAGGCATGCGATCTGGCGGACCAGGGGCTCGCGGCCATAGAGTTGGCACGCGGCCTGCCGCCCTTGATCACCCAAACGGCGACGTTCCGCTTCGGATAGCGCCAACAACCTGCGCACCCCGGCGGCCATTGCAGCCGCGTCGTCCGGGGGACAGGTGAATCCGGCCTCCGCGGATTGAATCACCGCCGCCACGTCCCCTTCCACCGCCGCCAAGACGGGTTTTCCACTCGCCATGTAGGTGAACGTTTTGTGGGGAATCGTGATGCGAAACAGCGGATCGGCTCGCAGGTGAATCAGCAGCACATCCGCCAACGCGTAGATGCCGGGCATCTCTTCCGCGGGCAACCGCCCCAGAAAGCGGACATTGGAAAGACCCTGTTGTTGTGCCTCGTTCTGCAATCTCTGCCGGTCGATGCCGTCTCCCGCCAACACGAACTGGACCTGCGGCACATCGCGCAACAAGGACGCTGCCGACAGCACCGTGCTCAATCCTTGGGCGGGGCCGATCGAGCCGGCATACAGGACGTTGAAACGGCCGGAGAATCCCAGTCGGTCCGCCAGCGCAGGATCGGCCGGCACAGGCCGGTAGAAGTCCGTGTCGACCCAATTGGAGATGACCTGCACTTTTTCCGGCGGCACGCCTTTGTCAAGCAAGTTCTCGCGAAACCCTGGCGAAATGACTCGAATCGCCGCCGCGCGCCGATAGATCCATTTGGCAAACCGACCGACGATTCCCAGCACCTTTTCGCTGCGCACCATTCCCGTGGCCCGCAGAGTTTCCGGCCACATGTCCTGGATCTCGTAGATGAACGGGACTCGCAGGAACCGGCTCAAGAGCCAGGCGGGGAAACCGACGGTCAGCGGCGGATGGATGACGTAGACCAGATCCACGCGCGGGATCAGCCCCAGTCCCAGCAGCGCGCTCGACAAGGCGAACGAGACGTAGTTGCAGGCGCGTTTCACGCCCGAGCGACTGTGGTCGGGGAACAGCGGGACCCGGATCACGGGTACGCCGTTCAGCGTCTCCCTCTGCCACAGTCTCAATTGGTAGCCCGGATAGAGCTTGCCCGATGGATAGTTCGGATATCCCGTCAACACCGTCACGTCGTGACCGCAATCTTGGAGGGATTCCGCCAGATCGGACACGACTTTTTGCGGTTCCGGCGGATACCATTGAGTGAGCAACAGGATTCTCATGACGACTTCTTCGGCCCGCAGCATCCGGCAAGGACGCCGTGAGGGGCTGGATATTAGCAGCAGACCCATACGGCGGCAACATCAATCGCCCGCGAGAGCTGGGACGCGGGGACAGCGGGAAACCGGGAGAGGTCAACGACGGTACTCGCCGCTTCGCGCTGCCCTCAGGCGGCCCGATTCTGAACGTCCTTCCCGGCCGGGCGGGTCGCCGACTCCGCGGCTGTCGTCAGTTCGGCGAACAATTCGTGGAATGCGCGGCCACACTGCGACCATCGCAGTTTCTGGATACGGGACCGGCCGTGCGCGACAAGCTGACTCCGCCGTCCCGGAACCTGGACGAGAGACCGCACCGCGTCGGCAAACGATTCCGCATTGCCCGGCGTCGCCAGTAGTCCTGCATCGCCAACACTTTCCGGCATCGCTGCACAGTCTGCCACAATCGGCGGACATCCGCGTGCCATCGCCTCGGTGGCGACCATCGCAAACGATTCCAGGAGGCTGGTGGAAACCAAGCACAGCGACTGCCGGAGCAACGCGGTCAGCGCGTGCTGAGAGCAGAAACCGTGCCACGTGATACAGTTCTCGACGCCCAGTGACCGCGCCAGGGCGCGCACGGGTTCCCAAGCTTGCAGATCGGTGCCCCCCGCGACGTCCAACTGCCAGCCGGCGTCCGGCTCCCGCTGTACCAGGTCAGCTAGCATCCTCACGAGGGTAGGGTTGTCCTTGTGCGGCAACGGGCTGGTGATCGCGACGATCCGCCGCGAGCCTTCCGCCGAGCGGGACTCGACTCTGTCCGACGCGGCGATCAGATCATCGGCGATCCCCGCGTAGATGACACGGGGGTTGCGCACCGGTCCAGCGATCGAATTCTGCGCGGCCTCCTCCAGGAATCGCGACTCAAAGACGTTGGCCGAGGCCCGCTGCAACGCGCGTCGCGCGGCCCGGTCCCGAATGTACTCCTGAAGGACGACCCAAGGGTTCGCCGAGCGATGCGTACGGACAAATCTCCGCAGGTTCAAATGGTAGACGACCTGATGGCAGGCGATGTGGCGCAAGTGGTGGTTGATGGTCAACAGAACGTCCATGTGCTGTTCGCGCAACAGTCGCCCCAAGGCCCTGTTTTGCCAGACAAACGCGCTGGTCGCGCCGGCCTTGTCCAGCACGGGAAGGAGGCGAGCTGGACAGCCGCTTTCTCGAACCGCGTGCAGCGTTTCGGACGCACTGGCCAGCACGCTGAGATCCAGTCGGGGATCGGCCTCGTGAAGTCCACGCAGCAGGCCGAGGACGACCGTCAGGCCGCCCCCCGGCCGGATCGGAATCGCGTTAATCGCCACTTTCATCGGTTTCCTCGTCGGGACAGGAGAGCGGTGCCGGCGACGGACGAAGAATCAAAACGCTGTGCCCGCTTCGGCGGACCACCTGCTGAAACGAGCGAAGCGTGTTGGCTCGCTCCAACCGTTGCTGTACGGCCGCCGGCGCCGCGGGCATGAACCAGCCGGATCGGGTTGACGCGCGGCGACCGATCGCGAACCAGAAAGACCAGCGTCAGCGCGATCGTCATGTTGATCAGCATCGAAAAGATGGCAAAGCCGACACTGTGACTCAACAGATCGTACCCCAGCCGCATCGGGCCCGCCACATAGACGAGCACTTCCAGGGACGCGTTGCCCGGCACGGGCTCGTACCGTCGCGTCAGCCAACGGAGCAAGACGCCCATCAGCCAACTGCCTGCCAATACGCCTGGCAGGCTGAAGTTCCAATACAGTTCCGCGATCATTCCGGGCGGAATTCCTGAAACGCGCGTCCCAAATACATAGACGCCGATAATAGGCCCGCTTTGGATCAGTGGCTTTCCCGCCCAAATGCTGCGTGGAATCGGTGCCGCCAGCCACACGGCGATGGTCTTTCCATACTGATACGCTAACGGATCCGGGACGGCGTAAATGATTTGCGTCGTCTTGCACAACCCCGCGTAGATCGAGGTCATGACCACATGATCGGCAAACTCGCTCAGCCCGATTTTCTCGTCGAAAGAATACGCTACATCTCTCTTTTCCCGAATCAGGGACATGAACATCAGCAACGCCAGGCACGCTATGCCAAGGACCGCCAAGCGTTGCTTGACGGCTCGTCCTCCGGTGTACCAGATGATCGCTGCCGTGCTGATGAATAACCACACGATCGTGCCCCGCGTACTGCTGTAAAAGGGCACAATCACCGCCACAAGAAACAGGCAGATCAAGACCACAAGCTTCGCAGGAGAGAACTTCCTCGGTGGCGTGAGGCAATATGCCAAGAAGAGCAAGTAGCCGGCGCCAGCGAGTTCAGCGATCTGTCGCAAAGGCCCAAATTGGTTGAACGTCTCGTCTCCCTGGATGTCGATGTCAAAGATGGTGGTTCGTTTTCCCGACAGGATGCCCGAATTGAGCCCGCCGGTCTTGATGATGTACAGGTAGCTGCTGACAAGAGCCGCCACAAAGATCAAGAACAGGAGCAAATACAGACGCAGGGGATTGGCCGTGCAGGGCTTCACGCTCCGTCCAGGGTCCGGGGCCCGGCGTCCCACGAAGTAGCCGACCGCCATGGCCCCGAGCCCCGCGAGCATCACCGCTCCAGGCCGCAGAAAATCGGCCGGCGGCCTGCCCAGCGTAAAAAAGGCGTAAATCTTGTCCGGGTTGGGCCAATCCGCGGCGACGCAGAGGGATTCGCACGTACACCCCAGGAAGACGGTGAGAATCACCAGGCTCCAGGGTGAGAACCAGTCCACACGCTGCTGGAAAAGGACGGGGGCGACGACGAGCACCAACGCTCCCAGCCCGAGCACCAGATAGATCGCGACCGGGAATACCAAGGACGCGGCAATCAGCACAAGCAGCACCAACAGCAGCCAGCCCAGCAACAGGACCTTGGCATTCGTCGGCAGAGAACGGGCGATCATCCGGCAACCCCTCCTCGCCTGGCCCCAAGAGAAGCAGTGCCGGACGGGCAGGACACGGACAGACAGGGATGTGCCCCCGCCGTGCCGCCCTCCATGAATGAATCATGGGCCGCGGGCCAAGACTCGTCCGGGGCCAGCGGGGCGTCGGCATTCCGGCACAGGAAGTACAATGTGTGCGACAAGGGCCAGCCGGCCTCACAATTGTCTCGACGCAGGCAAATGGCCCGGCCGGCGTTCCCGTCGTGAGCGGAATGGCAGCCTCGCTCTGCGGAAGCGCAGGACTCATATCCAACTCGAAACACCTCGCGGAACGCCAGAGGACTGAAATGATGAAACCGTCCATAGGGCCAGGCGAAATGCCTGCCTTGTCCCAAGTGCGAACGCAAGGCCCGCCGCGATTCGCCCAACTCCTCCTGCAGCTGAGCTGACGAGAGTTCCTTCATGACGAGATGTCGCAAAGCGTGGCTCCCGATCTCGTGGCCGCCCGAGACGAGGGACTCCAAGTCGTTCCAGGCAAGAAATCGGTCGGGAGGGATCAGCAGCCTGTCGCGGCAAAAGTCCGAGATCTTGGCCGGATCCGTCTCGGCGAGCAACGTTGGACAGACGAAGAAACACGCCGAGGCTCCGAATTCCGCCATGATCTCGGCCGCGGTCAGGCAACTGCTCCGGCCATCGTCAAAGGAAAGGGTGAGATACGGCCGGTCAATTTCACCGGAGCAGATCCGTCGAACCGCTTCGCTGTAACTCAGGAACGTGTAACGCTCAGCCAGGGTGCCGAGGAGGCGGCGAAAATGCGGTTCCTCCCCGGCGCGGAGGGCGTGCAGCAGGAGAATCTGCACCAACGGAGTCTCCGCCGACACGTGCAGCCTGCCGCGCAAACGCCGGCCGCCGGCCAGCAGGTCAAGCAGGCCATGGCGCACGGTCTTCCGAAGGAAGCCTTTGACGACACGTGCGGCGTTCATCCCCGGAATCACGGTTTCCACCTGACTAGTGAGTCGTCCATGCTAAAAAGTGGGGTAAGCTTCCAGCTTGCCATCAACCAATCGCCGCAAGCTGGAAGCTTACGCCACTTCCGCTACCCCAACATTTAGCCTGGACGCCGCACTAGGCTGAATGCACGGAACTCGGCAGCGCGGTACTGCGATGCGCCCCGGCGGACAGTTCGGTCGCCGTCGGCGGGTTCGTAAATCGCGTTCGAGGTGGGAAGCTACCACAAGCAGTGCAATGGGCCAAGAGCAGTCGAACGATGCCTGAACGGCACTCACGAAGAAGCGCCGGGGGGAAACTCACCAGAACGGGCGCGGAAGAAGTGAAAACGGCGATGGAATCCAGTGAACAGGACGCCCGCAAGCAGCGCATAGGCAAGCAGATACAGGCCCACTGCTGCCGCGAGCGTGCGGACATCATGTCGATCGCCAAGGACTGCTGATGCTAGCAGTGGCAGCGGAGCCAAGGTCACCAGAAGCGGCCTGAGGAGCGGGCGCCACAGATCGCGCCGGGCGATGCCGACCGAGTTGGCCATGGCAAAAGGGATCCCCCATTGATGCACAACCAGTTGAAGCAAGGACAGCACCAGTCCCGCGGCGATCAGGCCCTGCTGTTCCGGGAGAAACCAGAGCAGCGGCGCGACGAGCAGGGGATTGAACGCGGCCCCCAACACGAGAAGAAACGAGTACCGGTTGACCTCGCCGCGTCCGGCGAGAATTCGCATCCAACCCTCGGACAAGCTGCGCGCCGCTACCCCCATGACGAGAATCCGCACCAGCAGCACCACCTGGGGAAGCGCCAGCGGGTGTGCGTCCAGCCGCGAGCCGACCCACATCCGCACCAGCGGGTCCGCGAGCAAAAACAGCAACCAGGCGCTGGGCAGAACGATCAAGCCGTGCAGCCGGGTCGACTGGGACACCAAATCGCGGAACGTCGAGCGATCGTCGGACTTCGCTACCAGCGCCCGCGCGGCGATCACATCCAGGCCCGTCGTGATGCCCGTGGTGAGCATCCGCAGGTAAGCCGTCAACTGCGCCGCCAGGCTGAACACGAGGTTGGCGGACAAACCGTAAGCCAGGTTCAACAAGATCATGTCCAGGCGGACGTACAAGGCCATGGCCAACACCACGGCGGAATTCCCCCAGATCGCTGCGAGCAGTTGGCGGGTTGCAGCCCAGGACAGGTTTTCGAATCGCAGGCGACACGCCGGCTCGCCCACCGAAATCACCCACGCCGCCAGAACCACGGAGCCAATCCGCAGTGTCGACGTGGCCAGGCCGAAAACCATAACCGCCGTCGCCGGTCCGACGTCGTGGAGTCCCAACAGGAGCGCCAGCGCGATGATGAAGTCAATCAGACGTTCGACAAACAGCCAGACATTGTAGGCGATGATGCGCTCCGTGACGAGATACATGCTGAACGACGGAGCCAGCAGGACGACGAGGCAGGTCTGCGCAGCCTTGGCCACCACGAACCAGCGGCAGGCCGTGAGAAGGTGATCTGGAATCTGGAGCGCGGACAGACCGCAGAACAAGACGAGAAAGGCCGCGAGGCTGAGCAGGCTGCCCGCCAGGCAGACGACGGCGGCCGCGGAGTAGGTCTGCAGAAACTGGCGCCGGTCTCCACGGTGGTAGGCCAATGCCAAGGACGGGGTGAGGCTGGCCTGGACACACTCCTCGATCATCGCACTGATGCCCGTCCCGGCGCCCAGCAGCGCCACGGTGGCATAGACATCACTGCCGAACTCCAGCAACAGCCTGACAACGACCACGCTGAGGACGAACGAGCCGCCCATCCGCAAGTAGTTGGAAACCAGGCGCGTCGAGGTGCGGGAGAGCGGCAGCCCCGGAAGTTGCATGGCGTCCTTTCCTTTTCTCCCCAGAGGTCGGCGGAGGGCCTCGATCAAGCTGCCGCCGCCCGTTTCGAGACGGCGAACTTGTGCCGCACCGCAGCAAAATCCCAGCTGGGTGTACCTGCGCCGAACAGGCTCCGCAACTCTTCTGAATCGGCCTGAAATACGTCCAGGAGCCGTTCCACCGTGGTGGCCGAGGGCGGCGGCGGGGCCGGCGGGGCGGACGGCAGCAAGACACTGCCCAGCCAGCTGCGGAGCCCGGCGGGCAACAGGGGCCGTAAGGCCCGGCGATACAGGCTGGTCTCATGGGTCTTTGCCCAGAAACTCGTAAAGACCGGCTTGCCTTCACTCTGGTTGTAGGCGACTTCCGGAACGATCAAGTCCGAAAAGCACCGGACACCGAGAAAATGGGACAAACGGAGAAGCGTCGCGGCACGCTGCCGCACATAGTCTTCGAAGCGGATCAGCAGAATCGCTTCTCGACCGAAGACTTCCAGCCACGGCCGGATCTGCATCGCGTAACGGCTGTAATTGACGAGGGAGGGATAGCGGTCAACGCATTCGTCGATGCTGCCCGTCATCTTGCCTTCGCCATGCCAGCAGCTCATGTGACGATGATGGCTGATCATGCGGCTGACGGGTTCGCGCATCAAGTAGACGATCTTGACGTCGCGACCGAGGATGGCATGGACTCGCGCCGGAACGTCCGGGAGATCGGGCAGCATGGCGTAGGTCGTCGAGATGTCGCCACACACCTGATGCGGCCGCGCCGCCCGATAAGCGCGCTCGTATCGGCGCCTGGCTGACGCGGCAAACGCCTGGTCTTGCGAGAAGAAGTCCTGTTCCTTCTCCGGGAGAAAAACGTTCGGCTGGGTTGCCAGGTCATGGTACAGGGTGGTCGTGCCCGACTTCATCGCCCCGATCACCAGGAAATCCGGAGTTCGCATGCGTTCGTTCCTTTCTCACATCCAACGGCCCGACCACGCCGTCTCGGCCGTCACCTCGTGATGCTATGCCGCCCGTCCCCGCGGGGCTGTGCCGGGTCTGCTGCGCCGGTCCCCAAGCGCGCGTGCCGGCACCCCTGCTACAATGGTCCACTCGGGCACGTCTCTGGTAACCACCGCCCCGGCGCCGACGATGGCGTGTTCTCCGATGGTTACCCCCGGCAGGATCACTGCACCCGCTCCGATCCAGACATCATCGCCGATCGTGACTTTCGCGTAACCAATGGGGTTGGCCAGGATGGGCTGCTGGGGGGCGACGCGGTATTGATTGGATTGGCTGTAGATGCTCACGTGGCTGGAGACCGCACAGCCCCTGCCGATTTCCACGCCGCCCAGCCCGGAGATGACCGTGCCGCGTCCAAGATGGGTGTCATCCCCAATGCGGATCTCGGCATCCGGTCCGCCGACCAGTTGACATCCCGCATACACGGTGACATTGCGGCCGAGCCTGATGGATCGGGGATACTCGACCTGCACGCTGCGGTCGATGCGCAAGCGGGACGCACGCAAACGGAACGACCAAAGCAGCCCGCGGACCCGCCGCTCGACGGCAAACGGGCTCCGTGAGGGCAGCACGACTTGAGCGGCGAAGCCGGCCAGCCGAGCGGCCAGGTCGGCTGCGAATTCCGGGATGATCAGGACAGACAGTGCCACGCGAAGTTCCTTCTCAGAAGCAGCCGTTCAGGCTGCGGATCGTGTAAGCCGCTCCGTGGCCGCGGGAAGCATGGCCACCATCATGACCTGCTCGATCGCATCGCAGGTACGCTGGATGCTCGGTTGCGACAACGTGGGATGTACGAGGAACATCAAGCTCGTCTCACCCAGCATCTTGGCCACCGGCAGCCGATGCCCGGGCCGCCAGTCTGCCGGAAAGGCGTTTTCAAGGTAAATCTCGCTGCAACTGCCGCTGAAACATGGCACGGCCCGCGCCCGGATCTCTTCCAGGATGCGGTCCCGGTCCCAGCCCTTGCGCAGACTCTCCGGGCGCACAAACGTGTAGAACTTGTACCAGGCGTGCTGGCATCCTAAGGGCAGCAGCGGCGTCCGCAGTCCCGGTTGCTCCTGACAGCACGCGGCTAGCTGCTCGGCATGCCGCCGGCGCGCCGCGGACCAGGATGGCAAGCGGCGGAGGGCAATCCTGCCGATCGCCGCCTGCATTTCGGTCATGCGGAAATTCGACCCAAAGCCCTCGTGGACCCATTGAAAGACGGAGGAATTCGTTCGCCGGTAGAAGACATCCGGGCGTTTTCCGTGGTCCTTGTATCGCCAAGCGCGGTCCCACACGTCCGAATTGTTTGTCACCACCATGCCGCCTTCTCCGCCGAGGCTGAGGATTTTGTCCTGACAAAAGGAGAAGGCGGCAGCCTGTCCGAGCGATCCCACGGGTCTCCCCTTGTAACAGGCTCCATGGGCCTGGGCACAGTCTTCGATCACCTGGAGTTTGTGCTCTTCCGCAAGTTCGAGGATGGGATCCATATCGCACGGCCATCCGGCCAGATGAACCGCGACGATCGCCCTGGTGCGCGGTGTCAACCCGGCCGAGATGGTTTCCGCAGTCAGCGTCTGGCTGTCGGGATCCACGTCCACGATCACAGGGCGGGCGCCCCGCGCGACCACCGCACTGGCCGAGGCAATGAACGTCCGGCTGGGCACGATCACCTCGTCTCCCGGACCGATCCCCAAGCCGTGCAGCGCCAGTTCCAGCGCGACCGTCCCGTTCGCCACGGCCACCGCGTGACGGCAGCCGGCGTGAGCAGCGAACTCTTGTTCAAACAGACGCCCTTGGTCACCCGTCCAGTAGTTCACCTTGCCGGAGCGAAGCACGTTCGCCGTGGCTTCGACCATTTCCTCATCAAACACCGGCCAGGGCTCGAAGGCCGCGGTCGCCCCCCCGGCACTGCCTGCCGCACTTGCCGGCCCGTGTGCGGAAAGTCTTTGAAGATCGTTCACACCAGGCTCCTGTTCATGTCGCATGTTCTCGCCGCTCTGTGTACCGCAAGTTGCCCTGGCCTCTCCCGCCGGCAGGGCCTCCGCTCAAGCTGTTACAATGCCGTCCCAGAGGTGGCTGAGCCTGGCCGTTCCCAGGATCAACCTCACCACGCGGAACGAGGTATTGGCGATCGTGTATTCGGCTGGAATCGGGTGCTGCCCGGCCGCTTCCCGGTTGGCAATCACCAATCGCACGGCATCCAGGATCACGTCTTCATCGAGGCCCGTCAGCACGATATGGCCCGAATCCAACGCTTCCGGCCGCTCCGTGGCGTTGCGAAACGTGACGGCGGGAAATCCCAGGATGGCGCTCTCCTCGCTGATCGTTCCGCTGTCGGACAGCGTGCAGCGAGCCTGCCGCTGCAGGTGGACATAATCGTGATAGCCGAAGGGCTTCAGAAAGCGGATCTGGGGGTGCAGGTGCTGCTCCGGAAGCCGGCTGAGACGTTCCCGCGTGCGGGGATGCGTGGACACGATGACGGGCAGGTCATACTGCCGGCAAAGGCGGTTCAACGCGGCCAGCAGCGCCTGCAGATGACGCGGAAGATCGACGTTTTCCGCCCGGTGCATGCTGACCAGAAAGTACTCGCCGGCCTGAAGTCCCAAGCGGGCCAGCACGTCCGAGGCCTCGATCGCCTCCCGGTTGTAATCCAGAACCTCGCGCATCGGGGAGCCGGTCAAGTAGATCCGGCGCGGGTGGATGCCCTCGGAGAGGAGATTGCGGCGCGCGTGTTCGGTGTACACCAGATTGAAGTCGCTGGTGTGATCGACGATCCGCCGATTCAACTCCTCCGGGACGTTGAGGTCGAAGCAGCGGTTGCCGGCCTCCATGTGGTAGACGGGGATCTTCAATCGCCGCGCCATCACGGCGCTGATGGCACTGTTGGTATCCCCCAGGATCAACACGGCATCCGGCCGTTCTTTCAGCAACAGCTCTTCACATCGAATCAAGACTTGTCCCAGGAACTGTCCCAACGAGACGTGACCGATTTGCAGGAAGTAATCGGGCTGCCGGACTTGCAGATCGCGGAAAAAAATCTCGTTCAGTTCGTAATCAGAATTCTGGCCCGTGTGGACCAGAAGATGGTTCATTTCTCGATCCAGCGCGGCGATCACGCGAGACAAGCGGATGATTTCCGGCCGAGTGCCCAAAATCGTCATGACCTTCGCCGCCGCTCGCATCATCAAGCCACCTTCTTGTAGTGCGTGTCCGCACGCTGCGAGTCGAAGATCTCGCTCGCCCAGAACAGCACGGTCATTTCTCGCGGACCGACGTTTTCGATCGAGTGGGTGTATCCCGGCGGGACGTCGACGACGATCAAGTCCCGCCCCGTCACTCGGTACTCCAGGATCTGCTCGCTTTCGATGTGGCGAAACCGGATCACGGCCTCACCGTCCAACACCAGGAACTTCTCGACCTTGGTATGGTGGTAATGATGACCGCGCGTGATTCCTGGCCTGGTCCGTGACACGAAGATCTGGCCGAAATGGGGAGACTTGATGAATTCGGCCAAAACTCCCCGCTCATCCCGGCGCTGCAACAGCGGATAGGAGAAACCATCCTCCGGAAGGTAGGACAGGTACGTGGCGTACAGCTTGCGGGCCAAGGGCTCGGCAAGGTCCGGCATGACCAAGGAAGTACGGCTGATCTGAAACGACCGCAATTGGTCAGCCAGTTGCCCCAGCGTGATCTGGTGCGACACGGGGACTTGCTGGTAGGAAGCGCCGCCGGCTCCGGCGGTCAATTCGCCCAAGAAGCACGCCACGAGATCATCGATGTAGACCAACTCCAGCAGGCGATCGGGGTCCGTGATCTGAATCGGCAGACTCCGGGCGATGTGGTGGCAGAACGTGGCGACCACCGAGTTGTAGTTGGGGCGGCACCATTTTCCAAACACGTTCGGCAGACGATAGATTGCGACTTCTGCGGCGCTGGCCGTGGCATACTCCCGCAACCGCGACTCGGCTTGCCGTTTGCTTTCGCCGTAGGGGTTTTCCAGGCAAGCCTGGATGGAGGAAGTGAAGACGATCTTGGGACGCCGTCCCAGGCCGCGCAGGCGGTCGCACAGGGACGCGGTGAATCCCGCATTTCCGGCCGCGAACTCGGCCGCGTCCCTGGGCCGGTTGACTCCCGCCAGATGAAAGATCAAATCCGCATGACGCAAAGAATGCTCGACCTCCGACGGGGTGCTATCGAGGTCCCAGGCGGAAAGGACGATGCCTTCCTGGCGGTGCAGGGCCTCCATCAGGTTTCTTCCCATGAAGCCAGCTGCGCCGGTCACCAGCACGTTCAACACGGCGGAACTCCTTGAAGGAACGGCACGCTGCACCTAAGCGGCGAGCCGCTGATAGCTTCGACCCTGGAGAGCTTCCTGCACGCAGTCCAACGCCAGAAGCCGCTGGCACATTTCTGCGACCGTCAGTCTCGGCACGTTGTGGGAGTTGTAGTCCTCGACGCCGGAAACGGAGACCTCTCCCTCCGTAAAGTACGGGGCGTAGTTCAGGTCCCGGTTGTCGGCGGGGACGCGGAAGTAATCCCCCTGGTCCTCCGCCTTGGCTCGTTCTTCTCTGGTCAACAACGTCTCGTAGAGTTTTTCGCCGTGGCGGGTGCCGATCACCTGGATGGGATTGACGGCCTGAAAGACCCTGCGAATCGCCTTGGCCAGCGTGCCGATCGTGACCACGGGGGCCTTCTGAACGAAGATGTCCCCCGCGTTTCCGTGCTCAAAGGCGTGCAGCACCAGATTGACCGCGTCGTCGATGGACATCATGAACCGCGTCATGTGGGGATCGGTCACCGTCAGGGGTTGGCCATCCAGGATCTGCCGGATGAACAGCGGAATCACGGACCCGCGCGAGGCCATCACGTTCCCGTACCGGGTTCCGCAGAGAATGGTGCCGCGTTCGACGGCAATCCGCGCCTTGGCGACCATCAGCCGTTCCATCATGGCCTTGGAGATGCCCATGGCGTTCACCGGATAGACGGCCTTGTCCGTGGAGAGGACGATGACGCGGGCCACAGCGTTCGCGACGGCCGCGTTCAGCACGTTTTCCGTACCCAGCGCATTCGTGTTCAGCGCCTCGAGCGGATAGAACTCGCAGGAGGGAACTTGCTTCAAGGCGGCGGCGTGGAAGACGAAGTCCACGCCCGCCATCGCGTCGTGGAGCGAGGCGGCGTTCCGGACATCACCCAGGTAGAACTTCAGCTTGCTGTCATGGTAATTCAACCGCATGTCTTCCTGTTTCTTCTCGTCACGCGAGAAGACACGGATTTCGCGGATTTCCGTGTGCAGAAAGCGCCGCAGGACGGCGTTGCCGAAAGTCCCTGTCCCGCCGGTGATCAACAGTACCTTATTGGCGAACATGACAAGTCGCCTCCATGGCGGCAATTCGCTAGCTGCCGTAATCGAAGAATTCGTGGCGAGAACATAACAAGAAAGCAGCGATGGGCAAAGGTCAATTCCACCGCGCGTGGGACCGTGGGGCAGGCAGCATCCCGGCCGCCTTATGCGGCCAAGCGTTTCGCATACACGCGACTCGGCCTGGCGAACTGCGGAACGATACCGTGCAGCACAGGGAGAATCTCTTCTCGCGAGGAGTCACAAACGGCGGCCAAACGCCGGAGGTGGACCATGATGGTCGGGAGATTCGTCGGGTTCGACTCGGCGGCCATGATCTTGGGATGCGACGTCTTCAGATGGCATTCCCCCTCACAGAGCAACTCTTCGAATAGCTTCTCGCCAGGACGCTGGCCGACAAACTGGATGTCGATGTCTTTCCCCAGCTCCAAACCGGACAACCGGATCATGTCCTTGGCCAAATCGACGATCTTGACCGGCTCGCCCATGTCCAGCACGAAGATCTCGCCGCCGCGGCCCATCGCGCCAGCCTGGATCACCAGTTGCGAGGCTTCGGGAATAGTCATGAAATAGCGCACCATATCAGGATGCGTGACCGTCACCGGGCCGCCCGCCGCGATCTGTTGCCGAAAGATGGGGACCACGCTGCCTGCCGAATCCAGGACGTTGCCGAAGCGGACCGTGACGAATTGGCACGGGGACTCAATCGCCTTCGCCTGCACGTACAACTCGGCCACTCGTTTGCAGACGCCCATCACACTGGTCGGGTTGACCGCCTTGTCGGTCGAGATCATGACAAAGGACGCAACGCCGCAAGCGTCGGCCAGGTCGGCCAGGTTTCGCGTCGCCAAAACGATGTTCTTGACCGCTTCGCCCGGATGGGCTTCCATCAGCGGTACGTGTTTGTACGCGGCGGCGTGAAAGACGATGTCCGGACGGTACCACTGAAACAGAGACTGCATCCGCGCCGTGTCCGTCACGTCCCCAATGCAAATCCGAATGTCGACGTCGGGGGCCAGACGCCGCAACTCTCGTTCCAGGAAGAACTGGCCATTCTCCGAACGGTCGACCAGGACCAGGCACTGGGGCGAAAACTGCAGCAACTGCCGGCAGATCTCCGAGCCGATGCTCCCGGCACTGCCCGTGACCAACAGCACGCGATCGTCGATCCAGCGGTGCAACTCCGCCATGTTCAACCGGACCGGCTCGCGGCGGAGCAAATCCTCGATCGAGACCTCCCGCGGACGCAGATCGACGGTGCCACTCAGCAATTGCTCGTAGCTCGGCAAGACCCTCACGTTGATCTGAGCCTCGCGCGTCATATCGACCAGCTGGCGAACCTGCTGGCCTGCGAACTCGCCGGCCGTGATGAACACGTCCGAAACGTGGTGTTTCTCAGCCAGTTCGCACGTTTCGCTCAGGTGTCCGATCACCGGTACGCCCCCGATGTTCGTGTCGACGGCTTGGCGGTCCTCGGCGATGAACCCCACCACCCGGTAGTTCAGTCGGGGATTCCGCCGGATGGCGCGCAACAGGGCTTCGCCCGAATCGTTGGCTCCGACAATCAGGGCAGGCGTCTGCCCCTGAGTAAACCAGTCCGATAATTCACGCTCCGCCAGCAACCGCGCCAACGAGCGCATGCCGCCGATGACGACGATCGTCAAGCCCCAATCCATGAGGAACACGCTCCGCGGCGTGGACACGCCGGGGAAAAGCAGGAAGTCGATCAGCAGGGTGGCAAGTGCGCCGGCGCTGGCGGCCTTGAGCAACAGCGTCAGATCGTGGAAAGTGACATAACGGCCCCAGCCTTGATAGACCCGGAAATAGGCGAATGCGGCGACCTTGACGCAGCACACCCAAGCGAAGGTGGAAAGAAAAATCCTCAACCCCGGTCCGGACAAATCGCCCTCGAACCGGAGCCAATAAGCGCTGAAGTAGATCAGGGCGAATAACGGCCACGAGGCAGCCGCCCGCAACGCTGCTTTTTGGGATGACTTGGTGATGGCTGGGAAATTGAACATGATCGTTCCTACTGGCGTGCGCTGAGGCAACCTGCCGGAAATCGACTACCGATGGGATGATTGCTTGTAGGGCGAGTACTCCTGTCCGTCCGCGGGGGCGGCGGGAAGACGGTTTTCGGACGACGGCCCGACGGTCCGGGATGCAAGCCGATGGCGGTTGACTCGTTCCAGATCCTGCCGGAGTCCCGCGTCATCCGGACGGCGGGCAAGGCACCACTGCAGTTGCTGGATCGCCTCGTCGTACTGGTGGTTGTTCAATAGGGCCCCAGCCAGACGGCGACGCCGGGCAAAATCGTCCGGCGTATGGAAGACCGCCTGCTGGGCGCACTCTGCCACCTTGCGGGTATCGCCCAGATGGCCGTACACCTCGCCGGCGGAATCCCACAACGCAGCGGCCGTCGCTCCGTCCCGGTGCTGCGCCTCGCTCTCCAGTTCCGCGACGTATCGCGTGCCGACGTACTTCGCCGGATCCGGCAGGGCGCGGGCGCGGTAGAAGCGATACAGTCTGCCCAGCCCCTCGCGGTCCGGACGGAAGTGCTCCAGGAATACGTCGGCCGGCGTCTGGAACGCCAACATTTCGATGATCCGCGTCTGCTGCTCCCGATCCAAGTGAAATGCCTGTTTCCAGTACCGCAAGGCGCGTTCGTGGTCTTCGACCAGGGCGGCCTCTCCGCCCGCGGCCAGCAACACGACGCCGCTGTAAGGACGTACCCGCAGGGCCTGATCGACGAACGCGTGCTTGAGTTGTGGCGACGCGCTGGTCAGGAAAGCCAATTCGGCCAGGTACACGTAACCTTCGCCTTGCAGCGGACACAGTCGCAGCGCGGCCTGGGCGTGCCGCAAAGCCGAGTCCAACAGGCGGCGGTTCTCGCCCGTCGCAGCCGCCAGCCACTGGTCCTGAGCTTCACGCGTGGGGAACTGCGAGGCCAGCGCCGCATCGCGGATTTGGCTCAGGGGCATGGGGTTTTCACTGTGCTGCTGCCGGACATCGAACTGGCTCAGGCACATGGCGGCCATCCGCAGGTTGGCGCGAGGGTGGTAGGGGGCACGGCGCAACGTTTCCGCCAAGTGCCCTGCCATCGCGGCAGACTGCTCGGCAAGCTCCGCCGGAGTCGCCTCCGCAGTGGCGTGCTTCGCCGCGCGGGCGAGTTTGAAATAGGCTTCCCAATGAGGAGCTGCCAGGGCCGACGGCAGGCGACCGGCGATCAGCGAGATGGCCAAACCGATCAGGCCTGCGCTGGCGACAACCCAGGCCCCACGCGGGACCGCAATTTCACCTCCGTCCAGGAACCATCGCCGCAGCCGATGCCGCCATACGATTCGAGGGCTCAAACGCTCGCCGTCCGTGCCGCTTGCATTCAGCTGATACAGCCTGCAGACGCAGGCTGCCAACACGATGGTCAAGGAGAGACATGCTGGAATGTACCACACGAAGTCGCCCAGCGAGTGCAGCAGACTGGCCGCCAAACCGGGCAGCAACGCCGCTGCCAAGGCAAGGAACTCGGACTCGCCGGTACACCGCACGAGGCGGCCGCACCAGAACAGAATCGTCGCCGCCGCAGCCAGCAACAGGACCAACCCCGAAATGCCCGTCTCCACCATCAAGTGCAGATAGCCGTTCTCGCCATGCGTAAACTCGACGTCGAAATCCTCTTCCATGTACGTCGGGTAGATGTACGGATGACTGCCGACGCCAGTGCCACTCAAGGCGAACTGGGGGATCACTCTCAAGTGTGCGGCCCAGAGTGCCCGGCGGGCTTGGGACAATTCGTCCAGCGAGCGGGAATCCCGCAACGTGCTGAGTCGGGCCGCCAGCGGCTCGTAGCCGTAAATCATCAGTGCCCCGCCCGTGACGACCGCAAGTCCGCCGATGGCCACCAGCGACTTCTTCCCTAACATGCCCCGCCAAATCAGCAATCCCAGGCTGATCGCGGTCGCCGCAAACATCGCGATGACGCCACCCCGCGAAAACGTGAGCAGACCGGCAAAGGCGACCAGTCCCAGACCAATCGTCAGGGCATGCTTGGGGATCTCTCGGCGACCTGACGAGCCGCCCGCACGGAAGGAAGCTCTCGGGGCGGCGGTCCACAGGCAGTGCAGCCACCACAGGAGCGGACCGATTCCCAGTGCAAGAAAATGGGCAAAGTGGTTCTGGTTCTGAAACGTACCCTTGACCACCCGATACGTGTCGCGGGAGGGATGCTCGTAAATCCACAGGAACTTGCCGTTTCCGAACAGCAGCTGCGCCAGCCCCAAGATAGCCATCCCGACGGCCGCCAACGCCAACCATCGCACCAATCGCTTGACATCCTGCACGTCTCGAATCCGCTGGACCAGCACCAGGAACAGCAGCCCGTGGGCCACAAACGTGATCAAGCCACCGCGCGTGGCCTCGGGCGACAACGTCAGTTGATTCCAGACCCCCAACGGCGGCTCCGCCGCGGCCTGCGGTGACCACAGCGGAAGCAGTGCACGCGTTTGCGGCGTCAACTGCAACACGACCAGCAACACGCCGCCGATCAGAACCCACTCCAGACCGGACCAACGCCAACGCGCATCCGCTAGCAGGCATTGCCGCCCCAGCCAACAGACCGCCGCGAAGCACACCAGCGACACGTACACCAGACGGCCAATGTCGCCCCGCCCGCCCATCAGCAGCGGTGCGACAAAGATCACGCCTATCAGCCCCGCATCGACAAGCTGCAGCAGCCGTCGGCTCATTCCCTCTCCCGCTGAGTGCGGCCGGTCGGAAAGCCGACGACGCTCATGCTTGCTCTCGTACGACGAACCCGCCCGTGACACGCGACGCCTCCTCCCTGAAGCGAAACC
>CAYPGE010000096.1:0-23551 GCA_964409865.1 uncultured Pirellulaceae bacterium
AGCGGCGCAAGCCCGCATCCCGCGCCGCCATCGCCTGGAGCGTTTCGAACACGAGTTAGACGCCTGGTTCGCCCAACTGTCCGCCGCCGACGAACCACTGACAAATGACAACTGACCAGTGACCAGTGACCAGTGACCAGTGACCAGTGACGTGGACTTGTTCCGGCCTACTTTGCATCATTGCGGACTCGGCTCGGACGGCCCAGTCCGCCCGCGGCGGAAGTACGCGGCCAGGTCGTCCAGGAAGGAATAGACGACGGGCACGGCGACGAGCGTCAGCAGCAGCGACAATGTCTGGCCGCCGACGGCCAGGACGGCGATCGAGCGGCGCTCCTCCGCGCCTGGACCGGTGCCCAGCAGCAGGGGCATCATGCCGGCGACGAAGGCGATGGTCGTCATCAGGATCGGCCGCAAGCGGTCGCGGTTGCCGCGCATGATGGCCGCATGCCGCTCCAAGCCGCCGGCGCGCAGTTGGTTCATGTGGTCCACTTGCAGAATCGAGGCCTTCTTCACCACGCCGAACAAGACCAGGATGCCCAGGGCCGAGTAGACGTTCAGCGATTCGTCGCCGAGCCACAGGCTGACTAGCCCGAAGGGCACGGCCAGCGGCAGCGAGAACAGGATCGTCAGCGGGTGGACGATGTGCTCGAACTGCGCCGCCAGCAGCAGGTACATGAAGATGAACGAGAGGATGAAGGTCCAGCGGAACTCACCCAGCGTCCGTTCCAGTTCGCGTCCGCGGCCCAGGACGCGCGTGGCGTAGGCCGGCGGCATGCCCAACTCGCGCGCCGCCTCCTCGACCGCCTGGATGCGGTCGCTCAAGGCGAAACCGGGGGCGACGTTGGCCCGCACGGCCACCATCCGTTGGCGGTCCAAGCGGTCGATGCGTGCGAACCGGTTGACGTGCGACAGGCGGACCAGGTTGTCCAGCCGCGTCAAGCCCGCCAGCGTGGCTTCCCGCTGGCCGTCGCTGGTGGCCGCCGTTTGGGTGGAAGTTGCCGGCGCGGCGGGCTTGGTGCGGACATACAGTTGGGAGATAGCCTCCGAGCTGCCCCGATCGACGCCCACCAGGCGCAGTTCCACGTCGTACACGTCGCCCCAGACCGGGTCTTGCCAGCGGCTGGCCCGGTCGTCGCCTCCGACGGCAATCCGCAAGGTGTCCGCGATTTCCTCTACGTCCACGCCCAGCGAAGCGGCCCGTTCGCGATCGATCTCGACGTGCAACTCGGGTTTGGCCTTGAGCGTGGTGTAGCCATCCACGACGCCGGGAATGCCCGCCGGCGCGTCGCCGCCTCGCATCCGGGCGCGCAGCCGCAGGCTGAAGTCCGCCAGTTCGTCCAGATTGGGCCCGGTAATCGAGAAGTCGATATCGACCGGGGCCCCGTGGCGAATCGACGTCAGGTTGCGTACTGCGCAGTCCAGGTCCAGTTCCGGGTACTGGCGGCGGTACCTGGTCAGGATTTCGCGGATCTCCTGCATTTTCTGCCGCTGGGTGAAGTCTCCCTCGAAAGCCTTTCCCGGCTCGCCCGCCAACGTCTCGCGCCACAACCGGCCCCAAGAGAAGACCCGTTCTTCCAGGTCCTGCAGACGTACATACGTCACCGAGGCATTCACCCGCGGCAAGCCGCCGGAACCGAGGTTGACCAGCACCAGCTTGACTCCGGGCAGTTGGCGCAGCTCGGTCTCGAAGGACCGCACCAGCTGCTCCATCGAACGCAACGAGGTCCCTTCGCGGGCCACGACTTCGACCTCGAACTCCGATTCGTCCACATTCGTGGGGATGTAGTCCTGTTTGACCATCTTGTACAGCGGCCAGTTGGCGGCGATCACCGCCAGCGACAGCAGCAGCACGGCCCAACGCCAGCGGAGACTCCAACGCAACACGGCCAGATAGCCCACCTCGATCCAGTGATAGAAGCCACGCCGCGAGGCCGGCCCGCCCTCCGTGAGCTTCAACGGCCGCAGCAGCCGCGAGCACATCATCGGCGTGAGCGTGAAGCTGACCAGCAGCGAAACCAGGATCGAGACCGTGGCGGTCATGCCGAACTGGAACAGCATCCGGCCGGCGATACTGGACAAAAAGGCCAACGGCAGGAACACGATCACCAGCGACAGGGTCGTCACGAGCACGGCCAGGCCGATCTCTTTCGTGCCCACCACCGCCGCTTGCACGGGCGGCATGCCCTTTTCTTCGATGCAGTGAAAGACGTTCTCCAAGACCACGATGGCATCGTCGATCACAATGCCGACCATCAGCACCATGGCCAGCATGGTCATGTTGTTGAGCGTGAAATCGAGGGCCCGCATCATGGCGAAGGTCGCGATCAAGGACGTGGGAATCGCCACGGCGGCGATGACCGTAGATCGCCAGGAGCGCATGAAGATCAGCACCACCAGCGTCGCCAGCAGGCTGCCCACGATCAGGTGCTTCTGGATCTCGTGCATGGCGGCCAGGATGTACCGCGACTGGTCCTGGATCACCTCGACGTGGACGTCCGGCGGCAGGATCTGCGCGGTTCGCTGCAGCCGCTGTTTGACCGCCTCGATCACCTCCACCGTGTTCTCGCCGGACTGCCGTTGCACCGTCAGCACGACGGCCGGGCGGCCGTCCAGCCGGGCCAGGGTGCGCGGCTCCTTGGTCGCGTCGACGGCTTGGCCCAAATCGCGCAGCCGAACCGGGATGCCGCCCGGCGTGGCGACGACCATCTCCAGGAAATCGCGCGGCTCGTGAAAGCGGCCCAGCGTCCGCAAGGCAAGTTCGTGAGCGCCGGCGTCGACGCGGCCGCCGGGGATGTCGGCGTTCTGGCGCACCAGGGCATCGCGGACCTGGAGGATGGACAGCCGGTACGCCGCCAGCCGCTTGGCCTCGACGTTGATCTGCACCGCCCGGTCCTGGGCTCCGGAGATGCTGACCTGGCCGACGCCGGGCGCCGACTCGATCATGTCCTTGACGTAGCGGTCCGCCAACACGTACAGCTCGCGCGGCTGCCGGTTGCCGGACAGGGCCAGCGTCATGATCGGGGACGCTTCCAGGTCCTGCTTGCGGACGACGGGCGGGTAGACGTTTTCCGGCAGCCGGTTCAGCACGCTGTTGACGGCGTCGCGCACGTCCTGGGTGGCGGAGTCGATGTCGCGATCGACCTGAAAGGTGATGATCAGCAGCGAATAACCTTCGCGGCTGAGCGACCGCAATTCCTCGATCCCGGCCACCGTGGCGACCGAGTCCTCCATGAGCTGCGTGACTTCCGATTCGACTTCTTCGGCCGCGGCATTCGGATACATCGTGGAGACATAGACCGTCGGCATGTCCATCTGGGGAAAGCGGTCCACGCCCAGCCTCAGGTAGGAAGCCATCCCGGCCACGACCAGTGCCAGGATCAGCATCACGGCAAACACCGGACGGCGGATACAGATTTCAGCCAGCCATTGCACGTTGCCATCCTCCGTTCGCCGTGCTGACACCTTTACCGAACTACTTCTTGAACTTTGTCCTGAACTACAGCGAGATCGAGTGCCAATCAGTTCAGGACAAAGTTCAGTACGTAGTTTGGGGCACCGCACGGTGCTCCAAAATGCGTCAGTTACTCCTTCGCCGATGCTTGCTCCCTGTCGCTTGCTGCCGTCTCCGCCGCCGCGACGGCGTTGGGCTGTCCCACCACGACGGGCCCGTCCTGGGGCTGGCGGACCACGACATCGCCGGCGGCCAGCCCCGACAGCACTTCCACCCAATCGCCGCCGCGGCGGCCCGTCGTCACCACACGCTCGGACACGTGTCCTTTTTCGACCAACCAGACTTTCTCCACGCCGGCGAAATCCCGCACGGCACTGCTGGGGATGGAAACCGCCTGGGCGTCCGGCGCGACGACGATCTCCGCCTCGGCGAACAGCCCCACGTGCAACCGGGCGCCGGGGTTGGACACGTCGATTTCCACGCACAGCGAGCGGTTCGACAAGTCCAGCGCCGGGCTGATCCGCGACACGGCGCCTTCCAGGGGCGTCTCCAGGCCCTCGAGGTGAATCACGGCCGGTTGCCCTTCCCGCAGCCGTGCCGCCTGCCGCTCTGGAATCCCCGCACGAAACCGCAAGGGGTCGGTACGCACCAGCGAGACGATCGGTTCGCCGACTTGCACGTAGGTGCCGGGGGCGACATGGCGCTGCTGCACGCTGCCGGCGAACGGCGCGTGCAGTTCGGCGTCCACGCGGGCTTGCTTGGCCAGCGCCAACTCCGCCCGGCGGACGCCGATCAAGGCGATCTGCTCCTCGACGACGTTCAGCGCCAAGCGGTAGCGGGCCTCCGCCACCTGCAATTCGGCCCGGTATTGGTCCAACTCTTCCGCCGTAATTACATTGTTGGGCGTTAGCGATTCGGCCCGCTTCAGGTTGGCCCGGGCCTGGTTCAACAGCGCCTCTTCCCGCTCGACGTCGGGGATCTGTTTGCGGTCCAACTGCTCCTCGTCTTCCTCCGGCTTCAGTCCCAACTTGACGCGCGCCTGCTCCAGTTGCGATTCCGCCTGCCGCACGTGGAGATCGAAGTCTTCCGGTTCCAGCGTGGCCAGCAGATCGCCCGCGGCGACGCGCGAGCCCAAATCGACGTGGACCTGTTGCACGCGACCGGCCACCTTGGTCCCCACCACCGCATGCTCGTCCGCCAGCAAGCTGCCCTGCACGCGAACCACGCCCGGCCACGGCCGCATCTCGGCGGTGACGACGTCGACCTGCGCCGGCGCGGCCGTTGGCTGCACCGGATTTGCCGCCTCCGGCGCGGCATTCGCGTGGCAGCCGGCCAAGGCGGCGCCCAGCGGCAACAGGGCGGTCAACGCCCACGCGGCTTGTGACACAGAATCGCGATCCCACAGACTCATGGCGAGTCTCCCAGCAGGTAAGATCCGTTCGGCGGGCAGGGGCCAGGATCGTCCCAGCCCCAACACGGGTCGCCCTCGACACAGGCGCGTGTCGCGGCACCTCGCTTGCAGGTTTGTCAGGCTCTATTGTCGTTGACCGCCGTGTCGTGTCAATCGGCAGTTGGCACCGTGTTCCAAAGGGCCAGAAGACCAATCCGTCGCGGCCCCCGCGGCTCTTCTGCCCGAGTCGCAGTTGACTGGGACTTAGGAGCAACCCCTTGTTCCTGCAGATTAAGGGATGTCGCCCAAAGCCGGATGCTCCCGTCCGGCAGCCCTGAGAACGACATCTGATCGCCGTCAACCTCTACGTTCACCCAACGTCAGTCTTGCCGCCCCTCACTTCGCCTTGCTTCTTGCCTTAGGCTTTACCTTTCCCGGACCGCTCGCTTTGCGGATCTCCACCGGCGTGGTGTTGGCCTGTTTGGCACCCGGCGTGCTGCGGCCTTCGGCCACGTACTTTTCCAACAGCGCCGTCAGACGTTGGACGATTTCCGGGTGCTGGTCCTGGACGTTGGCCGTTTCGCCGACGTCGGTTTCCAGGTTGTACAGCTGCACCGGCGGCAGCCCGCGTTCGGCGGGACTGCCGGGGCGCGGGGCGCTCCAGCCGCCGGAGCCGGAGCACAGTTCCAGCTTCCACGGTCCCTGCCGGATCGCGAACGAGCCGTTGATCGAGTGGTGGACGACGGCCTCGCGCAGCGGACTTGGGGCAGTGCCTAACAGCGCGGGCAGGATGCTGACGCTGTCCTCGCCGGCGTCATCGGGAAGCGAAGCGTCCAGAATGTCCGCACACGTGGCCAGCAGGTCTGTGAGGCAGATCAGCTGCTCGCACTTCGTTCCGGCCTGGACTTTGCCCGGCCAGCGAACCAGGAACGGAATGCGGTGCCCGCCATCGAAGATGTCGGCCTTGTGGCCGCGGAAGTGATAGCTGGGATGATGGCCCTTTTCGGCGAGGGCGGCAAAATCGGCCTGCGGCGAACAGCCGTTGTCGCTGGTGAAAACGACCAGCGTAGTGTCCGTCAAGCCGTGCTGATCGAGCGCGTCCAGCACGCGGCCTACGGTCGCGTCGGTTTGCATGACGAAATCGCCGTAGGCGTTCAAGCCGCTCTTGCCCTGCCACTGGGGAGTTGGCAATGTCGGCGTGTGCGGCGCATTGAGCGGCAGATACAGGAAGAACGGGCGACCGGCCTTGGCGTCCGCCGCCCGCTGGCCGATGTACTCGACAGCCTTTTCCGTCAACCTTGGCAACACGTCGATCGCGTCAAACTCGGGCGCCCGCGGTCCGCGCCGCGTGCGGCCCGGCTTGCCGGGCATCATCTCGAAGTCGGCGTCTTCCGTGGGCAGAGCGGTGACACGATCGTTCTCGATGAACGTGTAGGGGACCATATCCAGCGAGGCGCTGATGCCGAAGTAGTAATCGAATCCGACGCTGTTCGGACCGTTGGCGATCGGCTTGGAAAAGTCCACGTTCCGCACTTGCTCGGCCGATTCGATATTCAATTCCGCGACGTCGCGGCCTGTGAGCTTCACCCAATCCATGCCCAGGTGCCATTTTCCGATCGCCGCCGTGTGGTAGCCGTGCTGCCGGAGAAACGCCGCCACCGTCATCCGATCCGGCTCGATCAGCCGCGGACTGAGGCCGCCCAGCACGCCGTGTTTCAGCCGGGACCGCCAGCTGTAACGCCCGGTCAGGACCCCATACCGTGTGGGCGAGCAGACGCTGGAACCGGAGTGCGCGTCGGTGAACGTCATGCCCGCCGCGGCAATCCGATCCATGTTCGGCGTGGGGATCTTGCCCTCCGGATTCAGGCACTTTACATCCCCGTAACCGAGGTCGTCACAGAGGATGTACACGAGATTGGGCCGAGCCGGCGAGTCGGCCGCGGGTGCCGAATCGGAGGCGACGGCCAGCACGAGGATGAAGGGAATCAAGGCGGGAACAATGCGGTACATGGCTGCACTCCGTGGTTCGACTGAGGGCAATTCAAAACTCAAGAGGAAAATCCCGGTTTCTGCGAACGAATCAGGTTCGGACCCAAAGCGCCACGATCGTGCCTTGGCTGCAACGTCTTGCATCGTGACGTGGTTTTGACAAGACTCATGGCGCGGCCTTCCGAGAAATGACCCAATCCAAGCGCAGGCGGCATTGACGCTCAGGGGGAGCTTACCACTGGGCCGGTACGACCGCAACCTGTGCGTGGCCGAGAAGGCGCCCGACGTTTGGAATCGAGCAACGTTCTTTCAAGTTCGGCAACATGTCCCAGACCGACGCAACAGAATCCGGCGAGGCCAAGGACCGTCTGAGCGGCCGAGAGGTTTCAACCCGGCGGGATTCCGCCGCGGCGGCGACCGGCTGGGGATTGTTGGCTATCGTCTTGTGGAGCACGACGATCGCTTGCTCGCGCAGCGTCGCCGAACAAGTCGGCGTGTTCACCGGCGCGGCGACGGTGTATCTGGCGGCTGGAATGCTCGGCTGCGGGGTCCTGATGGGGCGCAGGCGACTGGGCTCCGTGCTGCGGCATGCCGGTGGCCGTTATCTGTTCGGCTGTGGCTCGTTGATGGTGGCTTACACCGTGCTGCTGTACGCCGCCGTCGGCTTTGCACAGACGCGAGCCCAGGTGATCACCGTGACGGTGGCCAATTATCTGTGGCCCAGCCTGACTCTGCTGTTCGCGGTGCCCATCCTGGGCTGGCGAGCCCGGCCGCTGGTGTTGACGATCGGAACGCTGCTGGGTGTGACCGGCGTCGCGCTGGCCGTGGGCGCGGACAGCCTGAACACCGATACTGCCGTGTCGTGGACCGCTCATGGCACCTCAACGCTGCCAGCCTTGTTGGCCGCCGTGGCCTGGGGGCTGTACTCAAACCTCAGCCGCCGCTGGGGAGGCCCACAAGCCGAAAACGCCATGCCCGTGTTTCTGTTGGCCAGCGGTCTGGTGTTGGTGCTGATCCGGGCGTTGCGATCCGAGCATTCGGTCTGGACGGCGCGCGTGGCCGGCGAGGTGGCCTATCTGGCCTTGTTCCCGACGCTGTTGTCCTATGTCTGCTGGGACACGGCCGCCCGCCGCGGCAATCTGTCGCTGGTCGCCGCCCTCAGCTACCTGATACCACTGCTGTCCGTTCTGGTCAGCAGCGTTTATCTGGATTTGCCCGTGCGACCACAACAGTGGCTCGCCAGCGTACTGGTCGTGACGGCGGCCGTGTTGTGCAAGAGTTCGATGCGGACGGAAGGAACTGAGCAGGCCGCTTAGTATCGTTCGAGAAATGAGTGAGCGGAATGGCGCTAGCCACCGGTTCCGGATCGGCCGTAATACCGGCGGCTAGCGCCTTGCCGCTCACAGGTCATCTGACAGTAATGTGGGCTACGTGGGCCGCGGGCGCCGAACGCGACTCCAAAGCGGCGACAAGACGCCGCACTCCAAACATCCGTTCCTCCGCCGCACCTCGATTGCCGGACGCTCGCACTGCGATTATATTCGGACCTGTTGACGTTCCTGACACCACCGCGCGGACCGCGAAACGGAGGCGGTTCGCCCAACTCCAAGGCAAACGTGGCCCACACTGTCCCTACCACCGATTGCAGCACGGCTCCCTCGCCCGGCCCACGGTCCTGGCGGCGGTGGGCGGTGCGATTTGCCTGTCTGGCCGTGGCCTGCGCGCTACTGGTCCCGGCTTGGCCTTGGGATGTGGCCACGCTGGCCGTACCGGCGCTCAGTCCCTATGTCGCGATCGCTGCGACGGTTGCCACTCGGTCGGTTACTTTGGCCGCATTGTTTGCCGTGCCCGTGCTGCTGATCGTCCTGCTGCGGCGGCGGTGGCTGTGCCGGTACGTGTGTCCCACGGGTCTGCTGGCCGATCTTGTGGGACGGCTGCGCGGGCGCGGCAATTCGTACGGGGCCCGCTTGCCGCCGATCGGCCAATGGCTGGCGCTGCTGACCGTGGGCGGTGCCGTGCTCGGCTGGCCGCTCTTTTTGTGGCTGGACCCGCTGGCGATCTTCGCCGCCTTTGTCCACGTCTGGGGACGCGAAGTTACCGGCGCCGCGTGGCTGTGTGCCGCCGGCCTGCCGCTGGTCCTGGCGATCAGCCTGATCGTTCCCGGCGTGTGGTGCGCGAAGCTCTGCCCGTTGGGCGGGACGCAAGAGTTGCTGGCTTGGCCGTTGCGGAAATTCCGCCGTCGCGAGTCCGACGAAGGGCCGCCACCGCGAGCCTGGCCGCTGGCGCGGCGCGTGGTGTTGTCGGGAGGATTGGGCGCCCTGGGCGCGGTTGGCATCATGCGTTGGATTCGGCGGCGCCCGTCCCCGCCGTTGCGCCCGCCGGGAGCGGCGGCCAGCGAGCAATTCACCGGCCTGTGCGTCCGCTGTGGCAGTTGCGCCCGCGTCTGCCCTTCGCAGATCCTGCATCCCGACCTGGGCGAGTTCGGCGCCGATTCGTTCCTGACGCCGCTGGTCCGTTACGAGGACGAGTACTGCCTGGAGACCTGCCAGCGGTGTACGCACGTCTGTCCCAGCGGCGCACTGCGGCGGCTGACCGCGGAGGAAAAACCTCGCGCGGTGATGGGCCTGCCGCGAGTCGATATGGACGTGTGCCTGTTGGGCGACGACCACGAATGCGCCATCTGCCGCAACGCCTGCCCGTACGAAGCGATTCGGATCGTCTTCTCGGAGGAGACGTACCTGTCGACCCCGACGGTCGATCCGCAGCGCTGCAACGGCTGCGGCGCCTGCCAGGTCCGCTGTCCGACCGAACCCGTCAAGGCCATCGTGGTCTACCCGCCGATTTGAAACATGGCTCGCTGGGGCCGCAAGAATCCCGGCTCGTCGATGCCGTGTCCGGGCTTCTTCGCGGCGACGCAGGCCCGGATGACGGCGGCCAGATCGTCGTCGCTGCCGCCGCCGCGCAGGATGGCCCGCGCGTCCCATTCTGCGGTCGAGAACAGGCAGTTGCGGACTTGGCCCTCGGCGGTGATCCGCAGCCGGTTGCAGTCGCTGCAGAACGGTTGCGAGACCGGATTGATGAATCCGATCAGGCTGCCGTCAGGAAATCGGTAATCAACCGCCGGCTGGCTGGGATCGGGCCGTTCGGCGGGCGTCAGCGGCCCGAATTCGGCCTCCAGGCGAGCACGGATTTCCTCGCCGGGCAACACCAAGTCTTCTTGCCAGCGTTGTTCGCCGTCCAACGGCATGAATTCGATGAACCGCAGTTCCATGTTGTGTTGGCGAGCGAATTCCGCCAGCGGCACAATTTCATCTTCGGTAATGCCCCGAATGGCGACCGCGTTCAAGCGGATGCGGCGGAAGCCCTGGACTTGAGCCTCGGCGATCCCGGCCAGCACCTGATCCAAACCGCGGCGGCGAGCGATCCGCTCGAACGTCTCCTCGCGCATCGTGTCCAGGCTGATGTTCAACCGCTGCAGGCCGGCCTGCTTGAGGGCCGCCGCCTGCTGCGCCAGCAGCATCCCGTTGGTCGTCATCGCCAGATCGTCGATGCCCGGCACGGCCGCCAGCTTGGCCACCAACTTCGGCAATTCGTGACGCACCAGCGGCTCGCCGCCCGTGATCCGCAGCTTGCGGACGCCCAGCGCAGCCGCCACGCGCACGAACCGTTCGATCTCCTCGAACGTCAACAATTCGCGCCGCGGCTTGAATGGGGCGTCCTCGTGCGGCATGCAGTAGAAGCAGCGGATGTTGCAGCGGTCCGTCACGCTGATCCGCAGGTTCGTGTGTACGCGGCCGAAGGAATCGACCAGAATTTGGGAGGTATTCATCTTCTGTAGCATGGCTCTCCGAGCCGTGCCTCATTTGTAGCATGGCTCTCCGAGCCGTGCGGACGTGTTCGAAATCGCGACCGGATCGCACGGCTCGGAGAGCCATGCTACGGGGGATCGCCCGTTCCGTGTGCCTGCGACGGTTCCGTTTTCAGCCCCGGATGCACCCAGTGGCTGCTGCCATCCGCGTAATTCTCTTTTTTCCAAATAGGGACGACCTGTTTCAAGGTATCAATCAGCCACTTCCCCGCCGCGAAGGCGTCTTCGCGGTGCGGGCTGCTGACGGCAATCGCAACGCTCGCTTCGCCTACGGCCACCCGCTCGACGCGATGTACGATCGCGCAACCGACGAGCGGCCAGCGCCGGCGGGCCTCGGCCTCCAGTTCCGCCATTTTCTTCTCGGCCATGCCGGCGTAGCATTCATAGTCCAGCGATTCCGTGCGGCGCTCGCCGGTTACTTCGCGTGTGGTGCCGAGGAACAACACGGTCGCGCCGGCCAGCGGCGATTGCACACTCTGCAGAACCGCCGCGATGTCAAGCGGGTCCGAAGTGATCGTCACCATGGGACACCTTTTTCGAATTATTTCCCCACATCGGCTTGCGTCCAGTGACCGTCGATGCAGCGCCACATCGTGCCGTTGGGATTCTGGTCCTGCAGGCACGGCGGCAGGCGGTGCGGGCGAACGTTGTCGTAGGAGTGCAGCGCGGCGAAACGACGCAGGGACGCCGGGATGCCGACGGCCGTAAAGCCGGGATGACCGGTCGCCGGATAGGGTCCGCCGTGGTTCATGGCCGGACTGACAGCCACGCCCGTGGGCATCCGGTCGTTTAACAATCGGCCAACACGCTGCCTCAAGTGCGGCACGATTTGGTCGTAAGCCGCGTCGTCTGAACCCACCGTGTCCGTGTACACGCAGCCGGTCAAGTTGCCTTCCAGGCGATCGAGGGCCAGGCACAATTGGTCGACGTCGTCCGCAATCACCAGCAGCGAACAGTTGCCGAACGCCTCGGTTTGCAGCGCTTCCGGCTGGTGGAGGAACTGTTCGCCCGACACGGACAGCAGCGTGTTGGCGTGGCAGTAGCCCTGACCGCCGCCGGGCGTGTCGCCGACGATCACCTGGGCGCCCACCGCCCGCAACGTTTGCAGACTGGAGCGCAAGGAGTTCTCGACCGCGCGGGACAATAGCGTGCCGACCGGCGCCGCCTGGAAGCGGTCGGCGACCTGGCGGACAAAGGCATCGGTCGCGTCGCCCTGGACCAACAGCACGAGTCCGGGATTCGTGCAGAACTGGCCCGTGCCCATCAGGCAGCTGGTTGTGAACTCCTCGGCCAGCTGCGCACCGCGTTCGCGCAGCGCACCGGGCAGCACCACGACCGGATTCACGCTGGACAATTCCAGGTAGATCGGCTTGCCGGCCGCGTCGGCGGCGCCCTTGAGTTTCAACCCCGCCGCGCGGCTGCCGGTGTAGCCCGTGGCTCCCGTGCGCGGATCGGACACCGCACGCTCGCCGTCCGCGTGGCTGGTGCGATAAATCAGTTGCACGGTGCCGGGGGGCAGGCCGGCGGCCTGCCGAGCGGCTTCCGCTTCTTCGGCAAAGATCCGCGTGGTGCCGGGATGGGACGAATTGGCCTTGGCGATCACGGGATTGCCGGCCGCGATCGCCGCTGCAAAGTCGCCTCCGGAGATGCTGCCGAAGGCGAACGGGAAATTGTTCGGCCCGAACACCCACACTGGTCCGATCGGGGCCAGGCAGGAACGGATGTTCGCGCGCGTGTCGATGGTCGGCAGGGCCCAGGAGCCTTCGCGAGCCGCGACCGCCGCTTGCCGTAGTTGATTGGTGGTCCGCGGTAGTTCGACGCCAGCCAGTCGCGGCGAGCGAGGCAAGGCCGTCTCGGCGTGTGCCATCTCCACTAATTCGTCCCGCCGTGCCTCGATGCGCGTCGCGTACAGTTCGAGGAACTCGGCCAGCCGCTCGCTGGGCAGCGACCGCAGCGCGGCGAACGCGCGAGCCGCCGCCGCCAGGGCTTCGTCGCAGTCTGGCCAGCTGCTGAGCGGGTATTCGTCAGGCAACGGCTGACGCGTTGCCGGATTCTCGGCTCGAAACGTCGCCCCGGCCTGGGCGGCCCGCCACTGGCCTTCGATCAAGATCGGTTGCACCGTCATGTTCCCACTTCTCCTTGCACAATCGGATTCGTCAAGGTCCCGATGCCGTCGATCGAGACGGCCACCAAGTCGCCCGGCTGCAGCGTAAAGTCGCGTTCCGGGACGATGCCGGTGCCGGTCAACAAGAATGCCCCGTTGGGAAACGAGTTGTCGCGGCCCAGCCATTGAATCAGATCTTCAAACGAACGGGCCATCTTGGCCACGCTCGTCGTACCGGCAAACACCACCTCGCCAGCGCGGCGGATGACCAGACGGATGTGGACCGCGTCGAGCGGCGGCATCGCCCCGGCCAACGTGATGCACGGTCCCAGGCCGCAGCAGGCGTTGTACACCTTGGCTTGCGGCAGATACAGCGGGTTTTCGCCCTCGATATCCCGCGAACTCATATCGTTGCCGACCGTGAAGCCGACCAGTTGCAGCCGCGAATTCAGCACCAGCGTGATCTCCGGCTCCGGCACGTTCCACGCCGAATCAGCCCGGATCCGCAGCGGCTGCCCCGGCCCGGCCACGCGGTGCGGGTTGGCTTTGAAAAACAGCTCCGGACGGGGCGACGAGTAAACGCGGTCGTAGCAGGACGCCGCCGCCGCGGATTCCTCCATCCGCGCCGCCTGGCTGCGCTGGTACGTCACCCCCGCCGCCCAGACTTCCTGCCGGTCAATCGGGGCCAACAGCCCCACGTCGCTGGCCGGCGTCTCGCGGCCGGCATCCAGCAGCGACCGCGCCGCCTGCTCCGGATCGTCCGCCTCCAAGATGTCCGCCAACGTCTGAAAGGAACTCCGCGACAGATCCAACGGCACGACCCGGTCGCCGTCCAATTGTCCGATACGCGGTTCCCCTGAATGCGAAAGGTATTTGATCAATTTCATGTCTGTGTCTCAACTGCCTGCCATCACCTGACAGGATCGACGTGAGAGGGAAACAGTGCGAGCGGACGTATTTTAATTCGACGCAGGCGTCGGTTCCCAGGGGGCTGGCAGAAGTGGGGCCAAGAGTGAGGGTTCTCGCTTGGGCCAGCGGTGCGGCGTTAGCCCGCCGGTCCCTTGGATGCTGGCAGACCAACCCTGGGGAAAACCAGCGGGTTAACGCCCGCTGTTCGCCAAAACCGCCAGCGGAATCCAGACCTCCATGAAGGACAGGCCGCGATTGGCCCAGGCGAAATAGGGGATCAGCGTCAAGTCCACCGTGCCGCCGGACGGCGGTTTGAGGTCGCGGGGCGTCAACGGACGATACAGGCGGTTCTCCCAATCACCGACCGCAGGCGGCGGAGCCGAGGCGTTGTCTTGGATGAAGCGATCGCGGCCCGCGAAAGTCAATCCCCGACCCATCAGGACCGTGACACCGCCCAAGAAGTCCTTCTCGAACCGCGGGGCAAACTGGACGTTCTCGGCAAGAAAAACACCTTCGTTCCAGATCTCTTCGCCGTTGTCGCCTTTTGGCAACTCCAGGCAATACACGACCGGTCCGCGGCACACGGCGACACGGTTGCGGCAATCCTCGACCTGCGGATGAGCTTCCATCAGCCGCACGGCCAGCGGCAGGTCGAGTTCCACGCAATCGCCCGGCGTCCAGTGCCGGCGCAAGGCGGCGTACGTTCCCGGCTGCGCGCCCTCCGGGACCGGCTGACCGTTCACTCGCAACGCCGCCCCGTCCGCCCAGGAAGGAATCCGCAGCTGCAGTGTTGTTTCGGCCGCCGGCGCCGCCGACCACGTCAGCTTGATGCGGCCCTCCCACGGGTAACGGGTTTCCTGCACCAAGGCCACGGCCTGGCCATCGGGCAACCGAGTCTGCAGCCGGTTGCCCCCGTACAGGTGCACCCAGACCGCGTCGTCCGAGACGCTGTACGCCCAGCGGCCCAAGCCGGCGATCGTGCGTGCCACTTGCGGCGGGCAGCAGTAGCACGAGTGGACCGACCAGCGCGTGCCGGTGTGGTGTTTGGTCGGACCATCGGCCTCCCCGGTCCACGTCAGCGGGTTCGCATAGCAGAATTGCCGCCCATCGGCGCTGACCGCCGACAGCAGGCTGTTGTACAGCACCGTTTCCATGATCTCGGCGTGCCTGGCGTCGCCTGTCAGTTCCAGCAGTCGCCAGTTCCACATGGCATTGCCCACGTTGGCACAGGTCTCGTTGTAGGCCGTGCGATTGGGCAACTGGTAGTCCGCCCCGAACGCCTCGTGGACGTCGTCGCCGCGCGCCGATTTGCCGTTGGGAATGGCGCACGCGCCGCCCGTGATGTAGGTGCGGCGCAGAGCCGCGCTGGTCCAGATGCGCTGCAACGCCTCCCACAACGCCCGCTCGCCAGTCTCGGCGTACACGTCCGTCGCGCCGCAGTACAAATACGTAGCGAACACGGCGTGTCCCACCGCTTCGGTTTCCTCGCGCAGCGGCACGTGGTCCTGAGTCAGGTCCGAGCCGCCCGGCGCCGCTCCGCGCGCGTCGACGATCACCTGGGCCGTCTCCAAGTACCGCCGGTCGCCCGTCGTGCGATACAGGTCGACCAAGCCCATGATGACCGGCAAGTTGCCGCTGGTCACGACCAGTTCCGGCATTCCCGGTTTCAAAACACCGTGCAAGTGGTCGCCCGTTTTGCGCGCGATGCGGAGGAAGTTGTCCTTGCCGGTGGCCTGATGATGGGTGCAGGCCGCCGTGAGCAGGTGTCCCATGTTGTACATCTCATGGAACGTGCCGCCGTAACGGCGCGGCGGCGGGACGTAACGCGGCCGCTGCCGCAACGTCATGTTGGTGGACAAGTATCCGTCCGGCGATTGGGCGCCGGCGACGATCGCGATCCATTTATCCATCTTCCGGTCAAGTTCCGGATCGCGGGTCGTGGCGAACATCAGCGCCAGCGCCTCCAGCCACTTGTAGCAATCGCCGTCGCTCCAGTCGGTGCCACGATACTCGCCCGTTGCCAGGCCGGCGGCGATCTTCAAATTGATCAGCTGCTCGGAATTGGCCGGGTCCGACAGCGCCCGCTCGACGCTGGGGAGCATCTCGCGGCGGCACAGTTCCCAACGTTCGGCCCAGAAACCTTCCGTCCAGCGGACGTCGTCCAGCCCGACGCCGCACATCTTGGCCTGGGGGCGAAGATGCGGCTGGCCGTCCGGCGTGCTGGACTCGGCAGCAGGAACGGCGGGAATCAGAACGAGCGAGACCAGCGGCATCAGATACGCTACGCGGAACATATGCGGAGGCTCCTTCAGGCTGGAGTCCAGGTTCTCGTCAGAAAGGCCGAAGAGGCGGACAGAAAAATGAGGTGACAGAAAAATGGGAAAGGAGAGCAGGCGGCTTTCCGGCAGGAAAACACGAAGATCCTTCCCTAATCCCCTTCACCCTTCGATGTGATTTTTCTGTCACCCCATCTTTCTGTCAGCTTCTTCCTTTTCTTCCATCTTTCCGTGTTCTCGCAGTCCGGCGCATGGCCATCTGTGACCTCGCCACCGTCTGTTCGCACTATCGACCGTTTCGCGCCGGTCGCCTGCCCGTGAAGCGTCTACTGCCGCGGCTCCGACATCCGCTTCTGGATTTCCTCCGAGTACATTCGGCCGGCGAGCGATTTTTCGGGGATCACCTTGTACAGCTCCGGCCGGCGGCCAGCCATCAGCACTGAACGCAGATCGTCACGCCGCTCCGGGATGGTCTGCGGGTAGTAACCGGCCAGGTAGCCCGGTTTTCCCGCCCGTCCCGGCTGGTCGGATCGCGCAAACCAGATTGGTCCGGCATCCAAGTCGATCTCGGCCGTACACACGCTGTCGGTCCAATATCGCGACGCGGCTTGGAGGTAGCCGTACGGGTCCAGCACGTAGCTGCGCTGGCTGATCTCGGACATCGGCAAATGGGCGGCCGCGATCCAGACGCCGTTGTCGATCGCGCGGGCTTGCTGCATCCACAAATTGAACTGCCCGGACGCGCCCCACGACTGTGACGGGCAGAAGATGATCTCGGCCCCCTGCAGCGCCAGCGAACGGGCGGTCTCCTGCGAATAGATGTCGCCGCAGAGTTGGATGCCGATCACGCCAAAATCGGTTTGGAACACCGGCAGCTCGACGCTGTCCCCGTACTGGGAAATGCGGTACTTGCCGATCACGTCGCCGCCACGGTCCCAAAGATAAGCCCACGACGCGCGGCCGCCGTGGGAATAGGGTATCTGCGGATCTCGCAGGCCGCCGATGAGGATATAAGTATTATACCGCTTGGCCTTCTCGGCGACCAGCGCCAGCGTCTGCCGGCCGTTCTCGTCGTCGGTGTTTAGGCCGAATTCGGTCATCAGGATCACGTCCGAGCCGAGTTTTCCCGCTTCGTCCAGGATCTTGGCAAACTCCGAATCGGGCCGGGGGTTGGGTCCGTGCTCGAAGCCCACCGTGGCGATGCTGATGCGGATCTTCCGCCGCTGGCCCTTGAACACCTTCGGCTTCACACCGGGATCGGCCAGGTAGTGGAACAAACTGCGGTCTTCTTTGAACGTCAGGTGATAGACGTCTTTGGGACGGGCCAGATCGACGGGCGCGACCGCTACGCCGGGGCGAATGCCGGTGTCGGCGAGCACGATCCCGGAACGGTCGATCACACAGCCGCGGCCCAGCGGCTGGCCGGTGTACGATGGGTGGTTGCTGCACAGATACGGCAGCTGGCCCGCGTAGTTCGCTGCCACCACCGTCACGTGATCGTCAAACGCGCGAGTGCGGAGCGTCACTTCCAGCGGAAACTGCTGCGGCACCGGTTCGACGCCCAGCGACATCAGGATCAGCTCGGCGCCTTCCAACGCCATGGCCAGCGGGATTTCGGGCCAGTAACGGTCCGTCCCGATCATCAGGCCGATCTTGCCCAGTGGCGTGTCGAACACGGGCAGTTCGTTGCCCAGCGCGATGTTCTCGTCCGGCAGCCGATGCGACTTGCGGTACTTGCCCACGATGCCGCCATCGGGGCCAATCAAGTACGAGGTGGAATAGAGTTGGCCGCCGTCCTGCTCGCGGAGATTGGCGGCGACGTACATCTTGCCCTTGGCAGCCACCCCGGCAATGGCGTCCAAGGCGGCTTTGGCCGCCGGTCCGCCGTCGGTTGGCACGCAATCTTCCGGCAGGCAGACGATTTGCGCCTGCTGAGCGGCCGCCTGGTCCAGCATCTGCAGGACATGATCCAGCGTGCGGTCTTTCGCCTCCCACGATTGGGACACGGCGCAAAGACGCGAGGTCTTCGCCAGCTCGGCACGCGCCGGCAGCAGCGCGGCCAAGAGCACGACTGCAGCAACACCCGGAACGATCATCTTCGTTTTCATCGCGTGGTCCTTTCCCTGAGATCAAAGTGCCAACGCACCATCCTCTTCTCTCCAGGGTCGCTTGTCACCACGGCTTCCCCGAAATCCACCGCGATTCGCGGGAGTTTTGAACCGTGGCGATCTGCACTCGATGACAATTCCGTCTTCCGGATTCTGCGCCTATTGGTATCCGGCCGAAGAACGCGGTAGGATGGTGGCTCCGCGGGAAGGCTTTCCGTTTCCAATTGTTCACTCCACGAGAGGAGTCATTCCATGGCATCCGAGATCACTCGCCGCACGTTCGTCAGTTCGGCCGTCGCTTCCGGCGCCTTTTCCTTCTCCATCGTTCCCCGGCACGTGTTGGCCGGCAGCGGGCAGGTCGCTCCCAGCGACAAGATCACGCTGGCCCATATCGGCATGGGCACGCAGGGCTTCCGCGAGATCGGCGGCCTGTTGGCCGACCCGGAAATCCAGATCGTCGCCGTGTGCGACCCGAACACGGACAGCAGCGATTACGTGGAGTGGGGCAAGGGCGGCTTGCGCAATCAGATTCGAGGCTACCTGGGGAACCCGTCGTGGCGAGAAAACGACAACGGTTGCCCTGGCGGCCGCGAGGTGGGCCGGGAAGTGGTCGATACGTACTACGCGAAGCAGCGGGGCGCGGACAAGTTCCAAGCCTGCGCCGCCTATGCCGACTTCCGCGAATTGCTCGAGAAAGAAAAAGACCTGGACGCCGTCAAGATCATGACGCCGGACCATCTGCACGCGACCATCGCGATCGCGGCCATGAAGAAGGGCAAGCACGTGATGACGCACAAGCCCGTCGCCAACCGGTTGTACGAGGGCCGGCTGGCCGTGGAAACGGCCCGCCAGACGAAGCTCGCCACGCACCTGCTGGCCTACGGCTCCGCGCCCGGCAATGGGCTGATTGCGGAGCGGATCAAACAGGGGGTGATCGGCCCGCTGCGGGAGATCCACAACTGGACGAACCGGCCGGTGTGGCCGCAGTACACGGAGATTCCCAAGGACAAGCCGCCGGTTCCGAAGGGGCTCGACTGGGACCTGTGGCTGGGTCCCGCGGTCGACCGGCCCTTCCACCCGTGCTACACGCACACCGTGTTCCGCGGCTGGTACGACTTCGGCGGCGGCTCGATGGCCGACATGGGCATCTACAGCTTGTGGCCCGTGTTCACCGCGCTCGACCTGGGCGTGCCGGTCAGCGCCGAGGCCTGGAAGACCCACACGTGTACGATCGAGGACGGCGTCAGCCGGACCGTGACGAACGATTTCGCTTACCCCATCGGCTGTGCGATCCGTCTCAAGTTCGCGGCACGCGGAACGGCGCCCCCGGTCGAGCTGTTCTGGTACGACGGCGGCATGAAGCCGCGATTGCCCGGCGAGGTCGAAACGCACAACGTGGAGATGGGCCGTGAGGGCATCCTGTTCGTCGGCCAGCAGGGCGCGATCATGGCCGGCTTCCACGGGCAGGACCCGCAGTTGTTTGCCCAGGGCAAACGGGAGCCGCTGTGGAAAGACGGCCAGCCGGCCCCGGCGGAACGCGGCAAGCGTCACGGCTCGTGGAAAGAAGCCGTGCGCGGCGGCGACCCGTCGCCGGGAGATTTTCTGAACGCCGCGTCGATCACCGACGCCGTCAACCTGGGGACCGTGGCGCTGCGCGCAGGCAGGAAGGTCGAATTCGACAGCGAGAAGATGCGCATCACCAACGTGGCGGACGCGAACAAGTACCTCCGTCGCGAGTACCGGCAGGGCTGGGAGCTGTGATTCGGAGCCGACTTCTTGGAGTGCGGTGCCTTGTCACCGCTTTGGACAGCGGCCTGAAGCTTTACGGATGATTGGGTTCAGGAGGCGGGGCAAGGCAGAGGAACACAAGCTGGCGGTCGGCGTGTCAGCATCGAACCAAAGCGGCGACAAGGCGCCGCACTCCAAAATGCGCGACGCGTCTTGCCCCGGTTGACAATCACCGGTGCAACCCGGTATACCCAACACTGACTCATTGAGCGATTCTCGCGAACGAACACCGGAGGGCGATGCGATGATTCTGGGCAAGTTTTGGCGTGCGTTAAAGGCACAAGTGAACAAAATGGCCAACTTCTTCTGGACGGCCGACCCGATCGCCCAGATGCAATACGAATATGATTCGGCGGTGTCCCAGCTGAGCGAAGGGCGGGAAGGGCTGGAGCAGTACCGCGCTTTGGTCGAACGCGTGAGCCGGCAGGTGGCGACCGACAAGCAGCATGTCGCCAGCCTGGAGGCGAAGATCAAGGCCTATTTGACGGCCGGCGACCGTGAGACCGCCTCGCGGTTTGCCCTGGAGTTGCAGAAGGCCAAGACGCAGTTGGCCGAGGACCAGGCCCAGCTCGACATGCACGAAACGGCCTACAACAACAACGTCGCCAAGATCAAGCACGCGACCAAGAAACTGTCGGACGTGCGGCAGAAGATCGCCAAGTACGACGCGGAATTGAAGATGAGCCGCGCCGAGGCGGAGATGGCCAAATTGGCGACGAGCTTCGATTTTGACGTCACGACCGATTTCGGCCAGATCGAGCAGGTGATCCAGGACCGCATCGGGCTGAACCGCGCCAAGGCCCGCGTAGCCACCGATCTGTCCGGTGAGGGCCTCGCGGACATTCAACACGAGCAGGCGATGGAAAAGGCGATGGCGGAGGACGCCCTGAAGGAATTCGAGATCCAAGCCGGCTTGCGCACGCCGGAGACCGCGGGCGTGACCGGCACGGAGAAACAATTGGGACCGGCCGTCCAGAAGGCGGCCGTGGAGCAGCAGTCGTAGTGAGCGCCGCCGTAGCATGGCTCTCTGAGCCGTGCGGTTCGTCGCTCGATTCCGAACAAAGGTGAAAGATCAGGGTTTCAGGTTCCGGCGCAGCCGGACAGGTTCAAAACGAATTGGGAGCACCCGTGCCTGAGACCGCAATAATTGGCGCTGCAGCGACGGCGGACGCGCCCGCGACGGGGCCGGCGGCAACGCTGCCGGCCTGGTATCCCGCCTGGGCTAGGGAATTGGCGGACGCCTACTTCTCGCGGACCACCTGCGTGTTCGTTCTGCACGGCAACGTCCACGACTTGATTGGCGCTCCCGTCGCGGGACAGGACAGCTACGTCAGCCTGTCCGAGTTTCTGAGCACGCAGGTCTTCGGCAGCTGGGACCTGGTGCTGGGGCACGATCTGAGCCGCGGCCTGAGAATGCTGGCTGGCAGCGACGCAGGGCGGCTGCGGGCGATGGCTCAATACCTGACGTCGCGCTGGGGCGAGCCGGGCAGTTGGCCGCGCGATCCGGAAAAAGTCCTGCTGATGCTCGAAGGGCTGATCGAACGCACGCTGCTGGACGATCCGGCCAACCGCAAGAGCATCGCGGTGGTTTTCGAGTACGGCCAGTACCTGGTGCCGGCCGGCGATCTCGGATCGCTGGCCCAAGGCTCGGGCGCTCGGTTGGTGCGATTCCTGAGTTGGGCCCAGAATCCGCACATCAAGCGGGCGAACATCGCTTTTTGCCTGTCGGCCGACCGCGTCGCGGAGGTCAACGACCGGCTGGTGCAGAATCCCTACGTGACGGCGATCGAAGTGCCGCTGCCGGACCGCGACGTGCGGCGCGCGTTCGTCGATGCGGCGGCTCGCGGCGGGCAACTGGCCAAGGCCACCGACTTCTCCACGGACCAGTTGGCGGACATGTCCAACGGATTGAGTCTGGTGAACCTGAACGTCGTACTCTCCCAGGCGGTACACGCCGACCGACGGCTGGACGCGCAGCGATTCCGGCTGCTGAAAAAGACGATGATCGAACGGCAGTGCCGCGACCTGGTGGAGTTTGTCGAGCCTGTGCACACGCTGGATCTGGTCGTCGGCTATGAGGAAGCCAAGCAGCGGTTGCGGCAGGACGCCGAGTGGATCAGCCGCGGGCAGACGGACGCGGCTCCCATGGGCTACTTGGTCTGCGGACCGGTGGGCACGGGCAAGACGTTCCTGGCCGAGTGTTACGCCGGCTCGATCGGCATCCCCTGCGTGATGCTCAAGAATTTCCGCTCCAAGTATGTCGGCGAGACGGAGGGCAATCTGCAACAGGTGCTGACCGTGCTGCGGTCGCTGGGCCCGGTCGTGGTGATCGTGGACGAAGCGGACGCGGCCTTGGGCAGCCGCCGCGCCGAAGGCGACTCCGGCACTTCGGCCCGCGTGTTCTCGATGATCGCCAGCCAGATGGGCAACACGCGGTTTCGTGGTAAGATCATCTGGATGCTGTTGACTTCGCGGCCGGACCTGCTGCCGATCGACCTCAAGCGGCAGGGCCGGGCCGAGGTGCACATCCCGCTGATGTATCCGCGGCGGGCGGAAGAAATCCGGGCCATGTTCGCGACGATGGGACGAAAGAACAAGCTGACGCTGGCCGCGGAAGCCGTGCCGGATGTGTCCCCCGACCGCAGGCTGACGGGAGCGGACATCGAGAGTATCGTGCTGAATGCCCGGCGATTGGGGCTGGCCGAAGGGCGCAGCGAGATCACGCGTGCCGACCTGGAACGGGCTTTGAACGAGTTCGTGCCGTCGGCGCAGGGCCTGGAAAAAGAACTCCAGGAGTTGGCCGCGGTCCTGGAGTGTACTCAGCTCGGCTTCCTGCCGGACGAATGGCGAGAGAAGATCTCCCAGCCGGGCGGCACGACGCGGTTGCAGGAGCGGATGGCGGCGATTAAGCAATTGATCGGAGAATAGGACCGTAGGCCTCTCGCTCCGCGAGAGGGAAGAGACTCCTCTCGCGGAGCGAGAGGTCTACGGTGAGGCACTTTGCAAGATGAGGACCAGCAAAATGGCAGGCAAGATTACCCGGTGGTTGGACGAAGACACGGATGAGCCGATGATTGCCGAGCGGGCGCGGCGGCTGGAAACCTTTCTGGCGGCGATGGCCGACGGTAGAATTGACGAGGCCGAGTTGGAGGCCCAGGAGCAGCGGTTGGTGCAAGTGATGCGCGAAGTCGAGCCGCTGCTGGACGAGAAGCTGCACGCGAAAGTCACGCAGCTGTTGTGCGAATTGACCGCTTACGACATCATGCAAGCCGTGCACACCATGCAGCAGGCGCGGCCCAAGACCGCTTTCCGCGGTTAAGGAGAAAGAACATGGCAGGGCAACCCAAAGCACCGTTTTACGCAGTCCTGGGTCTGGTGATCCTCGGCCTGCTGGCCTTCGCGGTCTATCGGGCCGACATCTTCGCCCCCGAGGCTCCGCCGCCGGGACAACCGCCCGGGGTGCCGCCGGGCGAGGACATCAAGATCGATCCGGCGCAACTCGGCCAGGAGGCCGAGGCCAGCGACGGGGCCAGCGTCACCACGGTCAAGGAATACAGTTTCAAGCCGGCTGAAAAACTGCCCGCCGTCCAAGGCGTCTCGGCCTACAAGGAGATGAAGGACAGCACGGTGCGGTTCGCGCTGAACGTGTGGGCCGGCTGGGGGCCGAT
>CAYPGE010000097.1:0-23537 GCA_964409865.1 uncultured Pirellulaceae bacterium
TCGACGCAGCCCACGCCCTCGGTGGGCGTCTCGGTGGGCAACACTCGGTATTCCTTGCTGGTGATCTCCGGATCGGTCGCCAGCCGCACCCAGTTCTCGGTAGCGTACTGGATTTCGATCAGCCGCGCCCAGTGCGTGGCCAGCGTGGGCTGCACCGGCTTGCCGCCCAGCGCGTCGTAGAACCGCTGGTACTCCGCGTTGGCCAGCGGCGTGGCCATGCCGTCGGCGGCGTTCAACCGCGACAGCGGCGTGGCGCGATACACGCCCGATTCGACTCCGTCCACAAACCCCTTCCAGCCGACTTTCTTCAGGTAGGGGAATTTCAAATACGACCACGGTTCGACGCGCTCCGCGACGTACTCGCGGTAGTCCTTGGCGTCGTACTTGAACCGCTCCTTGCCGTCCGGGCCGACGACGCGGATCTTGCCGTCGTAGAAGTTGACGTGGTTGTTGGCGTCCACCGTGCCCATGTTGTAGACCTGGTGGGTGTAGGCGTCGCTCTTGATCAGGTCGACGTACTCGGTGTTCTTCAGCACCACGTCGGCGAACAGTTGCAGGGAGAACTTGGCGAATTCGACCGCGTCGCGGCCCAGTTTCTCGATCTCCTGCCGCTGCTCTTCGTTGATGCCGCGGCTCACGCCGCCCGGCACGCCCCAGTTGGGGTGTACGGCCCGGCCGCCCATCATCTTGATCACGGCGTGGCCGTCGCGGCGCATCTTGAGCACCTTGCCGGCGATGTCCATGCCGACTTTGTTGATCACGCCCAGGATGTTCCGTTCCGCCTTCGGCGCCTTCGGGCCGACCACGAAGTCCGGGCCGCCCAGGGCATAGAAGTGGGTCGTGTGGTCCGTGGCGCAGAAGACGTTATAGAACAATTCTCGCAGCTTCTTGGCGGCTGGCGGCGGATCGACGTGGAACACGGCGTCCAGGGCCTTGGTGCCCGCCATGTGGTGCGCTTCGGGGCACACGCCGCAAATGCGCTCGGTCAGGTTCGGCAGGTCTTCGACCTGGCGGCCTTCGCAGAATTTCTCGAAGCCGCGCAGTTCGGGGATCTGCAGGTAGCAGTTGGCCACGTCCCCCTGGTCGTCCAGGAAGATGTCGATCTTGCCGTGACCTTCCAATCGCGTGATCGGATCGATGGAAATGCGTTTCATGATCTGGTCCTTACGCCCATCACTTGAAGTCTGTGTGTCTTCTTTTTCGTTTAACCGCGACCGGGTACCCGTCTTCGGGTGTGGGAGCGCGTGGGTTGGTCCGGACGTCCGCGACGCGCTCCCCGCTGGGTCGCGGTCAAACGACTCGTCTTAGCTCGCCGCCACCCGCTTGCTCCGCCGCAGCTGGCTGCCGGCCAGGCTGAACCGGTAGAACGAGCCGACCGGGTCCGGGATGCCTTTCTGGATGATCGCTTCAATCTCGTCGGGATCCTGGGAGTCGATCACGGACGCTAAGGCGCTCAGCAGCCGCGCCCCGTAGTCCTCCACGCCGTCGTTCGGGCCGTAACAGCCAATGCAGGGCGAGTTGACCTGGGGGCACAAGGCGCCGCACCCGCCGCGCGTGGCGATGCCGCAGCACAGGATGCCCTGTTCCAGCAGACAGGTCTTGTCGTCCGGGATTACTTCCCAGGTCCGCTTGAATTCCTTGATCTTCTTCTCGCTGCGCGTCCGCGGGCACGAGTCGCAGACCGTCGTGTTGGCGCCGATCACCGTGCCCGGCGGGGGCAGCTTGCCGCTGACGATCGCCTCGAGCGCTTCCCAGATTTTCGGCGATTCCGGCGGACAGCCCGGCAGGTAGTAATCGACTTTGACCGTTTGGTCCAGCGTCTTCAGCGTCTCGTAAAACACCGGCAGGTGCAGCGTGCCCTCCGGAACCGGGGTCTCGGTCTGCGGCCGGATGTGATCCGGGTTTTCCGTCGAGAAGGTTTCCTGATACGTATTGTCGAAGATCGCCTGGCGGTTGTGCAGGTTGCCCAGTCCGGGGATGCAGCCTTCGGTGGCGCAGGAGCCAAAAGCCACCAGCACCTTGGACTTCTTCCGCAGCAGCTGCGCCATGTACTCGTTTTCGCTGGTGCGAATGCCGCCGTTGAACAGGCAGACGTCGATTTCGCCGTCCGCCATCTTCTCGATGTCGGACACCTTGCCGTCGGCGATACAGGGGCAGAAGACGATGTCGAACGCCTTGGCGACGTCCAGGATCTTGGTGTCGATGCCCAAGATCGAAATCTCGCAGCCGCCGCAGGACGCGGCCCAGTAGATGGCCAGCTTGCCCTTGCCGTTTGTCCCACTCATACCGGTACCTCCATCGCCTCTTGATGTTCGTGAACGATGTCTTCCAGGGCCTTCAGCCGCTGGCCGTTCTCTTCCCAGTTCTGGGACCAGCCCAGCGGCCCCAACTGTTTGATCTCGGCCACCATCTTGTCGATGGCGTCGGCCAACTGCTGGCCCTCGGCCGCGGAGGCCCAGACCAACTGGACCCGCTGATCTTCCACGCCCATCGCCCGCAGGGTGTGCCGCAGCAGGTGGAAGCGCCGCATGGCCTTGTAGTTCTGTTCGATGTAATGGCACTCGCCGGGATGGCAGCCGGCGATCAACACGCCGTCCGCGCCCAGCGAGAAAGCCTTCAACACAAACGTCGGATCGACGCGGCCGCTGCACATCACGCGGATCGTGCGGACGTTCGGCGCGTGCGTGATGCGAGCCGTGCCGGCGAGGTCCGCTGCCCGGTACGAACACCAGTTGCAGAAGAAGCCGACGATCTTCGGTTCAAAGTTGGGGTCCACGTTACTCATCGATCATGATCCTCCGTTGCGCGGTGTGGTCACCGCGACCCATGTCGAACGGGTCTGGCGACCCGTCCTGGACGGCTCGGAGAGCCATCCTACTAAACTGCCACCGTCTCCGCCTGGGAAGCCGCGGCGCCGGCGGGCTGCAGGGCATCCCACAAAGCGCCTTCGATTTCCGCCCCGATCTGTTGGTTGTTGAAGTGCGCTCCCGTAATCACGCCGGCCGGGCAGGCGGAAACGCAGGTGCCACAGCCCTTGCACAAGGCCGTGATCACGTGGCTGACGCCGCGGTCCTCGATGAACTCGATGGCGTTGTACGGGCACATGTTGTTGCAGATCTTGCAGCCCGAGCAGGCGTCCTCGTTGATCGTGGCCACCACCGGCTCGATCATGACCTTGCCCTTGGTGATCATGCCGGCCACGCGGGCGGCCGCCGCAGCGCCTTGCGCCACAGAGGCGGGGATGTCCTTCGGGCCCTGGCAGACGCCGGCCACGAAGATCCCGTCGGTCATGGTGGCCACCGGGTCCAGCTTCGGATGCCGCTCGGTGTACCAGCCGTCCATGCTGCAGGAAATGCCGCACTTGAGGCCCATTTCGCGGGCGTCCGCCTGGGGCTCCAACGCTCCCATCAGGATTACCATGTCCACCGGGAACCGCTGCTGCTTGCCGATCAGCGTGTCTTCGCACTGCACGATCAGCTTGCCCTGCTCGGAAGGCTGCCGCGCCGCGTCGGTCACTTCCGACACCTTGCCGCGGACGAAGTGCATGCCTTCGCCCAACAGCCGCTGGTAGAACTCCTCGTAGTTCTTCTGGTTCGTCCGCATGTCGATGTAGAACGAGTACACTTCGGCTTGCGTTTTCTCCAGCACCAGGTGCCCGAACTTGAGCGAGGCCATGCAGCAGATGCCCGAGCAGTACGGGTTATGCCGTGTGTCGCGGCTGCCGACGCAGTGGATGATGGCGATCGACTTCGGCTCGGTCTTGCCGTCCCGCAACACGATCTTGCCGTTGGTCGGGCCGGCCGCGTTGCACAGCCGCTCGAACTCCAGGCTCGTGTACACGTTCGCCAGTCGCCCATAGCCGTACTGCGGAATGGTCTGGCAGTCGAACGGCTTCCAGCCCGTGGCGATGATAATGTTGCCCACGTTGACTTCGATGATTTCGTCCTGCTGATCGAAAGCGATGGCGTTGGTCGGGCACAGTTTTTCGCAGGCCCGGCACTTCTGCCGCTCGAACCAGATGCAGGATTCGGTGTCGATCACGGGGATTCGCGGCACGGCCTGCGGGAACGGCATGTAGATCGCCTTGCGGTTGCCCATGCCGGCCTCGAACTCCGTATCCAATACCTTGCGCGGGCACTTTTCCACGCAGATGCCGCAGCCCGTACACTTGTCGTAATCGACGTGCCGGGCCTTCTGGCGGATCTTGACTTTGAAGTTGCCCACCGAACCGCTGACTTCCTCCAACTCGGCATAGGTCAGCAACTTGACGTTCTCGTGCTGGCCTGCCTCCGACATCTTGGGCGTCAGGATGCACGCCGAGCAGTCCAGCGTGGGAAAGGTCTTGTCGAACTGCGCCATGTGGCCGCCGATCGAAGGTTGCCGTTCCACCAGGTACACGGGATAGCCGGCGTCGGCCAGTTCCAACGTGGCTTGCAGGCCCGCGATGCCGCCGCCGATGACCAGGGTCGCCTTGTTGACGTCGACGTAGAAGGGCTCCAGCGGCTGTTGGTGCTTGACGCGTCCGACGGCCGCGGCCACCAGGGCCTTGGTTTTTTCCGTCGCCGCCGCCCGGTCCTTGTGGACCCACGAGCAGTGCTCGCGGACATTGGTCATGTCCATCAAGTAGGGATTCAGGCCGGCGTTGGAGCAGGCCCGGCGGAACGTCTTTTCGTGCAAGTGCGGGCTGCAAGCGGCGACGACGACACGGGTCAGACCCTCTTTCTTGATGTCTTCCTCGATCATCGCCTGGCCGAGCGACGAGCACATGAACTTGTAGTCCCGCGAAACGCACACGTCCGCGCAGTTCTTGCCGGCCCACTTCGCCACTTCCTCCACGTCGACCTTGCCGGCAATGTTGCTGCCGCAGTGACAAACGTAGACGCCGATTTTTTCGGCCATGGTTATTCTCCAATGCTTGCGGAATCGTAGGTCAGGCCGTCCAGCCTGACCGGCTGTTTGTCCTCAGGACCCGTTCGGCGCGGGTCTCCCCGTTCGGCGCGGGTCTCTGACCCCGCCCCCGTTCGGCGCGGGTCTCTGACCCCGCCGAAGCCCCCGACCGAAGGTCTCTCAGGTCGGTCTTGTTGCCGATCCTTCGCGCGTCAGGCTCGAAAGCCTGACGTACGGCCGCTCACGCCGTGGCCCTAGCCGCCTGGCCTTCGAGCTTGGCCCGAATCACCGGCTCGGCGGTCACCAATTCCTTGCCGAAACCGAGTTTCTTCATGTCGATGCCCAGGGCCACCCCAAGCATCTGGGTGAAGAACACGATCGGCAGACGGAAATTCGTATTGAAGTAGTTGTTCACGCGGCCCTGGTAGGCGTCCATATTCAGCTGGCACATCGGGCACATCGTGAGGATCAGGTCCGCCCGATAATCGGCGGCGCTCTGCAGCAGTCGCCGGATCATCTCGAACGCCATGTCCTCGCTGAGTTGCGTCATGTGCCCGCCGCAACAGTGGGACTTGACGGGGTAATCGACCACCTCGGCGCCCAACCACTGGAACATCTCGTCCATCTTCATCGGGTACTCGGGGTTGTCAAAGTCGCCGACGGGACGCACGACCTGGCAGCCATAGTAGGCCGCCACCCGCAGACCGTTCAGGGGCTGGACCACCTTGGCCTTCAGCGCCGCTTCGCCGACGTCGGTGTAAATCACGTCCAGCAGGTGCCGCACGCGGACCCGCCCGGCCTTGTACTTCAGATTGCCGGCGGCCAACGCCTGATTGATCTGGGCGTTCATGTCCGCGTGCTCGCACATCAGCTTGTCGACCTTCTTCAGGTTCAAATAGCAAGCGGCACACGGCGCGACCAACTGGTCGTGCTCCTTGTCGACCAGCGCCAGGTTGCGTGCGATCACGCTGGTGGCGACCAGTTCGTCCTGGGTAAAGTACTCCGTGGCCCCACAGCAGTTCCAGTCGTCCAGTTCGTCCAGCTGGAGTCCGAGCTTTTCCATCACCGCCCGCGTCGATACGTCGTACGAGGCGCTGTTGACTTCCAGCGAACAACCGGGATAGTACGCGTATTTCACGACGCACCTCCGCTTCGTCTTTCTTGTTTGCCTAGTTCTCGAGCCTTATTGATGATCGCCTGCAACTGGGCGGTTTGCCGGATCTTGGCGGGCCGCAACGACAGTCGGCCGCGAGCGAACATCGACATCCCCATGCCCATACTTTTCAACCCGCTCATGGGCTTGTTCAGCATCAGGTACCGCGTGGCGATGCCCACCTCGAACGCCCGGCCGTACTTGTCGACAAAGCCGGTGAAGGTCCGGGCCAGCGCCGGCGCGTCGCCCTCGGTCGCCTTGCCCTCGCGAATCGCCATCCGCTTGAGCGTGTACATGGTTTCCGTGATCGGGATTTCTTGCGGGCAGCGGGCGGTGCAGAAATAGCAGGACACGCAACACCACATGGTATTGGACTTCAGCACGTCGTCTCGACGGTTCGCGGCGATCATGGCGAAGATCGCCCGCGGCGTATAGTCCATTTCGGGGCCGTTGGGGCACGACCCGCCGCAGCTGCCGCACTGCAGGCAATGCACAAGTCGCTCGCCATCGGGCGTCTCCGCCATGACGTCCCGCATGAATTGCGAGCGATGGATTTCGGTGCTTTCAACAGACATTCGGTTTCCTCCGCAGCGGTGAGGCGTGAATGGAACCTGGTTCCTACCGCAATGGTCGAGTCCACATTGCAAGCGTCGGGCCAAAATTATAAGATTTCAAGGTACCGAACACAAGTGGCGGGGATATCGCGAATTGCGTCCGATGTCCGGCTGCCGCGAGCCGAGAGCGATCCGGCCAGAACCACGGAATTCCGCGACTTGCGGACGAAAAACCGTGAGATGGCACCGTCTTCCAGGCCATTCGACAGCCTCACCTGGTGCGTCGTGCCGCCTTCAGGCGGGCGCGACAATTCCCAAGCCGCGGAAGACCGCCTGAAGGCGGCACTGAAAACTGGCCGAGGGGCTCACCGGCTACTGAGTTCAAAGTCCCAGACGTTTGTCCCAGGGCGAACGTCGGTGGTTAATTCCGTCATGGCAGGAACGCTGTACCTGGCGGGGATCGCCGGTTTGTCCGCCACCGCGCGATGGGGTTGACCCTGATTCGGCTTCGCCGAATCTTGGGAATCGCCGGCGGTGATCGTCACACGGTAGACCCCCGGCAGCGCGCCGTCGTCCTTGTCAAACGTCGAGAGCGAGTACCGTCCCCGCGCGTCGGTGACTCCGCACGCCGGCCGGCCTTGTTGAGGCGCGAAGACGATCGTCGCGCCGGAGAGCGGTTTGCCGTCCAACGTGACCGTGCCGGTGACTTTCGTCGGGCGCGGCGTCGCCTCCGCCTTGGCCTGCGGCTTCAACTCGTTCGGCCGATCGTCGGGCTGAGGCGGCGGGGGTGTGCCCTTGCCGTTGTGGCGGACGACCAGGAAGATCAACGGCGTCTCGCCCGTGTTGGTCAGGCCGTGATAGACCCACGGTTCGACGTACAAGATGTCGCCACGCTCAGCCGGAATGTCTTTGCCATCGAGGCTCCAGACGCCGCTGCCCTCGACCAGCGCCAGGTACTCCTCTTCGGCATGCCGGTGGGCGTAATGCACGGCCTTGCCCGGCTGGACCACCGCGACGGCCACCAGGACGTCCTTGGTGGCCGCCGTCTGGCCGCCGAAGTAGCGCCGCATCTCGCCCCAATCACCGCCGTGCGATTTGGCGTCGTCCCAACGCACGATCTGCGACTTGAGGACGGGCGCGGTCACAGGCTCCGCCCCCGACAGTTCCCCCATCCCAGGAGCCGCCAGTCCCAAGACCAGGAACAACAGACCGGACAGCCGATACCGATAGCACACAATCATGACTGCCTCCCTTGATGTGCAAAAAGAGCGAAGGACGTGATGATGTCATTCTAACGCAGCCTTCGGCTGCAGCCCAGCAGTCTGGAACTTCAACCATTTCGTGGTGGCCGGACCGTCCGACACCGGCTCAGACTTTCAGCCCGCTCAGGTCGAACTCTAGTTCCTGGTTCTCCTTGATCAGTTCGTCCATCGTCAGGCAGGAGCGGCGCGCGGAGGCTTCGCGGCCCAGCACGGCGGTCAGGACGTCGTCCACCGCTTGCTGCACCGTGAGGTTGTCAGATCGCCCTTCCACGATGTTCTGGTAGAACGTCGCGACGTTGCGGATGGCGCCCTGGTCGTACAGGCTTTCCACCTGTCCGCCGCCGAAGTGTTGGGGGCCGCCGCGCAGGTAGGACTTGCCCCGATAGCTGATCTGCGCCGTGGCCCGATCGCCGAAGGCGGTGAAATCGAGGGCCCACTCCAACTGGTTGCGCAGGGACTGGCAGCGGTGCGTCCACAGCAGACCGTCGTCGAATTCGTAGGTCACCAGGTAGATTTCGCGGTAGTCATCCCGCGGGTTCTCGCGGCAGCAGCGGGTGCGGCCGATGGCGCTCGCCGGACGCCGGCCGACCAGCCACAGCACGGCGTTGATCGAGTGAATCGTGTTCTCGGTGATCACGTCACCGGACAGCGCGATGGTCGTCAGCCAGCGGCCCTGCCGGAGCCGGTCCTCGACGGTCGCCACCGCCGGTTCGGCCCACGGCGGCGAGAAGCCGATGCTGTCGATGTGCGCCAACCGTCCGAGTCCGCCAGCGCGTACGCGTTTGGCGACCTCGACGTTGATCGGGTCGGTGGGCAGTTGGTAGTCGACGAGATAACAGAGCTTTTTCTGTGCGGCCAGCTTGCCTGCGGCCTGGACCCGCAGCGCGCCGGGCACGTCGATCGCCACGGGTTTCGCGGCATACACGTGGCAACCCGCCTCGATTGCGGCGTAGCCGTGCTCCGCGTGGAAGCGGGGCACATTGACGACCGCGGCGGCTTCCACACCGCTGGCGAGCAATCGTCGGTAGCCCCCCAAGCCCGAAAACCGCCGCGTCTTGTCCACGCCAAACCGCTCGCCGGCTTTGTCCGCCAGGTCCGAAAAGTAATCGGCCACGGCATGGATCTCGTAGCCGCCGTGTTTTTGGAACAGATCGGCGAGCCAGGGGCCTCGCCCGCCGCAGCCGATCAGGCCTAGCTTGATCTTGCGATCGGGCGATTTCGCCGCCGCCACCGATGGCTCGGCCGCCCGCGCCGCTACGGCGCCGCCCAGGGGGGCTGCGACCGCCGCGACCGCCGATCGCTTCAGGAACTCGCGCCGGGTCGTGTCGTTCGGATTCGAGGTGTCATTGGTCTGGTGCATAGTCGGTCCTCTGCGAATAATAAAGGGCCTTCGGTCAAGCGTTCTGATGAACCTGTGATGAGTTATCGTACCGAGACTGCCCGACAAATGCATGCCGGTCTTGCCCGAGGAATTGAGGTGCCTGAAGGGCTCGGCGTTCGAAGTCGTGCCGTCGTAACAAATTGGGCAAGGAAGTGAAAGCAGCGGAGTCGGCGAGAAGACGGGGTCGGAAACTCGCCGGGAGAAGATGCCTACACCTGTTCCTTCCACGTAATCCAGCTCAGGAAACCCAGGCCGGCAGAACAGAGGACGAAGGCGATGTCCATCATCAGGTTGGCCTTCTTGAACGGCGCCATCCAGGACGGCGTGGCCAAGTCCCACAAGAAAAGCACGAACAGGACGGCAGATATGGCTAGTCCCGTAATACACAACGCCTTCGGCATGCGATGCGTCCTCGAAGCTGCGTTAACCGGCGTACTTCGCATTCTCTCCGCAATCGGACCAGTATACTCCAACATACTCCATTGTCACCAGTGTACTTCCCAGTTCCCTAGAAGCGAACTTTGACAGCCCCATTAGGGCTGCTTTTCAACAGTTTTAGCCACACTGAGGCGGAAAATGACAGAGTTTTCGACTCCTTGGCAGCGTTTTCGTCAGCAGATGCCCATCGCCCGCCGTTTCGTCTACCTGGACCACGCGGCGACCGCGCCGCTTTCGGGGCCGGCCAGCCAAGCGGTCCAAACCTGGTCGCGACAGGCCGCCGAGTTGGGCGATACGGTTTGGCTCCAGTGGGAGGAAGGCGTCCAGCAGGTGCGTCGGACCGCGGCGGAGTTGATCGGCGCCGCGTCCGAGGAGGTCGCGTTGGTTCCCAATACGACGGCGGGCATCAACCTCGTGGCGGAAGGATTTCCCTGGCGCGAGGGCGACAACGTCGTGACGCTGGCCAACGAGTTTCCGTCGAACCAATACCCGTGGATGAACTTGGCCGGGCGCGGCGTCGAAGCCCGCCGAGTGCCGGTCGAGGGGGGACAAGTCGATCTGGATCGCCTGGCCGACGCCTGCGACGGGCGCACGCGGATCGTGTCCGTCAGTTGGATTGGATACGCCAGCGGCTGGCGGATGGACCTGGACGCCTTGGTGGCCCTGGCCCACGAGCACGGGGCGCTGGTGTTTCTGGACGCCATCCAAGGACTGGGCGTCTTTCCCATCCACGTCGGTCGCGTCGGCGTGGACTTCCTCGCCGCGGACGGGCACAAGTGGCTGCTGGGTCCTGAAGGCGCGGGGTTGTTCTTCGTCCGCCGCGAGCATTTACCCCTGCTGCGGCCGCTGAGCGTGGGCTGGAACAGCGTCGTCCACGCCCACGACTTCAGCCGCATTGAACTGTGCCTGCGGCCCGACGCCGCACGCTACGAGGGCGGATCGCGAAACATGGCAGGACACTTGGCGCTGGGCGCCAGTCTCCAACTGCTGGCCGGCGTGGGGCTGAGCGCCGACAGATCCGCGCTGGCCGATCGTGTGCTGGCCGTGACCGACTACGCCGTGAACCGTCTGGAGGCGATCGGCGCCGCGGTCCAAAGCTGCCGCCGCGCCCCGCACCGATCCGGCATCTTGGCATTCGCTTTGCCCGGCAGGGATCCGGTGGACCTCCGTCGCCGTTGCTTGCAGGCCGGGGTGGTGCTGAGCGTCCGCGGCGGCAACCTGCGGATCAGTCCGCACGCCTACAACGACGAAACCGACATCGACCGCCTGGTCGAAGTGCTCCGCGGCGCCGCATAGACGCCTTCCAGCCGTAGCATGGCTCTCCGAGCCGTGCGGGTTTCTGACGGTTCTTTGACACAAGCCGCACGCCTCGGAGAGCCATGCTACACGGTGACGACTATTTCACCTCGTCCATGTTGATCCAGCGCTTCTCGGTGGCCGAGATCATGGCGGCCTCCAGCACGCGCTGGGTCTGGTAGGCGTCCTCAAAGTCCGGGATGGGCACCGTGGGCTTCTGGCCGGCGATCGCGCACAGGAAATCGTAGGCTTCGTTCGTGAACCCGTGTTCGTAGCCGATGATATGGGCGTCCGGCCACCAGTTGGCCACGTACGGGTGATCGGCGCCGTGAGTACACATGATGTTCGTCCAGCCCTGGACGCGGCGCGGGGCGGTGGCGTCGTAGTACTCCAATTCATTCATCCGCTCGAAATCGAACTTCAGCGACCCCTTGGTCCCGTTGATTTCGAAGCCGTTCCGGTTCTGGTTGCCCGTGGCTTGGCGGCACGCCTCGAAACTGGCCACGGCACCCCCGGAGAAACGAGCCAGGAACAGCACCGTGTCGTCGACCGTCACCGCGCCGTATTCCTCGCTGGCCTTCAGGCCGGCCGCAATCCCGCCAGCGGACACGCCCGACATCTTCTTCCGCTTCTTGATGAACGTTTCGGCGATGGCTCCGCAAATCTCGGTGATAGCCTGACCGGTCACAAACCGCGTCATGTCCACGATGTGCGCGTTCAAATCGCCGTGGGCGCCGGAACCTGTCTGTTCCTTGATGAACCGCCAACTGAGCGGCACCGCATCGCCGGCCCAGTCTTGCAGATAGTGCGCTCGCACGTGGCGGATGTCGCCGATCACGCCGTCCTTGACCAACTGGTGGGCCAGAGCGACGGCCGGGCAACGGCGGTAGCAGAACCAAACGGCCGTCGGGACGCCCGCCTTCTTGGCCGCCTGGGCCATCTCGCGAGCCTCGGACAACGTGCCGGCGATCGGCTTTTCACAGGCCACGGCCTTGCCCGCCGCAATCGCGGCCTTGGCCGGCGGAGCGTGCATGAAGTTCGGCGTGACGATGTCCACCAAGCCAATGTCAGGCGATTTCACGACTTGTTCCCAATCGGTCGAAGCGTTCTGCCAACCCCAGTTCTCGGCGAACGCCTGCGGGTTTTCCTCCGGCTGACCGAACACGGTGTGCATCACCGGCTTGATGGGGCACTTGAAGAATCTTGCTACTTGGCCCCAGGCGTTCGAGTGCGAACGGCCCATGAACCCTTGACCAATCATCGCCACATTGATCGTCTTCATGCGTGTCTCCTTGTCCTGAGTTTCGTCGCGTCTGTAGGTTGTGCGGACTAGATTTTTTAGCCGACTTGTCCCGTTTTTCAAGGGGGCGACAACCGCGAACGAACGTTCCCCGTAAGGACTTCGGGCTTACGACAGCTGGGGGAAACCGCAATACCTCTCAGTCGCTCGTTTCGGCTGTCGAAATTCTTGGGAAATATGCACCAGCGCGCCTTGAAAGAGCCGCGCATCTCACTAGAAAGCTAGAGACTGCATTTTACGCAATGGACAGTTTGAAAAATAACAATAGATCAAAATCCAACTAAGGAGATACTCATGTCGCTTGTCTTAAACCGGTCGCGAACAAACATTTCTGATCGTTTCACGGTTGAGCCGGACAGCGAGGAACGAGCCGACGTGGACCTGCGTGCCATCGAGGGTGCCGTTCGCACCATTCTTCAAGCGATCGGCGAAGACCCGGACCGTCCCGGCTTGGAGGACACTCCGCGACGGGTGGCCCGGATGTACCGCGAGATGTTCGCGGGCCTGCGGTTGGACCCTGCGCGGCACCTGCGAGTCACGTTTCCGGAAGAGTACGACGAAATGGTCCTGGTGCGCGACATCAGCTTTACGAGCATGTGCGAACATCACCTGTTGCCGTTCAGCGGCGTGGCGCATGTGGCCTACATCCCCAACGGCCGCGTGACGGGCCTCAGCAAACTGGCCCGTGTGGTGGACGAGGTGGCTCGGCGACCTCAAGTCCAGGAGCGAATGACGGGCCAAATCGCGGACATGGTCGAGCAGGAACTGGACAGCCAGGGCGTGGCGGTCGTGGTCAGCGCGGAACACTCGTGCATGTCGATCCGCGGCATCCGCAAGCCGGGCAGCCGCACCGTGACCAGCGCCTTGCGCGGCGTGTTCAAGACGAATGAATCCACCCGCGCCGAGGTGATGTCGCTGATCAACCAGAAGTGAGGTCGGCCAACCATGATCATTCAGAAACACTACAAGTTCTACGCGGCCCACCGCAACGAGGAGTTACAGGACAAGTGCCGCAATCTGCACGGCCACCGCTACGGCGTGACGTGCTTCTTCGAGGTCGAACGCACCGGTTCGTATTCGACGTTGTTCTCGGATTTTGACGACAAAATCGAGCCGCTGCTGAAGAACGAGTACGATCACGGGATGCTGATCAACGTCCACGATCCGTTGTACGAGACGCTGTGCGATCACATGGAGCGGACGGGCGAGTGCCTGAAACTGAAGAAGTTCACCGTCCCCACGTCCGTCGAGAACCTGGCCCACCAGTTGTTTACGGAGATCACCGATCTCGGCTTTCGCCTGAACCGGCTCGAAATCCGCGAAACGGACAGTTCCGTCGTCGTGTACACGCGAGAAGACTGGGTGGCGGACAACCGCCATTTCGCCCGCCGCGAGCCGTTGGCGACGTGCCCCGTCGCGACGACTTGAGTCGTTGCCACGCTTACTACCACTGGCCTGCCGCGTCATTCGGTTGCGATCCTCGAAGTCGAGTAGCCCTGCCACTTCGTGCGTTGATACGCTATGCTGTATCTGCCCACTCCATTCTCTTGAGAGGAGATGCGACGATGCCGTGCATGCGAATCGCTTTCCGAGGCCCGTTGTTGACCGCGGTCGTTGTCTTGATGGCGGCGCAAGCCCTGGACGCGGCTGAATCCGCAATTGGAAAGGGCGCGGCGCGCGGGGCGGGGAAGGCTTCGCGCGGCGCCGGCGCGGAAAGAGCTGCCTTTACCCTGACCGACCCCAACGTCGTCCGGCGGCAGGAGACCTACAAACAGGTCGGCGATGCGACGCTGAAGATCGACATCTTCGAACTCCAGCAGAAGGATCCCGCGAAGAAATATCCCGCCATCGTGTTCTTCTTCGGCGGCGGTTGGACCGGCGGCTCGCCGGCCCAGTTCTATCCTCATTGCGAGTATCTCGCCGGACGCGGGATGATCGCCATGGCGGCCGAGTACCGGATCAAGTCGCGACACGGCACGACTCCGGCGGACTGCGTCAAGGACGGCAAGTCGGCCGTGCGTTGGATCCGTGCCAACGCCGGTCGCCTCGGCATCGACCCCGGCCGCATCGCCGCCGGGGGCGGCTCGGCCGGCGGACATGTCGCCGCCGCGGTCGCCACCTCGCCTGGTTTCGAGGAAGCCGGCGACGACACCGCGGTCTCCTCCCGCCCAAACGCGCTGGTGCTGTTCAATCCGGTCTTTGACAACGGCCCCCAGGGTTACGGCCATGACCGGGTCAAGGAGTTCTTTCCGGCGATCTCGCCGCTGCACAATTTGAGGCCCGGCACGCCTCCGACCATTGTGTTTCTGGGTACCGAAGACAAGCTCATTCCCGTCGCAACGGCCAAGGATTACCAAGCCCGGATGGAGAAGCACGGCGACCGCTGCGAGCTGCTCTTGTACGAAGGTCAACCCCACGGTTTTTTCAACTACCGGGGCGCGACGAGTCCCTACTTCTCCCGGACGGTTTTCGAGGCCGACAAGTTTCTGGCCTCGCTCGGCTGGATCGAAGGCGAACCCACCATGAAGAAAATCGCCACGGACCCGCTGAAATAGACGGATGCTGGGCACATGGGAAACCGGTGCATGCAATGGCGTTGGCCAAAAAACGGAGGAGCCGGAAAACTCCTGGAATGGCACAATCGTCTTAGATCAGGGAGTCCGCGTCTGGCAGTCCGCTGCTGATTCCCACGCATCCTGTCCGAGGAGCCCTGATGATGAGCGTGTCTGAAACGAAACGTCCCGTCTGCCCTCGCTTCGGCATCTTGCCCCGTACCGTCCAAGTCCTGGCGGCCTGGGCGTTTGTCGCTGGACTGGCCCTTGTGGCGCAGGATTCGGGCTCCCAAACGCCGGCCGAGGATGGACTCCGCACAGCCGAGAAGCTGTTCCAGCAAGAGCATTGGGCGGAGGCCCGCGCGGCCTACGACCAGGCTCGGGACCTGGAGACCGATTGGCGCAGTCCGCGAGTTCGGCTGGCTGTCGAGGGGGCGGTGGCCTGCTCGCTGAAACTCAAGCTGTGGGACGACGCGATTGGCCGGGCCCAGGAGTTCATCGCCAAGACGAAGGGCTCGCTGGCCGAGGCCGTCGGCGAGCGGTTCCTGGCCGGGCTGTACATGACTGTCCCGCACTATGGAACCAAACGGGGTGCGACCTACCTTCGCGGCGAGCACACGCAAGGCGTGTACGTCTCGTCCTGGCGCAAGGACCGGCGGGAAGCGATTGGCCATTACGAGCGGGCGCGCGAATTGCTTATCGCCCCGGCCGAGAAGATCGGTCCAGCGGATACGCCGGACGGGGCGAAGCAGAAGGCGTTGATCGAGGCGGAGCGGATCGGCGTCAACTTTGATCTGGTCACATCGCTGGCGCAGCGCGACGCCCATCGCTATGGGCCCTGGGGCTGGTGCGGTTGGTGGTGGGACAGCGTGCTGGAGCCGGAAGAGGACTCCGAAGCGGTCGAGGAGGCCGACTACGAGGAGCCGCGTTGGTGGCATTATGGTGGCGACCAAGAACCGCCCACCGGCATCCCGCTCGATGCGGACGGGAAACCGCGGTTTGTCCAGACGCCCAAAGCGTATGCGTCCGGGCTTGGCGAAGGGCCAAAGATCCGTTTCCTGCTGGACGAGGTGCAGCGGCTCGATACCTCGGAGACAAAAGACGACGCCGCGCGGGCGCTGTTCCGCTGGGCGATGATCGCCCGCTCGCTGTACGGACCGGAAACGGCGAACCAATGGAGCGCGCAGCGCGTGCGCTACGACCGGTTCGGCCAGCCGTTGCCAAGTCAACCCGATCGCGACCAACCCAAAAAGAAGATCTGGGAACTGGAAGACGACGAGGCGCTGACCATCGTCGGCGGGCGACTGCGCGTGATTACGCTCCCGGCCTCGGAGAGCCCGGTGTCGCTGCTGCGGGCGTTGGAGAAGAAGTACCCCGACAGCAGCGTACGTCCCGAAGCCCACTATGCGCGGGCGCTGTACTTCCAAACGCGGCAGCAGTTTCCGCAGGCACTGGATGAGTACGCGGCGTTGATCGAGACGCACCCGAAGCACAGGCGGGCTGCGGATGCGAAAGGGCAGGTGAACACGATCAAGCAGCCGGACGTGATCCTCGGCGCCAGCAGCGTTCATCTGCCGGGCGGTAAGCCCATGCTGTCGTTCACGCACCGCAACACCGACAAGATCGAATTCACGGCCTGTGCGGTCGATCTGGTCAAGTACGTCCTAGACCGCATGGAGGACAAGAGCGAGCAGTACTGGAACTACCGCAATATCGGCTGGGACTTCTTCCAGAAGGAGCGTTGGAAGGCGTACACAGGCAAGCAGGTTGCCGCGTGGACGCAGACGGTGGAGCGGCTCGAGGGACATCGCACCGCCGAGGGCAGCACGCCAGCGCCGCTGTCGGAACCCGGAGCGTATTTGGTCGAGGCTCGTGTGGCTGGACGCGATGACATCTCGCGCGTCCTGGTACTCGTGACCGACATCGCCATCGTCCAGAAGAACGCGGTCAACAAGGGACTGATCTACGTGGCCGACGCCCGCACCGGCCAGCCGCTGGCCGACAAAGCTGTCCGCATCTACGAGCATTGGACCGAGTGGAAGGACAGCAAACACACGCTGCACTGGACGTCGTCGGTCCAGACGACGAACCAGGACGGCGTGATCGAGTATACGCGGAAGGAGACGCAACGGAGTCCGCAGGTCGATGCCGTGGTGGCCGGCGAGGGCGGACGCATGGCGTTCTCGTTCTTCCAGAGTTGGTCCGAGCACGACCCGGGCTACTACTGGGAGGAGGGGCCGCGCTACTATGTCGTCACCGATCGACCGGTGTATCGGCCGGGCCAGGCCGTCAAGTTCCGCGTCTGGCAGCGACAACTCCGCCAGCGTGCGTACCAGCCGCCCCAAGCGGACCAGAGCGTGCACATCGAGATCTACGATGCCCGCAACAACAAGGTGCAGGAGTTGCAGCTCAGGACGGACGAATACGGCTGTGTCGGCGGCCAATTCACACTGGACGACGAACCGCCGCTGGGCGTCTGGCACCTGCGAGTGGACCACTACGACCCCGACGCGCGGCGGCACGCCGGCGGGCTGTTCCGCGTCGAGGAATACAAGAAACCCGAGTTTGAAGTGACGGTGAAACCCGCCGAGACACAGGCCCGGCTGGGCGAGAAGATCAAGGCCACAGTCTCAGCCCGGTATTATTTCGGGGCCCCGGTCGCCCGCGGCCAGGTCACCTACAAGGTCTTCCGCGAAGAGTACCAACACGTGTATTGGGGACCCGGCGAGTACGACTGGCTGTACGGCCAGGGCTACGGGCGGTACTACTATGCCTATCCGTGGCTGCCATGGTGGGGACGCTGGGGCTGCTTCATCTGCTGTGACGGCTGGTGGCCGGGCTATCCTTGGGGCTGGATCGGCCAACCCGCCTGGTACTTCCCGTGGGGCTACTACGGCGATACGGAAGGCCAATGGCGCCATCAGTTGGCAGGCGGCCGGCGCAACGCACTCCGCGAACTGGTCGCGCAGGGCAACGCGGAATTAAAGCCGGACGGGACCTACGAATTGGAAATCGACACGGCGCGGGCCTTGCAAGAGCAGGCCGACCGCGACCATCGGTACACTGTTGAGGTCGAGGTCCGCGACGAGAGCCGGCGGACGATCGAGGGACAGGGCAGCGTGATCGTCACGCGGCAGGAGTTCTTCGCGTTTGTCGAGACCGACGGCGGCTGGTACCGGCCGCAGAACGAGGCGCACGTGAACGTCCGCACGCTGACGGCCGACAACGTGCCGGTTGCGGCCCGTGGCGAGGTGATCGTCTATCGCATCCGCTACGGCGGGGCGGATAACCGCGATGTCCGTGAAGAGGTTGTCAAACGCTGGAAGGCCGAGACGGACGCGGACGGGCGGCTGGAGCTGCGTTATCCGATTCCCGGCGAGGGGCAATTCCGCATCGCCTTCAAGACCCAGGACTCGTGGGGCGAGGAAGTGCTCGGCAACGCGGTCTTCTGGGCCACCGGCCCGAAGTTCGACGGGCGGGTCTACCGTTTCAACGACTTGGAGATCATCGCCGACAAGCGGACGTACCAGGTAGGCGAGACGGCCCACCTGCTGATCAACGTGGCGCAGAGCAACGCGCGAATTCTGTTCAGCGATCACGTCAGCCGCGGTACGCTGTTGGACTACCGTTTCATTGACGTCCCGGCCCGTTCCACGGTGATCGACCTGCCGATCGAGGCTCGACACATGCCGAACTTCTACGTCGAGGCCACGCTGGTCGGCGATGGGCGAGTCCACACGGAGGCTCAAGAACTGTTCGTCCCGCCCGTCCAGGGGCTGCTGACGGTCGAGGTCGAAACCGACAAAGCGGAGTACAAACCCGGCGAGAAAGGCACCGTGCGGGTGCGCGCTACGGACGCGACCGGCGAGCCCGTCGCGGGCCAGGTCACGTTGACCGCGTACGACGAGTCGGTCACGTACATCCAGGATGAGTTCGGTCCGAGCCCGCGCGTGTTCTTCTGGGGCCAGAAGCGGCATCACACGCCGTACGTCCACTCGTCCGTCGAGAACCAGTTCAGTCCGATGGGCTCGTTCACTCGGCCCGAACAGTCGGTCTACTTCGGCGGCATGCCGGATGGCTGGCAGGGCTGGTGGAGCCTGGACGCCGACGGCCTGAGCCTGGGCGGCGGGTTCGGCGGTGGCGGGATGGGTGGGGCCGGACTGGACTCGTTCGGCATGCGCGGCGACCGTCTTGAGCGGGTTGCCGGCATGGCGAGTTCCAGCGTCAGAGGGCCAATGGCCGCAAACGAGCCGGCTGCCAAACCGATGTCCGGCTTGATAGCCAGTGGGGACCTTTCCGCCCCCATGGACGCTGCGGGGTCCCTGGAAAAAGCGCAATCCGAGCGTGAGCCCGGCGGGACAAGCCGTCTGGTCGAACCCGAAGTGAGGACCTACTTCGCCGATACAGCATTGTGGCTTCCGTCCCTGGAACTCGGCCCGGACGGCAAGGCGGAGACGGAGATCACGTTCCCGCAATCCCTGACCACCTGGCGGGTTCGCGGGTACGCGCTCACCAAGACCACGCAAGTCGGCGACGCGACTGCCAAGGCCACGACGACCAAGAACCTGATCGTTCGCCTCCAGGCCCCGCGGTTCTTCGTCGAACGCGACGAAGTGGTCCTCTCGGCCAACGTCCACAACTACCTGAAAACGGCCAAGAAGGTGCAGGCCGAGTTGATCCTGCCTGGCAGCCTGTTCGCGCCGATGGACACGTCCCCCGAATCTCGTAACCCGAATCCCGCATCCCGCAACCCGCATCCCGCATCCCGCAACTCCCAACCCGACGACTTGCACCTGGTCGCTACCGCCACGGTCCCGGCCGAAGGCGAGCACCGGTTCGATTGGCTGGTCCGCGTCCGCCAGGCCGGGTTGGCCCGCATCACCGTCAAGGCGCTGACGGACGAGGAGAGCGACGGCGTGCGGATGGCCTTCCCGGTACTGGTCCACGGCATCAACAAGACGATCGCGCACAGCGGCTCATACCGCGTCGCGGAGACGGGACCGCGGACGCTGGACCTGGACCTGCCCCAGGAAATTGATCCGGAGCAGACGAAGTTGGAAATCACACTCGCGCCGAGCCTGGCGGGCGTGATGATCGACGCGCTGCCCTACCTGGCCGGCTATCCGTACGGGTGCGTCGAGCAGACGCTGAGCCGGTTCTACCCGACAGTGCTGGTCGCCGGCACGCTGAAGAAGATGGGGCTCGACCTGGAAACGATCGGCAAACAGCGGCGGCAGATGCACGAGGGCGATTTGCAGAACCGCTTCGGCCGCGGGAGCGACTCGCCGGTGTTCGACTCGGCGGAGATGGACCAAATGGTCCGCGCCGGGCTGAACCGGATCTACGGCTTCCAGCAGAATGACGGCGGTTGGGGCTGGTGGCGGAACGATGAATCGTCGCCGTACCAGACGGCCTATGTGCTGCAAGGGTTGCACGCGGCGCGGCAGGCCAACGTGAACGTCGACGGCGGCGTCTACGAGCGCGGTCTGAATTTCCTGCAGAACGCGATCAGCAAGGAACTGGCCAAACCGAAGGACGAGCAGTGGATCGGCCACATCCAGACGCAGGCGTATCTGGCCTACGTTCTGTCGCTGGAGCACCGTCTGAACCAGGACGAGACGAAGACGTGGCTGAATGAGCTGTACGCCGCGCGCGGCGAGTTGAACAATTACGGTCGGGCTCTGCTTGCCCTGGCGATGCACCACGAACAGCGAACGGACGAGGCCCAGACGCTGCTGCGCAACGTGCTGCAATTCGTCCAGCGCGATGACGGCAACGAGACGGCCTGGGTCCGCACGCCGGCCCAGTGCTGGTGGTTCTGGTGGAACAACGACATCGAGACGAATGCCTGGACGCTCAAGGCAATCGTGGCGATCGATCCGCAGAACGACTTGACGCCGCGGCTGGTCAAGTGGCTGCTGAACAACCGCCGCCACGGCTACTACTGGCGCAGCACCCGCGACACGGCCCTGACCATCGCGGCCATGGTGGACTACATGCAGGCCAGCGGCGAGGCGGCGCCGGACTACGCGCTGACGGTGAGCATCAATGGTCGGCCGATGAAGGAGATCCGGGTGACGAAAGAGAACCTGTTCACGTTCGACAACCGGCTCGTGCTCAGCGGCCTGCACGTTCAGCCGGGGCCCCACAAGGTCACGCTGACGAAGAAGGGCGAAGGGGCATTGTACTACTCGTGCTACCTGAGCTACTTCACCAAGGAAGAAGACGTGAAGGGCGCCGGGAACGAGATTTTCGTCAAACGGGAGTACTTCAAGCTGGTGCCGAAGAACGAACAAGTACAGTTGCCTGACGCCGGGACCGCCGCGTCGCCGCCGGGTCTTCGTCCGCAGCCCCTCGAAAAGACGGGGCGGACGGAACTGCGGGCCGGCTACACGCGCGTGCCGCTGAAGACGGGCGACGCGGTAACCAGCGGCGACAGGATCGAAGTCGTGCTGACGATCACCTCGAAAAACGTGTACGACTACCTGGCCTTCGAGGACATGAAGCCGGCCGGTTGCGAGCCGGTGGAGCTGCGCAGCGGCGGTCGCTGGGCGGGCGGCCTGTGCCCGCACGTCGAGCTGCGCGACGAGAAAGTCGTGTTTTTCGTCGGCCTGCTGGAGCAGGGGACGCACGTGCTCCGCTACCAGCTGCGCGCCGAGACGCCCGGCAAGTTCCACGCGCTGCCGACCACGGGCTTCGCCATGTACGCCCCGGAAGTGCGGGCGATCAGCGACGAAATGCGACTGGAGATCGCGGATCACCAGTAGTCTTGGCGAACGTGGCGGCGTCAGCCCCACGGTCATGGGGGGACGTTCGTCACGCCCACCGTTCGCCGGGGCGCCGCTCTGGCGAGCGTGGCGGCGTCAGCCCCACGGTGATGTGCGCCGCTCGCCATGCCCACCGGTGGGCTCACGCCCGCCGTTCGCCGGGGGACCCTCACGGGTTGCGGCCGAAGGTCATGATGGTAATGTCGTCGCTCTGTGGGTGACCCCCGGCGTGGCGGCGGACATCTTCCAGCAGGAGCTTGCCCAGCCGCTCGGCCTCGGCCGGCCCGTTCTTGACGAACTCCCGCAGGCGGTCGCCCCCGTACAATTGGCCTTCCGGGTTCATGGCCTCATCGACGCCGTCCGTGTACATGAGGACCAAGTCGCCGGGCTCCAGCTTGCACGTCTGGGACTCATAGGGATAACCGTCCACCACGCAGATGGGCGGACCGGAGAGTTCCTCGTCAAACTGTTCGATCGTCCCGTTGGCGCGCCGAATGATCGGCGGCATGTGCCCCGCGTTGGCCAGCACCACCTCGTGATTCTTGGTGTCCACGATGGCCAGGAGGTACGTGACGAAGCGGCCTTCGACTTCGCTGTCGCACATGTGATCGTTGATCGCACCGATGGCTTCGACCACGTCGTGTACGTGACGGATCGTGCTCTGCACGCAACTGTCCATGCGCGACATGATCAGCGCACCGGGCACTCCCTTGCCCGCCACGTCGCCGAAGGACAAGCAGATTTTGCCGTCCGGCAACTCATACCAATCGTACATGTCTCCCCCCACAGCCCGCGCCGAGTCGTAGGAGGCGTAGAACTGATAGCCTTCGACCTTGGGCATCGTGGTGGGCAACAACGCACGCTGGACGCTCTTGGCGATGTCCAACTCGGCGTCCTGCTTCTGCTTTTCGGCATACACCTGGACCAGCCGGGCATTCTCGTACGACAAAGCCGCCTGGCCCGCCACCGTCATCAGGATGTCCAGATCGTCGCGGCTGAACTGCCCCAGCGTGTTCTGTGAGTCGATGCTCAGGATTCCCAAGACCTCGTTGTCCAAGCCCAGCAGCGGCACGCACATCATCGAGCGGATGTTGATATCGGCGATCGACTGACTGCCGCCGAACGCCGCGTCCATGCTGGCGTCCGCCGAGAGAATGCCGGTCTTTTCCGTCAACACTTTGTCGACGATCGTGCGGCTGAGTCGCACCGTGCTGTCCTCGTCCTTGCGGCGATGCCGCATGGCGCGGGGCACCATCTTGCCCGTCTGCTCGTCCTTCAGCAGGATGCAACCACGATCGGCAAATCTGAAGATGCCGAAGAGGCTGTCGAGAATCTTGGGCAGCAGGGCGGTCAAGTCCACCGTGCCGGCCAGATTGTTGCTGATTTCGAGCACCGCCTTGAGTTTGGCTTCGGGATTGACGTCCAGGCCCCCAAAGCGTCCTGACACGGCCATCTTGTCCGTGATGGTTGCCTCGCCCGCCTCGTCGATGTCCACTTGTCCGGCGCTCAGTTCCAGGGTGGCCTGAATGCGTTTGGCGGGCGTCGGCGACGGCGGTGCGGCGGTTGCCGCTCGTGCCGCGGCGGGATCGTGAAAACGGGCAACCGCATCGCCAAACCGAATGGCGTCGTTGTGCTGCAACTGGACGCGGCCCTCGATGCGTTGCTGGTTTACGAAGGTTCCGTTGCGGCTGCCCGCGTCCTCCAGCGCAAATCCGCCGCCTTCCCCGTGAATCTTCGCGTGTCGACCGGACACGCTGGGCTGGCTGATCGTGATCGCGCAGTCCGGATGACGCCCGATCAGAATCTGTCCCTCCGTCAACTCGTGCTCGGTCTCCTGACCATCGATAACGACGATGAGTGCTGTCATGGCGCTACCCACTTGATGAGGAACCACTTGGGGATGGGCTTCAAGTCTAGCGAACCGTGCAGACTCCTGCAAGCAAGTGC
>CAYPGE010000098.1:0-8714 GCA_964409865.1 uncultured Pirellulaceae bacterium
GGCCCCGAAGTAGTGCGCCTCGTCGTCCTGGCTGTCCGTCCACGTGTGACCACCGCCGTCGCTGTAGCTCCCCTCCACCGTGGCCGTGTTGCTGTGCTGGCCCTCCATCCACGACTCCGTCACCGGACCGGCAACCACCACCTCCGTTGACCCCACCGCCAGATTGAAGCCGGTCGCCGTCAGACTCGCAAAATCGCTATCCGACACGTCCACCGTCACGTCCACGTTGCCCGTGTTCGACGCAATCACCCGGAACTGCGGGCTATTGCCCGTCAACAACGCCGGACCCGTGACCGTGTCCGCATCCAGCCACGTCGTCCCACCGTCCACCGAAACCTGCTTCGCGATCGTGTACGACGCCGTGGCCCCGAAGTAGTGGGCGGGGTCGGAGTCTGTATAAGTGGTGCCGCCGCTGGTGCCGGAGGCCGTGGCGGTGTTTTCGTGCTGACCGGCCTGCCAGGCGGCGCCGGCGTAACAGGTGAAGGAGTCGTTGTTGCCGAGGCTGGTCGGGACGGTGAACGGTGTTGTCAGGTCTGGGCTCGTGTAGAAAGCCGTGAAATCCGTATCTGTCAGGGTGACGTTCTGCAGCGGTCCGCCGAGGTTGGTCACCACGAAACGGAATAGCGGATCGGTGACCGCGTTCAGGTACGGACCGGTTGCGGCATCCGCGTCCAACCAGGTCACGCCATCGTCCACGGAGACGTGCTTTTCTACATCGATATCTCCGGTTGTGACCCCGGGACTGACTTGCAGTGAGCCACCTCCTCCGAGCATCGTGAACCCGGCGAGTGAGGGCGCGTTCCGAACATCTGTCTGGATCGAGGCCCCCTCCCAACTCGACGCGCCGTCCGCACCCGGCGCGACATCGCCCGGACGAGCCAGCTCGAGTCCCCAGTAGAACTCCGCCTTCGCAGCCGTAGCGACGAAAGTGACGGTAACATACCGCTGGATTCCTACGGTCACAGGATCAGACAGGCCCGTCACATTGGCCCCGACTGCGTAGATGTTGCCCCCACCTTCGGTCGCAACACCGGTAACAACGGGGACAACCCCGACCGGGTCTGGGGTCACGTCCGCATTGTACGCCGTCAGCCACGAAAACCCACCTTCGTTCTTCGCCGGATTGTACCAGTCGTAATAGACGTTGAAGGCGTAGTTCGTGGCGACCGTCAGTTTATCCGACATCCAGTAATGCGGAATGGAGTCGCCTTCGTCATATTGCGAGTTGGTTTTCTGAAGGGCTCCATTCTGCCACTTAGCGGTCGGCAGGTTGGCCCAGTGCTTGTAGTCTTCGGCATCCGTGAACGTCGTCTCTGCGTGGATATCGTCCGCCGGGTCGAGCGTTTGGTAGCCGGCGTAGTCATCGGCGGTCAACTTGAGCGTCGCGCCGAGATATTCCTCGTAGACGTACCACGACGTTCCGATCTCGCCGACATCCGCGTCAGTGTCGGTGCGATAGAGAACCCCGTCCGCTTCATAGTCCGGACCTGTATAGCCGTCGGTGACGATCCAGGGGACATTTCCCGGAGGTCCGTCGGGGATGCCGTCAAGGCGGCTGACCTGAAAACGAACGTCCTCACCGACACGAAAGCCATTGGCGGTGATCTGGGCTTCTTCGCCGGGCGCGTAGTCCAGCTCGTCCGTCCAGACCGCCGCCAACAGGTAACGTTGTTCCAGCGGTTCGAACAGCAGTGAGCGAAGGCGTTTCCGGGTGGCAGGCCCGAACTCTCGGCCCGCAAGCGTTCGAAATGGACGCTTGGTCGGTCGGACGCCAAAACCCCAACGACGAGTGCGGCCAATGTGAAGTGACATGGTGGAACCGCTCCTTTCTCGTTCCGATCTGTCCGGGACAACTGAGAATACCTCAGGGATTCCTGCAAAAGTCTGGGAAGAGACGCGAAACTACTTCCGCGATTTTTCAGCCTAGGATTTCGCACCTGATGGACAATAGTCGGTTTGCGAAATCCGAGTTGCCAGAATGGATTAACTCTGGGCCTGGTAAAGAAACTCGATGCCAACCGTGCAAAGTGGCCAAGTACCCGGCGTAACACTGCTGACGGGAAATTTCGTATTTGTGGCTGAGGTTATCTGAATTTAGCAAATGCGTTTGATCCCCATGCATCTTGCAAAAATCGTGAATTCGGATAGTCTATCAGCGGCACCTTCGGTGTGGATTGCCCAGTGCAGACAACGGAACAGAGTCTCACCGCTAACGTGGAAGCCCTTTGGCTCACTTTGCCATCGCCCTCGACCCGAGTGCGCCCGCAGACTCGGACCTAAGATGCACGCCGACAGGTGGATTTCCCGTGCAAGAACGCTTGATGCGACGAACACAACGTTATCGAGATATCGTTCTGCCCTCTGCGTGTGTTACTTGTCCGCCGGGGCGAACCAGTTCGGGTCGCACGGCAGGTCTTTGAGTCAGACGCGGCCTCGGCAAGGATACGGTTTAGGCGACCATGTCTGCGAGAATCCTCGTTGTTGACGATCAGCCGATCGTGTATCACGGACTCCGCGAAATCCTCTCCGATGAGCACGGACTGGAACTCTGTGGACAGGCATCGGATCCAGTCGAGGCGATGCGGGAGTTGAAGCGCCAGCGTCCGGCGATTGTCGTGCTGGACATTGCGTTGGGCAACGGGTCTGGAATCCGTTTGATCGACCAGATCATGAAAGCGGCGCCCCACGTTCGCATCCTGGTATTCACGACGCACAACGACGCCGAACTTGTGGAAATGACGCTGCGAGCAGGAGCGATGGGTTATCTCACGAAGTCGGATCCTGCCAGCGTCCTCGTGGAGGCGATTCGACGGCTCTTGGATGGAGGCTTCCACTTTCCCCAGGAACTGACCGAACGACTGCTTGGCAGAAACTCTCATCACCTCGCCGCCTCGACACGATGTCCGCGGGAGGCCCTCTCCCGCCAGGAGTTGAAGGTCTTCGTCCTTATCGGTCAGGGTTTCACGATTCGGCAGATTGCCAAAAAACTGGACGTCTGTGCCAGGACGATCGAAACGCACCGTCAGAATATCAAGAGGAAGCTGGGAGTCGCGAACAGCGCTCAACTCGTGCAACGAGCGGTGTCCTGGGTCCAGAGGATTGGTCCCGCACTCGACATCGGCGATGCGATGTGACCAGCGCGGGAAGAATGAGAAGTGGCGATCGGCGGGCCATCATGGCGGAGTCGGATAGCCTGTGCCCAGCCGTTTTCACCTTGCTTCCTGCATTTCTGTGCATCCTGCCAGCTGTTTCAGAAACTCGCCCACGGCGGCTTGAAACTCTGCTTCGGCCACGGCCAGGATGTCGTTGTGATCGGCCGACGGCAGTTCGACGAAGCGTTTGGGAATTCCCGCGGCGGATTGCGGCGGGGCCGTGTCGAATAGTTTCCGGCCGAGTTCGATGGGGATGATCGAATCTCGCCGGCCGTGAATGTGCAGGATCGGGCAGGTCACCTGGGGCATCCGCTCGACCGACGGGTAACGGTCGACCAGCAGCCAGCGGACGGGCAGCCACGGATAGTGGTGGGCGGCCACGTCGGGCAGGGAACTGAACGTGGCCCGCAACACAAGTCCGCCGGGCGGCGTGCCCGCAACGCATTGTTCGGCCGCCAGTCGCACCGCCACGCCGCCGCCCAGGGACTCGCCGCACAAGATCAGCCGCCGCGGCTCGATGCGTCGGGTCTGGGTGGCGTAGCGCCAAGCCGCCGTGGCGTCGGCGGCCAGGCGGTCTTCGCTGGGCGAACCCGGATTGTCCCCATAACCGCGGTAGTCGAACACGAACACGTCGCAGCCCAATTGCGTGAATAACTCGAATTCCTCGATTCGCCACGCACGGTTGCCCGCGTTGCCGGAGAAGTACAGCACGACGGGGCGGCCGAGGGCCAATTGCTCGTCGCACTGCCGCAAGTCCGTCGCCGTTTGGCCGGCGGGCAACAGGTGCCAGCCGCGCAGTTCCAAGCCGTCGTCGCTGTTCAGCGTGATTGTGTGTACTCGCCCTGGCGGCAAACCGGCGTCCTGCGGTTCGATCCGCGACTGGCGGGACGGCAGGTAGATCAACGTTCGTTGCAGGAAAGCCAGCATGACGACGATCGCCAGATAGGTGGAAAGTGCGAACAGGATCAGTCGCCGCAGGTTTCTCGGCCAAGCTGATTTCGGTGGCGTAGCAGTTGCTTGATTCATCGCTCCGACGCGGTGACGGTTTGTAGCATGGCTCTCCGAGCCGTGCAGGTGGCCGACGCCATGCGCACGGCTCGGAGAGCGCGTGCTACGTTAATCCGCACGGCTCGGAGAGCCATGCTACGTCGGTGCAGCATTTTACCGCAGGGGGCCGGGGTTTGGCAGATGGCAGCCGTTGCGGTACATTGTTGCTTTCCACTTCACTCGTTCAAGGAGACACAGCGATGCGACCTTGGTATTTGTTTTCCGTCGGTATCGTGGTGGGGCTGTTGCTCGCGGCGGGCTTCGGATTTGCCTGGCCGGGCGACGCGCCGCTGAGAAATCCGGAGGCCAGTTTTCCGACGCTGCCGGCCGCCCCCAAAGTGCCGGTGCTGGGTGCCGTCGTGGAGGCCAGGCCGGCAAGCCCGCTTCCCGCAACAAGGACCTTTGCCGGCCAGCCGATTCGGCCGGATGACGGCAAGCTGGGGATCGTCGTTTTCGGCGCGCATCCGGACGATTGCGAGATCCGGGCCGGCGGCGCGGCGATTCTGTGGACGAAGGCCGGTCATGCCGTCAAGTTCGTCTCGACGACCAACGGCGACATCGGCCATTGGGGCATGGCCGGCGGCCCGCTGGCGCTGCGCCGCTTTGCCGAGGTCCAGGAGGCTGCCAAGATCCTTGGCGTGACTAGCGAGGTGCTGGACATCCACGACGGCGAACTGATGCCGACGCTGGAGAACCGCAAGATCTTCACGCGGCTGATCCGGCAGTGGAACGCCGACATCGTGATTGCGCACCGGCCCAACGATTACCATCCCGATCACCGCTACACGGGCGTGTTGATGCAGGACAGCGCCTACATGGTCGCCGTGCCGTTCCTGTGCCCGGACACGCCGCCGCTGAAGAAGAACCCCGTGTTTCTGTATTCGTTCGACAACTTCAAGACGCCCAATCCCTTTCGGGCCGACGTGGTGGTCGCCATTGACAGCGTGATCGAACAGAAGATCGACGCTCTGGCGACGCTCGAGTCGCAGTTCATCGAAGGGGGAGCTACGGGCAGCGCGGAGCGTGCACCGAAGAATGAGGAAGAGCGGAAGGCTGCCTTTGCCCGCTTGCGCGAAAACTTCCGGCGCCGCTACGCGCAGATCGCCGACCAATGCCGCGCGAAGCTGATCGAGTTGTACGGCGAAGAGCAGGGCAAACAGGTCAAGTACGCCGAGGCATTTGAAATCTGCGAATACGGGCGGCAGCCAAGCAAAGAAGACCTGAAGAAGCTGTTTCCGTTCTTTCCTTGACGCCGGCTTGCGATTCGAACCGAAGCGGGTCGGGACGCAGTCTCAACCTACCGAAGCCCGGCTTTTCCGCAAAAGCCGGGCTTCTTCCTGGGCCAAGGCGTCTGCCCGCGTCAGGATTCGCTGGGCAGCCAGGTCTCGATGGCTTGTTTCTTCTCCTCCTCGGAGCCCGTGGCCAACTGTGTGCCGCCGGACTCGCCGATCAGTTTCTTGTAAGCCGTCAAGAGATGCTCGTCTTTCAGGAGTCCGCGCGTCTGGTACATGCGGACTTCGGCCAGCACGGGCAGGGGGTTCTCGTGCGTCTGGCTGATCAGAACTCGCAAGCGATCCAGCACGTTCGCGGCCGTCAGACTGGAGGGCAAGGGGCCCACGTGCCAGTCGGCATCCACCTTTTTGAACAGGGCCTCGATTTCTCTGTCGGCGGGATCCTGATCGCCTTTCGGGTCGGCACGCTCGATTTGCACTTTGATGTTGTTCAGCTTTCTCGATTCCCACAACTCCTTGGGCTCCACCGTGTCGTGCAGGCGAATCGCCGTCTCGTTCAAGATCAGCCCCGTTCGCGGGTTCGGCGTGACCGATACGTCGAACACACACATGACGTCGACTCCGGCTGCCTGGGCCTTATCGCGGAGGTCCCTGGGACTGACCACACCCAGCAAGACGATCCCCGGCGACAAGGAGGAAACGTCGGTGGGCCTGCCCCCCAGCGGCTGGCCGGGCATCCCCGCGCCCTCGAAACCGCCGGGAGCCGCTCCGCCGGGCATCCCCGCGCCCAAGTTCGTGCCGGAACCTTCGGGCATGCCGGCACCCGGCATACCCGCCGCTGCGCCCGGCATACCCGGCGTCACGCCGGGCATGGAGGTCTTGCCGGCCAACGCCAGCACCTTGCCGAAATCGCCCTTGGCGATCCGTTGCTGAAGTTGTTGGAGAACCTTCTGCCCCAGTTCGCCGGTGTACTGCTGCAGCGACGCGTTCCCCTGGCCGGCTCCGCCCACCCCGCCGGGAGCGAAGCCACCATCGCCCATCACGGCGGGCTGTGGTTGTCCGCCAGTCCCGCCGGCACCGCCCCTCGTCGCTACGTTTTGCGCGGTGCCGATGGGGTACAGGCTGCCGGTGTAGCCTCGCGGACCGTTGAAAACGTATTCGATGGCGATTCCCCATCGCACGGTCATCGCCGGTTTCTTCAGCGGGCCCACCCAGCCCATCTGCCCCAGCACATCTTTGGCCGCGGCGTCATCGCCCGTCAGGGCATGTGCGTACAGATACTGAAGGCCGTCCTTGTCACGCCCCTGCCGAAACGCCAACTCGGCCTTGTCCGCAAATGTCAGAGGCTTCGGCGGTTGTTGCCCTTGAAGACCCCCTGCGCCGGGATAGCCGCCCGCGGCGTCAGGATTCGGCGGGCCAACCCCGTCCGCGGAACTGCCACTGCCTGCGGGCGGGATCAAGCCAGTTGCAGACCCTCCTGGATAATTCGCCGGCACGCCCGCCGGAACCCCAGTCGAACTGCCCTCCGGAACCATTCCCGGATAATCCGCCGGCACACCCGCTGGTGCTCCGGTGGCACTGCCCTCCGCCGGCACGCCCGGATAACCGGGCGGCATGCCAGCCGAGCCCGCGGAGGAACTGCCGTCCGCGGGGGCTCCCGGACCGGCCGGCACCGATCCGTCGGGGGCGGAGCTAAGCGATCCTGGCGCGCCGGGAGGGGCAACGCCTCCTGGGCCCTGTTCATCATGAGGACCGGCGCTTGCTGAGCCTGCGGCGCTGCTGTCCGATCCCTGGGGACCGGCAGCGCTGCCCGAACCCGCCGGCATCCCCGGCGCAGGACCGCCCGGAGGCATGGCCGGCGCGGCGGAAGGAGCCGTGCCGTCGGCCACCGCCGGAGACGATTCCGAATCGCCTCCGCCGCAACCGGACAGCGCGACCAAACAGAAACCAATACCCGCGAGAAGAAGGGCGTGTCGCATCGCAGTCACCCGTTTCGAATGGCGCTGTCTACAGAGCGGACGCGCTCGGCGGGCTGGGAATCGAACTCGAAGCCAGCCAGACGCAAGACACCGCTTCCAGCTCTCACGACAGCGACAGCTGGACAAATGGGCTTGGCCCACAGAATCTGAACGGCTCACGTCTTGTTCATTATGGCCGTGGTACGCGCGGATGTCGAGTCACCTGCCGTTTCCTTCAAGAAACCATCTTTTTCATTCGATCGCCTGGGGGACCTCCGGCGGCCGGTGCCATTTTACCTGCATTTCCTTTTCCAGGTCACGGTGCCACTGGTTCAGAAAGCCCTGCAGTTCGACTCGTGCCAAGAATCCCATGTCGCCGGTCAAGCCGCCTTCCACGAATTGCGTTCGCCGCTGCTCTTCAGGGGGCGACTCGGATATCAGGCGGACGACATAAGCAACCGTCTGAGGCGTATTGACGGCCACTCCGACCTCGCCCGGCCTGAGCGCGAACACGGCTTGCATGAAGTCCTGGCCGGCGTGTTCCACTCCTTCCACGACGTTCAGCATGGGAGCGCCCGATCCCATCGGCATCGCGCCGCGGGTGAGCCAGGTGAACTCCGGCGGCTCCTGGACGTTCTTGGCCAGCGTGGCGTCCAGCGACTCCTTCAACGGCTTGTCGCCCTTGGCCGCCTTCGCCAGTTTTTCCGCTTCGGCTTTCGCGATCTGGAACGCTTCCTTGCTCTTCCACGCCTCCACGACTTCGTTGCGGATGTCCGGCAGGGCCGGGACGAACGGCTCCGCCTCCTTGGTCTTCCAGTAGAGGAATTCCACATCGACTTCGAACGAGCGGATTTGATCGGGCTGGTACAGGGGCAACCGGTCGTTATAGGCAATCTCGGCGAACGATTCGCGGCGGAATTGGTTGCCCGCGAAACTGAAGCGAAACGCCTTGCCAAGTTCGTAGTCGCCGATCTGCAGTTCGTCGACCAGCGGAGTCTCGCCGCCGATCAACCCGTGCTTCTCGGCCAGTTGCTTCACGTCCGGCGGGGGTGGTTCTGGGAGATTCGGCTCGGTCTTCGCCCTCGCCCGCCAGGACGCATGGGATTGGAAGTACTTGCGAAGTTCGGTGCGAGCGCTATCCAACGCCGCGGTCACCTTGTCTTGGGCGGGAGCACGAGCCAGATTGCGGCGGATCTCCTGCTCGACCTCGGCCAGCGGCTTGTACTTGGCCGTCGGCTCCTGCGTCTCGCCTTTCTTCTCTTCCGATTTGGCCGAAGCAGGTTCCGAGGGCTTGGCCTCAGGCGGCGCGGCGGGCTTCGCTTCTT
>CAYPGE010000098.1:8814-23536 GCA_964409865.1 uncultured Pirellulaceae bacterium
CCTTCGGTGTTTCTTCCTTGGCGGCAGGTTTTGCTTCTTCCTTTGCCGTTTCCTGCTTGGCGGCGGGCTTCGCTTCTTCCTTCGGTGTTTCTTCCTTGGCGGCAGGTTTTGCTTCTTCCTTTGCCGTTTCCTGTTTGGCGGCGGGCTTCGCCTGCTCCTTCGGTGTTTCTTCCTTGACGGCAGGTTTTGCTTCTTCCTTTGCCGTTTCCTGTTTGGCGGCGGTCTTTGCCTCTTCCTTCGGCGTTTCCTGCTCGGCAGCGGGCTTCGCTTCTTCTGCGGCCCCTTCTTCCTTGGCGGCCTCCGCGGCGTTGCAGCTCACGAATACCGTCTCGGCACGTCGCCGCGGGGTCGAATGCTGAGACTGCTTGGATTGGCCCTCCTTGGCTGAGGGAGCTTTCGGGGCGGGCGCATCTAGGTCCAACTCCACTTCCTTCGCAGCCGGTTCCTTCGCAGCCGGTTCTTCGGCGGCGGCCTTTTTTGCGGCGGTTTCTTTCGGCGGTGACTCCTTCGCAGCCGGATCGGGCGTCTTGGCCGGTTCAGCGGCGGGTTTCTTCTCTTCCGCCGGCGGCGGCTCGGTTACCTTAAAGTCGGCCTTGTTCTTCTCGTAGTACTCCTCGACTTGCTCCTTAGTGACCGCCGCCATCTCCTGCTGCAGGTACTTCTCAAAATCCGCTTTCAAGTACTGGAACGCGATTTGGCGGCGGCGTTTGAACCCTGGATCGGGAAGATCGGGCGACGGATATCGCGACTTGCCTTCTTCATACAGCGCCGCAATCTCCTCCTCCGTGGGCTGCGCTGTGACTTTGTTCTTGAAATCCTCGATGGGCAACGGCAGCAACTCTGTTTTCACTCGTCGGTTCAACCGGTTGAAAGCGTCCCAGGCCAGGCCGGGCGACATGGCGAACACTCCGCTCCCGGCCATCATGCGCATGTGCTGGGCCAGCAACTCGGTGCGGAGTTGCTCGAACAACTGCGCCTGGCCGAACCGGCCTTGCGTGGCATCCCTCAGCAGCACCCCAAACTGGTTCCTGGGAATCACGTCGTCACTCAACGTATCCAGGAATTCCAGAATTGCCGCATCGCTGATCCGCACACCCAACTCTTCCGCCTTTCGCGCCAGGATCATCGTCTGGACCAGATCCTCTTCGGCGTAAGAGCGGGGGATACCCGGGTCGATGACTCGGCCGCCGATCGCGGTGACCCCGAGGCCCTTGGGCTGGCCCTTGGCCTCGATCGTCTTTTGGACGAGAAGGTCCAGAAAACGGACGACCAAGTTATGCGCCTCCCGCATCGCCCCCAAATCGCGGTCATCAAGCTTGCCGTGTTTCCATGTCACCACGGTCTCTTCCGGAGCCGCCCCCCCTGCACCCGGTTGGTTCCTGACAATGTAATCGCCCACGACGAAGGTGAGCATGATTAACACGCCAAAGACGGCCAGCAACAGTTTCTGGTTTCGCCGGAAAAAGCTCAGCGGACTGGACATGCTCGAACTTCCTCAAATACTGGAAAAGGTCCTGCTGCCGCGCCCAAAGGTGCTGAACCGAGACGCTATCGGCGTGGAAGCAAGAGCATTGGACTTGCAAAAAAAGAGCGTCCCTGCTCCATTCACGCAGCCCATCGGGACCGAGGCCGATAACCTCAACCTCCCTTGACAGGCTTGCGTAACTAATGTTAATGGGGTGCCTGCTTTGCGGCACAGACTCTGTCCGAATACGCCGGAGATTGTAGCGCCATTTGACGTAAATACAATCCCAAAAAGCATTCTCGGTTTCGTTCCGCTGCGGTTCGTCGCTCCGGAAACGGACGGCGCAACGTTGCAAGCCAGAGAATGGACAAAATGGCGAATCTATGCAATTTGAATGAAAGCTGGTTGAACAAACATGGGCAAAAAAGCGGCTGCCAGTGGCGGAAAATCGTTGGTGATCGTCGAGTCGCCTGCCAAAGCGCGGACGATCAGCAAGTTCCTGGGCAGCGATTTTACGGTCGAAGCCAGCATTGGCCACATTCGCGACTTGCCGCAGGGCGCCAAGGAAGTGCCCGATGAATTCAAAGACGAGGAATGGGCCTACTTGGGCGTGAATGTCGAACAGGGCTTTACGCCCATTTACGTGATCCCTTCGGACAAAAAGAAGCAGGTCGCCAAGCTCCGAGCGGCGCTCAAAGAGGCCAAGGACCTGTACCTGGCAACGGACGAAGACCGCGAGGGCGAGGCCATCAGTTGGCACTTGTACGAAGTGCTCAACCCCAAGGTGCCCGTGCATCGACTGGTGTTTCACGAGATCACGGAAGAGGCTATCCGGGAAGCGCTGCAGAGCCCCCGCACGATCGACGAGGGGTTGGTCAGAGCCCAAGAAACCCGCCGCATTCTGGATCGGCTGTACGGTTACGAAGTGTCGCCGTTGCTGTGGCGGAAGATCGGGCCGCGACTGTCAGCGGGCCGAGTCCAGAGCGTCGCAGTGCGGCTGATCGTGCAGCGCGAGCGGGAGCGGCAGACTTTCGTCTCCGCCAGCTACTGGGACTTGCTGGCCACGTTTGCCGCGGCCGATGGATCCGAGTTCGAAGCGGCGCTGATCTCCGTCGGCGGCCGTCGCATTCCCGCCGGGAAGGATTTCGATCCCAAGACCGGCCAGCTCAAGGACCCCAACCTGCTGCTGCTCAGCGAGGCCCAGGCCAGGGAGTTGGCAGTTCGATTGCAGACCGCCGAATTCCGGGTCACGGCCCTGGAAGACCGGCCCTACACCAGTCGCCCCTCGCCGCCGTTTACGACCAGCACCATGCAGCAGGAGGCCAACCGCAAATTGGGCTTCACGGCGCGCAAGACCATGAGCCTGGCCCAGAACCTGTACGAAAACGGCTACATCACCTACATGCGCACCGACTCGACGACCCTGGCCCAGGTGGCCGTGCAGGCGGCCCGCGATCTGGTCCGCTCGGAGTACGGTCCGGCGTTCCTGCCGGACACGCCGCGCGTGTACGCCTCCAAGGTCAAGAACGCCCAGGAGGCGCACGAGGCCATCCGGCCGGCCGGCCATCCTTTCCGCTTACCGGAATCGGTGCGCGGCGAGCTGGACCAGGATCAGTTCCGCTTGTTCGAGATGATTTGGAAGCGGACGATCGCCAGCCAGATGTCCGACGCCCGCGGGCGGCGGATCACGATCGCGATCGAGGGCGGCGAGGCCGTGTTTCAGGTCAGCGGCAAGACGATCGACTTCCCGGGCTTCCTCCGCGCGTACGTCGAGGGCTCCGACGACCCGCAGGCGGAACTGGCCGACAAGGAAACGCTGCTGCCGCAGGTCCAGCGCGGCCAGTCGGTCGCGTGTCGCGATCTGGAAGGCAAGAGTCACGCGACCCAGCCGCCGCCGCGGTACAGCGAGGCATCGCTGACTCAAGCCCTGGAAGACATGGGCATCGGCCGCCCCAGCACCTATGCTTCGATCATCGACACCATCCAGGCCCGCGAGTACGTGTTCAAGAAAGGCAACGCGCTCGTCCCCTCCTGGACGGCATTCTCCGTGATGCGGCTGTTGGAACAGCACCTGGGCGGCCTCGTCGACTACGAGTTCACGGCGGAGATGGAGGAGTACCTGGACGCCATCAGCCGTCATGAGGTCCAGCATCGGGACTACCTGCGCGAGTTCTTCCTGGGAAACGATCGTCCCGGCCTGAAGCAGTTGGTGCAGGACAAGATCAAGCAGGTGGACGCGCGGGAGGTCAGCCGGTTTTCGCTGGGCAAGCCCTCCTCCGGCGAGCATCAGGACGAAGTCTTCGTCCGCGTGGGAAAGTTCGGCCCGTTCCTGGAACAGGGCCAGCGCCGCGCCAGCATCCCGCACAACACGCCGCCCGATGAGTTGACATTGGAGACGGCGCTGGAAATGCTGGCCCGCGGCCAGCGCGAAGACGAACCGTTGGGACGCTGTCCCGAGACGGGCAAGCCCGTGTACTTGAAGACCGGACGTTTCGGGCCCTACGTGCAACTGGGGGCCGCCGACGACAAGGAGAAGAAGAACGCCTCGTTGCCCAAGGGCATGTCGCCCGAAGATGTGGACGTCGAGACGGCCCTCAAGCTGCTCTCGCTGCCCCGCACGCTGGGCGCGCATCCGCAGAGCGGGGACCCGGTGATCGCTCAAAGCGGCCGGTTCGGACCGTTTGTGAAGTGCGGTGAGGAGACGCGTTCGCTGCCGGAGGAACTGACGCCTCTGGACATCACCTTGGAGCAGGCCCTGGCGCTGCTGGCTCAGCCCAAAGTCGGCCGGGGCCGCCGCAGCAGCGCGCCCAAAGAGCCGCTGAAGGTCTTCGACGTCTCGCCCGTCACCGGCCAACCGGTGCGTCTGCTCGACGGCCGCTACGGCCCCTACGTCACCGACGGCCAGACCAACGCTTCCCTGCCCAAGGGCGTCTCCGTGGAAAGCGTCACACTCGATTCGGCCCTGCAACTCCTGGCCGACCGCGCGGCCAAAGGGCCCCCGCCGAAGCGACGGCGCTGAGCCCGTGCTTGCCGCCTTGCGGACGAAGGTGCTGCTCTTCTCGAAAGCGGCCAGACACCGGGAGCCCGTTTGGTTGACTGGGCAGGGGGGCTTTGCTATCGTGACGTGTATCGTCTGCGGTGCGAGCCGCGGATCTCCCGCAATCGACGAACCTAGGCAGACCGTACCCATGACCCCCAAGAACTTCGAGCGGACGCTGCGGGCTTTTCAGCGGCGAGCCCCCTTTCGCCCTTTCACGGTGGAGTTGGTCAGCGGTGACCGCTTCCAGATCGACCATCCCGAGGCCCTGGTCCTTCGGGATGGCGTGGCGGTGTTTGTCGCGGCCGGCGGCGTTCCGACGCTTTTTGACCATGAAGGCGTTTGCCAGATCTTCGCCAAGGAAACGCGACGGGCATCGTAGCCAAAGGACGCTCGGCGGTTTCCCGTAGCATGGCTCTCCGAGCCGTGCAGGTCTTCGCGGGATTTCGAGCAAAATGACACGGCTCAGAGAGCCATGCTACAGATAGTCACAGCATCGGAGACGCTCCACTTTTCGGCCGCTGTTGGATCTGCGAAAAGCAGCCCCCGCGAGGAGAAACCATGTTGGAGCGCAAGCCGATTTTTCCGCACGTCATCGAGATGAACTACCAGGCCGGCCATGTGATCGGGTCCAACGTGTACCTGATTTACGACGCCGACGAGTGGTTGCTGATCGACATCGGCTACGACGACACGGTCGAGGAGATCGTGGAACTGATCCGCGACATGGATTTTCCGCTGTCTCAATGCCGGACGATCATCGCCACGCACGCCGACGTCGATCACATCCAAGGCTTGGCCAAAGCTAAACAGATGTTGCGGACCACCGCGACGGCACATCCGTTGGCGGCCGGTGCGCTCCGCCGCGGCGATCGGCTGTTCAGTTTCGCCGAAATCCCGGCGCAGGGCATCGACATGACCTTGCCGCCGGTCGAAGTCGAACGCGAAGTCGACGAGGGCGACCGCGTGCGGATCGGCGGTCTGGAATTGGAGGTGTGGCAGACGCCGGGACACACCAACTGCCAACTTTGCTTTCGCCTGGGCGAGTTGCTGTTCAGCGGCGACAACGTGTACCGGGACGGCTGCGTGGGCGCGATCGACGCGCATCATGGCAGCGACCTGCCGGCCTTTGTCCAGTCGCTGGAACGAATCCGCGCGAGCGACGTGCAATGGCTGCTGCCCAGTCACGGCCCATACTTCCGCAAGGACGACCGGCTGCTGGAGGCCGTCATCACCCGCCTGCAGCGCTATCAGCACATGGCCGACTTCGGCACCTGCGCCGCCGAATGGCCGCTGATGGACCAGTGGGAGCAAGAGCTGGTCGCTGGCAAACGGCCGAATTAGAAGCGTGGACAACGCGACGTGGAGGGCGGGGAGCACCCGCGCGGGCGGGCGGGCAGACGATCGGCAGCGATTAGTCTTATCGTAGCCATCTCGCTCCGCGAGATGATCGGCCGGCCTCTCGCGGAGCGAGAGGGCTACTTTGCCGTCCTCAGTAGACCATTTCGCCGCGCACGAAGGCGGCCGTACGGGGATCGGAGGGCGACTCAAAGAACTGCGGCGCCGGGCCGACTTCGATCAACCGGCCGGACAGCATCAGCCCGACCCGCGTGGCCAGTCGCCGGGCTTGGAACACGTTGTGTGTGACCAAAACCACCGTCGTGCCCTGCTCGCGGTTCTGCCGGCGCACGATATCTTCGATCAGAACCACGTTGTAGGGATCCAAATTGGCGGTCGGCTCGTCCAACAGCAATACGGTGGGCTCGACGACCAGCGCTCGCGCCAGTGCCACGCGCTGCATCTCGCCGCCCGATAACCGTTGGGCATGGGCTTTCGCACGGTCGCCCAGCCCCACTTGCGCCAACATCTGCTCCACCCGTCGATCGTCCCGTTGACCTCGCAGCCGCAGTCCGTAGGCGACGTTGCGGCGGACGCTGCCCCGCAGCAAGGCAGGTCGCTGGAACACGGTCGTGATCTCGCGGCGGACGGCGATCGGCACGCGATGGTCGCGAAAGGTGCGGCCGTGGTAAACGATGCTTCCCGCCGTGGGCGGCTCCAGAAAGTTCAGCAGCCGCAGCAGCGTCGACTTGCCGGCCCCGCTGGGACCCACCAAGGCCAGCACTTCGCCGGCCTGGACTTCCAGATGTTCCAGATCGAGCACAGCAGGGCCGTCGTAGGATTTCCGGAGACCATCCAGGAGGTACAAGGGTGCGTCCATCTCGGTCAGCCCTCGGCACGCTGCTGGAGCCAGAACAGGACCGCGTTGGCAAGGAAGGCCAACAACAGCAAAATGATGCCCAAAGCCAGCGCCAAGTCGAATTCACCCATCCGCGTGTCCAGCACGATGGCGGTCGTCAGCACGCGCGTGCGGCCTTCGATGTTGCCGCCGACGAGCATCACGGCACCCACCTCGGAGATGATCGACCCGAAGGCCGCCACGACCGCGGCCATCACGCCGACCCGCGCCTCGCGCAGCACCGCCACCAACTCCTGCCAACGCGTGGCACCCAGGGCGCGCACCTGAAGCCGCACTCCCGGCTCGACGCTCTGCACGGCAATCATGGTCAGGCCCGCGACGACCGGCAGCGCGATGACGATCTGGGCGAAGACCATCGCGCTGGGCGTGAACAGCCAGCCCAAAAAACCGAGCGGTCCGCTGCGGGACAACAGCAGATACACCGCCAGGCCGACCACGACCGGTGGCAGGCCCATGCCGGTGTACAGCAGCACCGTGATCAGGCCGCGAACCCGAATCCGCGACCACAGACCCAGCGCGGCGCCGGCGGGCACGCCGATCACCGTGCTGATCGCCAACGCCAGCCCGCTTACAAACAAGGACAGCCAGACGATCTCCAAGACCGCCGGATCAGCAGTGCAGATCAAATTCACGGCTCGCACCAGCCCGCGGACGATTTCGTCCATGGCGTGTTTTCCCAACAAAGTAGCCCGCACGCTCCGAGGCGGTGACGATCTGTAGCATGGCTCTCTGAGCCGTGCAGCGCCGGTCAACGGGCGGACGGGTAGAACAACGGCTGATCGAACCGGCTGACGCCGAACTGTGCAATGCTCTTCTGGATCTCCGGCGACCGCAACCAGGCCGCGAACCGCTCGGCCAGCGCCGCGTTGACACCGGGGTGAGCCGCGGGATCGACGGGGATCACGGCATAGCGGTTGATCAATTCTGGGTCCTTGTTGGCCCGCGGATGCTCGCCCCCAAAGACAATCCGAAGATGGGTCAGCTTGGCCCGAGTCGCCAGCCAGGTGCCGCGATCGGTGAGCGTATATGCCCCTTTCTCGTTCGCAGCCCGCAACACTTCGCCGGTCCCTTGGCCCAGCGACTGGTACCATCCGGCGTCCTTGTTCGGCGCCAGCCCGGCGGCCGCCCAGATCGCGAGTTCCTTGGAGTGGGTTCCGCTCTTGTCGCCGCGGCTGAAGAACGTCGCGCGGGCGGCGGCAACCGCTCGGAACGCATCCGCAGCCGACTGGCCCCCGCCGGCTCGCGCCGGATCCTCCGGCGGCCCCACCAGGACGAAGTCGTTGTACATGAACTCGAAGCGTTGCTTGGCATGGCCGGCCGCCAGGAACGCCTCTTCCTGCTTCCGCGCGTGGACGATCACCACATCAACGTCGCCGCGCCCGGCGATCGCCAAGGCCTGGCCAGTGCCGACCGCGATCACATCCACGCGGCAAGCGTTCTGACGCTCGAAATCCGGCAAGATGCTTGCGGCCAAGCCGGAGTCCACGACGCTGATCGTCGTGGCCAGGCGAAGCACAGGCCTGTCCGCCGCGACGGCCAACGATGCCGCCGGGGCGACAGTCAGAATCAGCAGGCACTTCCACGCCGAAAACCTGCGCAACAAAATGGGTATTTTTCGAGTCATGCGATGTCATCTCCCAGATCGGTGATCGGTAATCGGTGATCGGTGATCGGTGATAATGGATTCGTGCTGTCGATCGCGCCAGACGCCAGCCTATTACGCTTTCGTCACGGCGTCCAGACCACCGCCGCCCTCGGTTCTGTGGCCGGTCCCGCGTGCAACGTTGCCGCTATGTCCGCCTCGGACGCCGATCCTGCATTTGGCCTTTCATTGTAACGCCCGACACGGCGTTTTCAGCCCGTGCTGCAAAAGCCCCCGATCCATTCCTGACTTGACGCCGCGAAACGGTTAAGATAATTGGCCAATTGCAGGACCGCAGTTCCGGAACACCGCTTGGCAAGGAGATCGCGATGGACAAGAAACTGGGGGTGGCCATTCACGGCGTCGGCGACGTGGCCGATGCGCACGCGGCCAGCTGGCTGCGCAATCCGCACGTGCAGATCGTTTCTGTCAGCAGCCGTCGGCGGGAGAGCGCCCAGCGGCTGATCGACAAGCACGGACTCGACTGCCCCGCGCGGGACAACTTTGACGAAGTGCTGGCCGATCCGCGGGTGGACATCGTCAACGTGAGCGGCCCGAACCAGGTACATACGCCGCAGGGCATCGCGGCGGCCCAAGCCGGCAAGCATCTCCTGGTCGAGAAGCCGATGGCCATTACGATGGACGAGAACCGGGCGCTGCGGGACGCCGTCGCGAAAGCGGGCGTTAAGAGCATCGTCAGCTTCGTGCTCCGCTGGAACCCGCTGCTGGAATCGCTGCGGTCGTTGCTGGCCGCCGGCGCGATCGGCGAACTGCTGTACATCGAGGTGGATTACTGGCACGGCATCGGCACGTGGTACAGCGGCTGGGAATGGGCGCACACCATCCAGACAGGCGGCAGCGCCACGCTGCTGGCCGGCTGCCATGGACTGGACGCCCTGCGATTCCTGTCCGGCCGCGAAGTCGTCGAGGTATCGGCCATGTCGAACAACAAAAAGGGCTTGTACGAATACGACGCCAACGTCGTGGCCACGATGAAGTTGGACGACGGCACGATCGCCAAATCGTCGTGCCTGCTGGATGCCGACATCCCCTACGCCTTCAACATCGACATCATCGGCACGCAAGGCTCGCTGCGGGACAACCGGATCTGGTCCAAGAAATTGTTCCCCGGCCAAAAGAGTTGGGCCACGATGCCCACGATCATGCCCGATTCGGGCGACGTGCACCATCACCCCTTCGATGCCGAGATCAACCATTTCGTGGACTGCATCCTGCAAGACCGCGAGTCGCACTGCAACGTGGCCGACGCTTACCGGACCCACGAACTGTGCCTGGCCATCGACCGCTCGGCCGCCGCGGGCGGCCGCGTCGTGAAACTGCCGCTCGAGTGACGGATAACCTGGAAAGTCGCTCCAGTGACCGTGGCGTCCGCATGTCGCTCGGACAGGGACTCGACGGGATGGCCGACGCATGCGAAAATGGGGCTGGACTGCCCGAGCATGTCGCGAACCCCAGCGGAGCCCACGATCATGAGCGAGTTCGATAGTCCGTGGAAGGAATTGCTGGAGATTTTCCTCGAGCCGTTTCTCGGGTTTTTCTTCGCGGACGTCCATGCGGACCTGGATTGGGACCGGGGGTACGAGAGCTTGGAGAAAGAACTGCAGCAGATCGTACGTGAAGCTGAATTGGGACCGCGACTGGCGGACAAGCTGTTCAAAGTATGGCCCAAGAACGGCCCGGAATTGTGGCTGCTGGTCCACGTCGAGGTGCAGAATCAGGTGGACGAGCATTTTGGCGAGCGAATGTACGTCTACAATTACCGGATCTTCGATCGCTTTCGCCGGGGTGTCGTCAGTTTGGCGGTCCTGGGAGACGAACGCCGGGGCTGGCGGCCACGACAATTCGCGTTCCGCCGTTGGGGATTTTCCCTGCGGATGCAATTCCCGATGGTCAAACTGCTGGACTACCGCAAGAACATCACGGAGTTGGAGAGCAATCCCAATCCATTCGCGGCCGTGGTGCTTGCCCATCTGAAGACGCTGGAAACACGTCGCCAGCCCGCGGAGCGTTGCCGGTGGAAGCTGCGGTTGGTGAAGGGACTGTTCGAGCGTGGTTTGACCGCCGAAGAAATCCGCCAGCTGTTCCGGCTGATCGATTGGATGATGGACCTGCCGCCGGAACTGGAGGATGAGTTTGAAGACCAGCTACATCGTTTCGAGGAGGAACGCCAAATGCCTTATATTACTAGCGTGGAACGACGGGCTCTCGAAAGGGGCCGTCAGGAAGGACGTTTGGAGGGCGAGGTCAGCGGCCTGCAGGAGGGAATCGAATTGGCGCTGGATCTGAAATTCGGGGACGACGGCTTGGCGTTGATGCCGGCGGTCCGGGAAGTTCGAAAGCCCGAACTGCTGCGAAGCATCCGCCAGACGTTACGCACCGCTGAGACCTTGGAACCGGTTCGGAGTCTGCTAAGCGAGGCCGACTGACCGTCGTTCACTAGGAGTTGGCCAACCTTTGACTGCCTTCAGCGGACTCCAGCCCCGATCAGCCCGAACGTGATGTCTGTCGCCCGGTTCAGGCCGCCGTCTCGCGGACCAATGATGACTCCGCCCATGCCGGGCCGCAGCGTCAGCGTCTTTCGAGCAACGGCCAGCGCGATGGCGGCAAGTTCCTTGGCGCTGTCGTAATCGTCTCCGTCCGCGGCTTCGTCAGCTAGCGAATCGTGACTTTCGATCCGACGGAGAGAATGTTGCGGACATCGGCGACGTCGGCGGCGGACAGGCTCAGGCACCCCAAGCCGCTGGCCGGGATGGTGTCGGGGCTGCCGTGGATGCCCACTCGATGGCCGAGGTCCAGGTAAACATCGCCGTACGGATTATCGGCCGACCGCGCCGGGATGCGAATCCCGTTCGCCCCGATGTACTCGCGGCCGGCTTCTTTGGCCAGCACTTGATATTCGGACGGCTGCGGCGCAGGATCGTTGCCCACGCTGACGGGAAACCGGCCGGCGTAGTACTTGCCGGCGAACAGCACCAGCTCGCTGCGCTTCAGGTCGATCTCCGCACGAAACGGCCCGCGGAGGACTTTCAGCCGCGTGCCCGGCCGGAGCGCGTCCGGATTGGCGATGCCGTTGATCTGTTGCAGCAAGGTGACCGGCACTTGGTACTGCTGCGCGATCGTCTCCAGACGCTCGCCGGATCGGACTTCGTAAGCGGCCTCCAGGGTGTGGTCGTTGGAATAGATCACCTTGCCGGCCAGGGGGTCCAAGAGGTCGAGCAGTCGTTGGCGTTCTTCGCCGGTGAGGTCCGGATCGTGGAAGAAGAACGAGAGCGTCAACAGGGCTTCGGACCACTGCTGCCTCTGCAGTTGAGCGACGGCCGAATTCCAGGCGTTGTCGAAAGCGCGGATCGAACGGAAGTCGCTCGGGTCCTGCGCTGCGGAATTCGCGGAATTCGATGTTTGAGCGTAGATCGACTGCTGGGCTGGGGCGGCCTCGCCCGCCGCCGCGGTCGCCGGCTTGGCGCTGTCGCCGCCTGGGACTGCCTCAACGGCACCGATGTTCGCAGGATCGCGAGGCGCGCGCAGCGGGTCGGCCGTGACGCTGGCCGACGCCAACTTTGCGTCGGACGGTTCGGACGCGGGGACGGGTTGCGCAGCGTCCGGAACCGCCAGCGTGGGTGCTGCCGGAAGGGAACCGGCAGAGGCGGCTTCGATCGGCTCGGAGTCGGTCACCGTCTTGACCGCACCTTGTGGGACGCCCGCGGCAGGCTCGGAGAGGGCGGCTGCGGGGGAAGATGCTAGCGTCGGTTGGCCGGCTTGGGCAGCCTGTTTGTCGAGGGGTACCGGACGCAAGCCGGCCAGCGGATCGAGCACGCCGGTTTCGACTTCGGGCGGCGCGACCGCGTCGACGTTCCAGGCCACCTCCTGCGGAGGGGCAAGGTCAGGCTTGTTCAGTACGACGTAAACGCCATACAGTACTGCCAGCAGCAAGACCACGACGACAGCCGTTTTGATCGTCTCCACAATCGCACTCCTCGACGACAAGAACGCTCTGGGCAAGGTTCCGTGCGGGATGTTAGCCAAACCGGCCAAGTGAGGCCAGAGCAAAAACGTCGGGGAATCTCAACGCTTTTCCCAAAAACCGGGCTTCTGCCAGCCGAATTCTTGGAGCGGGCGCTGGTCGCTGGGCCGATCACGCATCCGGCGTCAGGATCTTTTCCGAAATCGCCTCGACCAGCGGGTTGTCGGCCGGTCCGCAATAGCCCAGGTGCAGATGCCGCCGCCAGCCTTCGGCGAACTGGAAGCGGCCGGACAGGCGGCCGACTTCGGCGCCCAAGTCGCGCAGGGCCTGCAGGTACGAATCCAGTTGCTGGCTGTCCCCCAGCCACGACCGCTGACTCTCGTGCTTCGAGACCACTTCCAGTTTCTTGTCCATCACGTCCGTCGTATCGACGTAGATGCCGGCCTGCACCACTTGGCCCAGGGGATCACGGTTGCCGTGCGGCTGGGCGTGGTAGACGGTGACCTGTTCGTCCACGGGCGCACGCGGCGGGTCGGTCTGGAAGTTGGGCATGCCGCGAACAAAGGCCGCGGTCACGGCCAGCCGGCAGGCGTTCATGTGGTCTTCCATGTAATCCACCGGCGCGTGGGTGAGGACGATTTCCGGAGCCACCTCGCGGACCACTGCAGCAACCTTGGCCAGCAGCGGCAGGGTGTAGAAGATCTCCAGGTCGTTGCAGACGCTTTCGTGAAACACCGCTCCCAAGCAGGCGGCGGCCGCCATCGCCTCCTGGCGGCGCATGCGAATCAGCGTTTCCGTGTCGTAGCGGTTGCTGCCGCAACTGCCGTTCGCCACGGTCATGTAGTGCAGCTCGTAGCCTGCCTTGCGCAAGTGAATCATGGTGCCCGCCATCATGAATTCGATGTCGTCGGGATGAGCACCGATGGCTAGGACGGTCTTCATGGTCGCGATTCCTCCCCAAGGTGAGTGGATCTGCCGCCGGAGTTGCGCGGCAACAAGGATTCTAACGGTCCGAGATTCGCTTTTCGAGCCGACACAGCGTCCCTTGGCGAGAATTTTGCGGCCGTTATACTTTGGATTCGAAATCTGAGATTTGAGATCTGAGATCTGAGTTTTGCGATTTTGCACTTCGTTCGTGGGGCACAGTTGGTGTACGCGCAAGCGGGGCCGCAGCCTGCATGAGGGACTAAGGAACTTGCGAGTATGATTCGGATCGGCATTTTGGGGGCCACCGGGTACACGGCCCTGGAACTGATCAAATTGCTGCTTCGCCACCCGGAGACGAAGATCACCGCGTTGACCAGCCGGCAGCAGGGCGAACCGCACGTCGCGGCGATCCACCCCTCGTTGGCCGGTCGTCTGGACCTGCGCCTGCGAGATTTGAACCCGGAACAGGTGGCCGCGGAATGCGATTGCGTGTTCAGCTGCCTGCCGCACGGGGCGTCGGCCCAGGCGGTCAAGCCGCTGGTCGATGCCGGCGTGCGGGTGGTGGATTTCAGCGCCGACTACCGCTTGAACGATCTGGCCGTGTATCGCGCCTGGTACGAAGACACGCATTGCGACGCCCAGCGACTAGGGAAGGTCCCCTACGGGTTGCCCGAGCTGTTTGCCGATCAGATTGCGGGCGCGATGCTGGTCGCCAATCCGGGCTGTTATCCGACGTCGGCCATTCTGCCGATGGCGCCGCTGCTGGAGAACGGACTGGTCGAGCCCGCCGGCATCATTTTCGATTCCAAGAGCGGTGTCTCCGGCGCGGGACGGACGCCCAAGCTGACGACGCACTTTCCGGAGTGCAACGAGAGCTTTTCCGCGTACAACGTGGGAAAGCACCGGCACAATCCGGAGATCGATCAAGTGCTGGGAACGATCGCGGGGCAGCCGATCGAGACGATCTTTACGCCGCACCTGGTGCCCATGACCCGCGGCATCCTGACCACCGCCTACGCAATCCCGGCCCGCCCCGTCACGGAAGCCGAACTGATGGACGCCTTGCGGGCGGCGTACGCCGGCCAAGTGTTTGTCCAGGTCGTGGATCATCTGCCCGCGACGAAAGACGTCAGCAATACCAACTTCTGCCAACTCACGGCCCGGCTCGTGCGCGGGCGCGTGATTGTGATTTGTTGTATCGACAACCTGGTCAAAGGCGCCTCCGGCGCGGCCGTGCAGAACTTTAACTGGATGTACGGCTTCCCGGAGAGCACGGCGTTGTTGTAGTGATCCGTGACCGGTAATCGGTGATCGGTTGTGGGTATCCCGTCATCGACCACCGAACGCAGAATGCCCGTTACCGATCACCGATTACCGATCACCGATTACCGATCACCGATTACCGATCACCG
>CAYPGE010000099.1:0-23516 GCA_964409865.1 uncultured Pirellulaceae bacterium
AGGGCAAACGACGTCCGACATCCCGGCCGTGCTGCTGGTCGACAAGCGAGAGAAAGAACTGACCAAGGCCGCCAAGCCCGACGACCACCGCCTGCTGTTGCCCATGCCGTTGAAGATCAAGTCCCTGCGCGAGGCGCTGATCAAGCTGCTGAAGGATTAGGCTCGGCAGAAAGAAAGGAGTGTACGAGTACGTGCAAGAGCACGTGGGAGCCCTTTCTCGTCTGACTTCTTCTCGTGCTCGCACACGTACTCATACACGCAAATCTCTTCCGCGTCTGTGCGTGGCTCCCCACGTTATCGAGGCGGATCGGCAAGGGGCTTGGCCTTGCCAAACACGAGCAGGAATCGGTCCGCGGCCGGCGGCCGGCCTTCCGACTGCAGGACGAAGCCGGCTGCGGTCAGTTCCTGTTTCACGGTCGCCGGGTCGATCTGCCGGCGATGGCTGGCGTCGCGCCGCGACAACGGCTCTTTCGCCGCCCGGTCCAGGACGTAGACGCAGCCGTCGGGCGTCAGACGCTCGTGCAGTCTGGCCAGCAGCGTCTTGCCGTGGAACAGCAAGTGGTACGTATCCAGGAAGAACACGGCGTCGATCGGCTCGGGTCCCAAGTGCGGATCGCCTTGGTCGGTCAGCACCGAGGGCAGCGACACGCCCGCGGGCAACGGCGGCCGCTCGTCCTTCTGCGTCGCCCACTCCTCCAAGACGATCTCCAGGCCCGCGCCGGACGACCGCGCCAAGATCGGCGGGATCAGCTCGCGTGCCTGCCCCAGCGCGATGATCGCGGGACGCTGAAACTGCTTGCCGGGGGGCAGGAGCAGTTCGGAGACTTCGCTGGTCGCCAGCGGCAGGAAAGGATCGGGGTCGCGGCCGGCCTCGGATGGCTCGGGCGGGCGTTGGAAGATCAGCACGAACGGATTGTCCTTGGCTTCGCACAATTCGTCGGCGCAGGCGACATACAGGAAGCCCTCTTCGCGGGCTTCGCGCACGACCGTCGTTTCGGCGATCCAGAAGTGTTTGCTGGCGCGCTGCTCGCGGGGCACCCAGTCGCGCAGCGTGCCGGGCAGGCGGTCGACCACGACGAAATGGCCGCCTGGTTTCAAGACGCGCCAAATCTCCCGCAGCATCTCGCGCGGCTTGGAAATATGGTGGTACACCAACCGCATGTAGGCCAAATCGACGCTGGCCGCCGGCAGTTCGGGACTGTCGGCGCGCCCCAAAACCGGGCGGACTTGCGTCAGCTTCCGCTTCTCGACCTCCGCCTTCAGGGATTTGACCTGGTTTTCCGTGATTTCCTCGGCGTACACGGTGCCCGACGGCCCGACGATGTCCGCAAAAACCCATGTGTCCCCGCCTCGGCCGGCGCCGATATCCGCGACGACATCCCCCGGGCCGATGTCCAGCCGAGCGGCCAGTGCGCGAATCGACGCGGGCCGGTCTTTGGGACGCTCCGGCGACGGGCTTGCCGCGGCGTCCTTGGCTTCGGCCGCCCAGGTCTGACCGGCGTTGTCCGGCGGAACGGTTCCCGCCAAGAGCATGAACACGGGCACGGCGAGCCACAGAACGGGGACGAGACGAGGAAGGGGTCGTTCCCGCGGACGCCGCAAGCAACATCTAACAAGACACATGTGGGCAATCTCCTTGAGGCTTGAATCATCCGTTTTCCCCATCCCGCTTGCCGGGACGGTCAAGCGGCGGCTGCACTACTCTTCACCAGCACTGCCGCCCGGCTGAGCCGGACGTGGGGCCGTTCTTGTTCCCGGAATCCGATCTGTCCGGCGAGTTCCATCATATTCGCAAATCCCCTCGCCGTCACGTGCCCAAGGGGCTCGACGATCAAGAATCGCCCGTCGGGAGTCAGGCCGTTGTGAAGCTCTGCAAACAAACGCCGCAGGTCCGGCGCCTCGTGGGCCGAGTAGAACGCCAGGGCGAAGTCAAGTGGTTTGTCGAGCGCGATCGAGTCGGGCTGGCAGCGATGGGTGCGGATGCGGTCCGCGACTCCGGCCCGCTGCGCCCGCCGCTGCACGACATCCAGCATCTGCGGCTGAAGATCCGCAGCAATGACTCGGCCCTGCTCGCCGACCAGTCTCGCCATCGCGATCGCAAACAGTCCCATCCCACAGCCGAAATCGAGGGCCGTCATGCCAGCTCCGACATAAGGCGCCAGAATCCGCTCCGGGTTGTGCAGCCAGCGGCGCAGGCGGTTGTCGATAAAGTACCCACCCCACCAGGGGCAAACATGCGGACCCACGGGCAAATCCTTTACATCAAGACGGTCAGGGCGCGGGAGTGAGACGTACCAGGCAATCGGCGGAAACCGTACCGAGATGGACCGGGCGGGTATTGCCGCCCAGCGTGTCCCAGCGGACGGCGCCGGCGACGCCGTCCCACGGGGAAAGCGCTCGCAAAGCGTCGCCGATGCGGGCTCGGTTCAGGCCCGCTTTGCGGATGGCGGCGACCAGCAGTTGCACAGCATCATACGTGCCGGCCGCGGCAAAGTCCGGAGTTCGCTGAAATCGCTTCCGGAACGTGTTCTCAAACGCAGGCCACTTCTCGCCGGGCTCGACCAGCAGCGGCAGGATGACTCCTTCCGCGGCCGGGCCGGCTGCTTGCAGGAACTCGCGGCGTCCCATCGCCGGGCCGCCGAAGATTTCGCCCTGAAATCCTGCGGCGCGGACGGCATGCACAAGCCGCGCACTGCCGCGGGCGTCGGCGACCAGCAACGCGGCCGCCGGTTGAGATTGCAGCGCACGGCGAACCAGATCGGAGTTGTCGGCGTCCGTCGGACGGCAAACGAATTGAAACTGGGGGGCGAGACGATTCTGGACCAGGCGATGATTCAGTTCCGCCATGAAACTGCGCGAGTCGTGGTCTTCGCCCGCGATGACGACAAACGGCTTTCGACCCACCCGGCGAGCCAGTTCTGACGCCAGCACCGGGGCCTGCAACTGGTTCCCCGGCAACAGGGAGAAAATCCACGGCACGATCGCCGAGTTGGCCGTCCGGTCGCTGCTGGCTGCGCAGAGGAGAGGCAGGCGGGCTTTGGTGGTGACCTGTTCGGCCAGGTGCGTGCTGGCGCTGTCGATCCCGCCGAGGATCGCCCACACGTTGTCCGTGTACACCATCCGCGTCAGGTGAGCCGCGCCGCCGGTCCACGGATTGTCGGACCAGCGGGCCACAAGCAGGAACGGCCGGCCCCGATAGCCGCCCTGCTGGTTGGCCTGCTCGACCGCCAGAGACGCGGCACACCACAGATCGCCGCCTTCCCGGTGGTCCGGATCGTCGGGCCCGAAGTAGCCGATGCGCACTTCGGTCACGTCTTCGGGTTCGGGAGCGTCGCGGCCCGGACCGGCGTACTCCAAGGGCAGCTCGCGGCGATCGAAGAATGGAGGCGGGGCAGCGATTGGCGGCGCAGCGGCGCCGACGGCGGTCCCGCACGCCGCGATCGCGGCGAGTCCCAGCAGCCAACACGAACATCGCCGGGGGTGCTGCCGCATGTCTGAGCCTTATTTTGTCGCCTTTCGCTCCGCGAAAGGGCGTCCTTTCGTTTTTTCACAGCGTCTCCGCGAAAGGGCGTCCTTTCGCGGAGCGAAAGGCGACATTGTTTTAGGTGAAAGGACGAAACACAAACGATCCCTACAACGTCTTCAGGTACTCGATCAGGTCGTTCAACTGGTCTTTGGTCATGTCGTTGGTCACGCCGTGCGTGTCATCGGGGTTGAACACGGTCCAGATTTCTTCCAGTGTCGGTGCGGCGCCGTTGTGCAGGTAGGGCGCCGAGTCGTAGATGTTGTTCAGGTGCGGCACGTCGAACTCCGAAATCGTGTCGTACTTCATTTTCGTGCCCACGTCGTGCTTGCGGCGATCGGTGTACAGCGGCGGAAAGTGACACGTCACGCAGCGGTTTTCGACGGGGATCATCCGGCCGTCGTTGGCGCGCGTCCGCCCGAAAATGGCCTTGCCGCGGCGTTGGGCTTCGGTCAGCGGCGCCCCGACCGGCCGGTACCGATTGGGCGGCCGCGGGATCGTGCAGACGTACAGATCGAGGGCTGCGAGCTGCTCCGGCGTGAAGGGCGCCAGCCGCGTGAAGAACGCCGACAGCCGCGGACCGCACTGCCGCGAGAAGCTCGGATTCTTGCCGTTCCACTTGAACGGGGCCGTGTCCAGGATGCCGCGCAGCGTCCGGTTGTCCACGGGGTCGACCCCGATCCCGTCCGGCTCGGTGTTGTAGGTGATGCCGTCCACGTGCCCGTCGGGATGGCACGAGTGGCAGGAGAACTGGCGGCGGAACGTAATCTTGGCGTCGTGAAACAGCAATTCGCCCTGGCGGACCTGCGTGACCTCGCGCGGCCCCCCCAGATCGATCCGTTCGCCCAGCTTCAACCCGGCCACATCGATCACGGAGATTGAATCATCCAGCGCGTTGGCTACGTAAGCCGTCTTGCTGTCGGGCGCCACCAGGATGTCGCGGGGGCTGCGCAACGTGGGGATGTGCGCCACGACGAACTGGGACGCCTGTCCCAAGTGGTTCGGCAGCCTGTGCCGGCGGTCGTCTGCGGAGGCCGATTCCACTAGCCCGACCAGCTTGGCGATGTCCACCACGGCCACGCGGTCGCCGGTGGCGCTGGTCACCAGCGCCAGTCGGCCGTCGGGCGTGATGGCCACAGCGGTCGGATCGGGGAAATACAGGCCGGGTTCGTCCAGCAGCACCTGATCCGTGCGGCCGTCGGGCCAGACGATGCCCAGGCCGTTGGTGATCGTCCAGCCTTGGGAGATGCGGGTCATCGGGACGACGTTCTTGGTCCGCAGCAGCGTGACCAGCGCGAACCGGCCGCTGGGATGCCAAACGACGCCCTGCAGAAGATTCGCCGCCGGCAGGGTCGGACGGTCGTCGACGAAGGCCCGCTCGGTGTCGATCATCGTCACCTCCGAAATCGACGGCGTGCGCGGCGTCACGAACCGCGAGTACATGTTCGTGACGCAGATGCGCGCCCCGTCCGGCGACAGGGCCAGCGACCAAGGCCCGCGGCCGGCGGCCAACCGCTTGACCTCCTCCAGCGTGGCCGTGTCGATCACGGAGATGTCTTCGGTGGCGGTGTTCAGGACGTACAAGTGCTTGCCCGTCCGGTCGGTCAGCACGCCGTGAGGTTCGTCACCCACGGGGATCGTCGCCACGACGTGACGCTGTTCGACGTCGATTACCGACAGCGAATCGTCCAGGCGGTTGCTGACGAAGACCCGCCGGCCGTCGGGGCTGAACGTCACGTCCATCGGCTGGCCGCCCACCGGGATTTCCGCCACCTTGCGGCGCGTGGCGGTATCCACGACGATCACGGAATAGGCGCTTTCGCAGGTGGCGTACAATTCACGGCCGTCGGGGCTGAGCGCCAGGTTGAGCGGCTTCTTGTAGCGCGGCTCGACGGTGACCTCCGGCGGGATCTTGGGGTGGGCGATCGTTGCACACGCCGTGGCGAAATCAAACGGCTTGCCACCCGGTTTTACGTGGCACGTGGCGCAGGTTTTTTCCGTGGCCTTCGGCAACGGGACCGTCAGCGGCTGAGAATGGTCGCGGCGGTTGGCGGCCTCGTCCGCATGCCCGCTGCCCGCGCCGTGGCAAGCCTCGCAACCGACGCCTTCGTGGATGGCGTAGGTGTCCCGAACGCCGGCGGCGGGTTGATGATACGCGGTGGCATGGCACTTGAGGCACTGGGGGCTCTCGCGCGGGTCGCCCTGGACACCTGCGGCGGTCGCCTTCTGACGCGCCTGGGCGGTGCCCAGGCTGGCATAGGCGTCGGCGTGCTTGCTCGCCAGCCACTTGCTGTGCTGATACCCCCATTCCGGACCGGCATGGCATTCGCCGCACACGGCGACGCCCGTGTACTCATGGCCTGGGTTTGAGGCGACGGGCGGCGCGGGCGGCTGCAACGGCTTGGCTTTCGGATTTTGCGGCACGGGGTGGGCGATTTGCAGCCAGGCGGCTTCGATATCGAAGCTCCGCGCCCCCAGCACGATCCGGTGGGAGCCCTTTTCCGCGTGACAATTCAGGCAGTGTTCCTTCGCCGGCATCCTCAGGCCGGCATTCATCGCGGCCTCGCGATTCATCATCACCTCTTTGGCCATGTACTCGCTGCCCGCCCCGTGGCACATTTCGCATTGCACGCCCTCCCGGATGGAAAACGTCGCGTCCCGCTCCCAGGGTTCCGCTTGCGAGGCCGTGGCGTGGCAGCCCAGGCACATGGCCGACTCCTGCGGCTCCATCGGAATGCCGCTCCATTTGGCGATCTCCTTCGCCTCCGGCGTGGCCAGACTCGTGTACGCCCGGGCGTGCCGCGAGTGCAGCCAGAGCGTCAACTGATCGCCCACCGCGGCCCCCTCGTGGCATTGGCCGCAGACCTTGGCGCCCACATAGACCGGATCGCGGTACGTCTCGGCGCCCGATGCCGGCAGGACGGCCAGCGCGACGATCGGCAGCAGCCATCGTAGCCCTCTCGCTCCGCGAGAGGATAGCTTGTCATGTGGCGGAGCAAGAGGGCGAGAGGATAGCTCCTCATCTCGCGGAACGAGATGGCTGCGATTCGGCGCCTCATCTCGCGGAGCGAGACGGCTACGATTCGGCTCCTCATCTCGCGGAGCGAGACGGCTACGATTCGCCTCCTCATCTCGCGGAGCGAGATGGCTACGATGGGGATGAGACGTGCAAATGGCGGTCGGCCGTATCATGGACTTCCCTCCCGTTACTGGGCCGGCTGGACCACCGTCAGGGCCTGGTTCGCGGACACGTCGCTCAGCTGCGTCGTGCGGCCGTCGGGCCAGCGGATCTCCAGACGGTCGACTTTTTCGACACGGCCCAAGCCGAAATGCGGACGCGGGTCGGATTGCGACAAATAGCCGCGCGTGGGAATGAGATCCCGGATCTGAGTCTGGGAACCGGCCGTGATCCTGATGCGGGCACCAACCGCATCCGACTTGCCGTTGGGCAATTTGGCGGCCACCGTCAGCCAATGGTTCCTGTTTCCGCCGTCGTTCCGCAGCAACTTGGCCGGGCCGTTCAGATTGTTGATCAACAGGTCCAGGTCGCCGTCGTTGTCAAAGTCGCCGCAAGCTGCCCCGCGGCCGACGTACTCTTCCTCGAAATACGGCCCGGAGTCCTTGGCCACGTCGACGAACTTCCGGCCGCCCACATTGCGGGCCAACGTGGCTTCTTCGCCGAATTCCTTGTGCGGATCGCCGTTGGCCACGAACACGTCCAACAGGCCGTCGTTGTCGTAGTCGAACAGCAGGCCGCCCCAGCCCGTGTACTGGCCGCACATCAAGGCCAGCCCGCTGGGCGTGCTCACGTCCTCGAAGTACTCCTGCTTGTTGATCAACAGGCAGCCGTAATCCATGTCGGGGATGTACAGATCCAGCCAGCCGTCCAGGTCGACGTCGCCCGCGTCCGGCCCCATCGACGAAACACCTTGCCCCGATTCGCCAAAGGCCATGCCCCGCACCAGCGCATCCTCGACGAACTTGCCGCCGCCCAAATTGCGAAAGAAATCGTTGCCCATGGCGTCGTTGGTGACGTACACGTCCAGCCGGCCGTCGTTATCCAAGTCCGCAACCGTGGCTCCCATGCCGCGGCCATTGGGGTTCACCAGGCCCGCCTCAACAGTCACGTCGACGAAGGTCCCGTCGCCCTTGTTGCGGTACAATCGATCGGGCTCGCCTTGATACGTCAGCGGTCCCGGAAAGCCGGTTGGGGCGTAGTAGGGGATCTTGGTGCCGTCGTACTTCAGGTAGTTCACGACGTACACGTCCAGCAGGCCGTCGCCGTCGTAGTCAAACCACACCGCTTGGAGGCCCCACAGAGGATCGGCCAGTCCGGATTGTTCGGAGATGTCGGTGAACGTGCCGTCGCCGTTGTTGCGATAGAACTCGTCGGGGCCGAAGCACAGCACCAGCACGTCCAGGTCGCCGTCGTTGTCGAAATCGGCCGCCGAACAACCGTACGCGGCGTTGACACCCCGTACGCCCGCTTTCTCCGTCAGGTCCGTGAACGTGCCGTCGCGGTTGTTGCGATACAGAGCGTTGCGGAGCTGACCGCGCAGATACCGGCCGCGATTGCTGCAGATCTCCGGGTTGTATCGGCCGTTGCACAAGTAGATGTCGAGCCAGCCGTCGCCATCGTAGTCGAAGAACATCGCCCCGCCGCCCGAGGCCTTGACGATGTTGTCCATCTTGACATCGCCATAGCTGTGCTTGAAAGCGATCCCGGCCTTGTCGCTCACGTCGGCAAACACCGGCAGTGGCGGTTCCGCCGCGCGGGCTGAGAAAAAGCCGGACGCGATGACGATCGTAATCGCCGACAGAATGTGCTTCATGTTTCGTCCCAACGCATCTCGGTCACTCCTTCGGCGTGGCGGACCACGCTGCCCCGATGTCAATCCACTCGACGATCAACCGCGTTTCCTCGGGCGTTAGCGGTTGCTGCGCATCGGGCGGGATCCGTTTCGGCTTGCCTTCAGACGCCGCGCCGTCCCACGGACGCGATGTGTTCTTGCCCGCCAGATGCCAGACCAACGGGCTGGTCCGCGCCCGGCCGGGATCCACGTACTTGCCGCGCATGTCGCGGTCAGAACCGGCCGCAGCCGACTCCAGCAGCACCTGGTACACCGTCCCCGCGAAAGCGGCGTCGGTCACGTCCGCTGGGGCAGGTTGGCCCGCCGTCAGGTCGGGCACGCTGCCACCCTGGGCGTGGCACGGCAGGCATTTCCTGCCTACGATCGGCATCAGGTCGCGGCGGAAGTCGATCGACCGCCGTTGTTCGACCGGTGGAGCCACCACGACCGTCGGCTGTTTCAGCGCGTCCACCAGAAAATTCTCCGGCGTCAACTCGCGGTCTTCATGGCAACCGATGCAGCCTTGGTTGAAGTGGTTGGGAGTCCAGACCCACCCGCAACTTCGCAGCGCCAGGCCGCCGGCGTCGATCAGTTGCAGTTCCACGGGCACGTTCGCAGGCACCGCGACGTTGAACGAGCCGTCCGCTCCGATGGGCACCTCGCCCAGAATCCGCCGCGGGGCCAACGGCGAAAGAACGGCTCGCGGACTCGCGCCGGCCGAAGCGTCCGCCCGGCGCGAGATCCCCTCCAGCAGCCGAACCGTTTTCACCGTCCCTGCCGGCAGCCATGTCGCGTCCTGGAAATCGTTCGTGTACACACTCAGGCAATACAGCTTGCCGAACGGGTCGTCATCGCTGCGGGGACTCGAGCGGCCGTCCGGCTCCGCGCGCGGGGCGACCAACTTGGCTTGCATGTCGTGGAACTCCGGATCGTCGAACACTGTTTGCATCTGTTTGGAGACCGGATCGAAGCGGACCACGCCGTGCGTGCCCGAACCGTCGGCGGGCCGCCGCGAAACGAGAATCGTCCCGTCCGGCAGCGGCGACGGCGAATGGAAAAGCCCATCCGCCGGCTCCGTGATCGGCCGATACGTGTGCAGCGGACGGCGGGTGCTGACGCAGGACAACAGGCCCGCGCCGTCCCACGGCACGCGGTCGGCTTCGACAAACACGATCAACCCACCCGCCGTGTCGCAAGCCATGTGCTTGATCCGCCGGCCCCGCTCGACGCACACCGGCTCCGGGTCGGTGCCATCCAGGTTCGCACTCAGCAGGATCACCCGCCCCAGCAGCCCGTGTTCCAGCGTGCGCCGCTGCCAACTGGCGTACACCAGCCGCCCGTCCCACATCAGGTATGGATCATAGTCGCTGGACAGATTGTATGTCAGCCGCCGCACGTCGGAGCCGTCGAGCCGACACGAGTACAACGCCGTTGCCGGCGCCGTGCCGGTTTCGTTCAGTTCATCTGCCCGGCTGCACACAAACGTAATTTGATGCCACGCCTCATTCGCGTCGCTGATCTGGTAGAACGCCGACTGGTAGGAAGGACAACGGCAGTCCCCGATCCCCTGCGTGATCTGCCGCAGGCCGGAGCCATCCACGCCGATTTCATACACGTTCCAGTTGTCTTGGGCGGTTTTCTTGCCCGCTAGCAGCAGTCGCTTGCCGTCAAACGCCACGTTGGGGTCACACGCGCTGTGAAACGATTCCACGAGTCTGCGTTTCGTTCCGTCCGGATCGACGACCGCCAGCCGCCCACCTTCGCCGTAGGCATCCCGCAGCAAGTCGGAGGAACGCGGCGTGTCCTGGGCGACTGGACCGCCGGCCGGAAGTTGCGTCACCACGATGGGCCGTTCCAGGGCGGGCTGATCGAGGGCCGCAGCGGAAAGACGGGGCAGAGACGGCGTGGCAAAGGGGTAAAGGAAGAACAGCCCCGTCAGGCAAAGACGCATCATGATTCTCGACCTGTACCCCACAAAAAACAACGGACGCCCGGCGAATGTCAACTCAATCGCGTCCTGGCGTTGGGGTGAGGATAATAGAATTCGATTTCGGCCGATGCCGAAGACCAGCCACATGGGACAACTTTGCTCGGCCAAAATCGAATTCTGCAAGCCTCAACCCGTTTCGAGAAACGCTCCCTGTGCAGCAATGGCGACAAGGACGTGCGCCCCAACGAACGGACAGATGATGACCAACGGCTCAAAATGGATGAACACCATCGAATTGTCAAGGCACGGACTTGTTCCTTTGTCGCGTAACGTCATTACGGACAACCTGCGCAACGGGTTCGCATGCCTCCAACCGAATCGTAGAAAATCAAAATCCCCTGCGATCTCGCCCCGGGCAACTTCGCCCCCTGTCAATGGATGATGTTGTCCGCTGGATTCAGTCGCTGGGCCAACGCCGTACACCGTTGCCGCGTGTCCTGCCGGCGCACGGCCAGGCCCAGCGCCTTTTTTGTGCCGACCAGGATAACCAGGCGCTTGCCGCGCGTGACGGCGGTGTAGAGGAGATTCCGCTGCAGCATCAGGAAATGCTGCGTGTGCAGCGGGATCACGACGCACGGGTATTCGCTGCCTTGGCTCTTGTGGACGGTCAGCACGTAGGCCAGCGACAATTCGTCCAGATCGCCAAAATCGTACAGCACGCTGCGGCCCTCGAACGAGACCGACAGTTCCTGCTCGACGCGGTTGATCTTCTCAATTACCCCCAGGTCGCCGTTGAACACGTCCCGCTGGTAATTGTTCTCCGTTTGAATGACGCGGTCGCCTTCGCGGAAGGTCCAGCCGAAGCGTTCGATCTGCGGCTGGTCGCGGCTGGGGTTGAGCGCCTCTTGCAGGACCTGGTTCAAATTCCGCGCGCCCAGTTCCGAACGGTTCATGGGCGAGAGCACCTGGATGTCCGCCCGCGGATTCAGGCCGAAACGCTGGGGGATGCGTTCGCGGACCAGCCGCAAAATCCGGTCGCGGATGGCCTCCGGCTCGTCGGCCTCGACGAAATAGAAATCGCCCAGTTCGTCCGGCGCGGTCAAGTCGGGCACGCGGCCACAGTTGATGGCATACGCTGCGCTGATGATCCGGCTGGCCGCGGCCTGGCGGAAGACTTCGGTCAGCCGGACCACGGGCACGGCGCGGGAGCGGATCAGGTCGGCCAGCACGCTGCCGGGACCGACGGAGGGCAGCTGGTCGACGTCGCCCACCAAGACGACGCAGGCGGACGAGGGCACGGCGCGGAAGAACTGGTGCGCCAACATCGTATCGACCATCGACGTCTCGTCCATCACGAACAGGTCGCCGGACAGCGGGTGTGACTGGTTGCGGCGGAAGTCGCCCGTGGCCGGATCGAATTCGAGCAACCGGTGGACGGTCTTGGCCGTCTGGCCGGTGGTTTCCGCCAGCCGCTTGGCCGCCCGCCCGGTCGGCGCGGTCAGCACGCAGCGCAGGCCCTTGGCCGCGAAGATCTCCAGGATGCTGCGGACCAGCGTCGTTTTGCCGACGCCGGGGCCGCCCGTGATGATCAGCAGCCGTTGCCGGCAGACCTGGCGGATGGCTTCCTTTTGCGCGGCTGCCAGCGCGATGTCGAGCCGTTTTTCGACCCAGTTGAGGGCTGCCTCGACGTCGATCTGGGGCAACGGATGTTCGGCCTGCGAGGCCAACCGCTGAACCGACCTGGCCAGTCCCGTCTCGGCGCGGTGCAGGCGGGCCAGGTACAGCCACGGCTCGCCGCCGATGGGCTCGCGGACGACCGAAGCGTCGCCGAGCGCCTCCTCGACGGCCCGCTGGACGATCTCCTGCGGAATGTCCGCCAGGTTGACGGTCCGTTCCACCGCGGCGGCTTCGGGGTAGCCGCAGTGCCCTTCGTCGCTCAATGCCAGCAGCGCGTACCGCACGGCGGCCCGCGCCCGGTGTGGCGAGTGGCGGTCGATGCCCAGCTTGGCGGCCAGTTCGTCCGCCGTCTTGAAACCGATCCCGCGGATGTCGTCGGCCAGCTGATACGGATTGGCCTTGATCTTCTCGATGGCCTCCTGCCCGTAGGTGCGGTAGATCCGCAAGGCCCGGCCGGAGCCGATGCCGTATTGGCTGAAGAACAGCATGATCTTGCGGACTTCCCGCTGCTCGTCCCAGCTGCCACGAATGCGTTTCAGCCGTTTCTGGCCGATGCCGCGGATGTGCAGCAGGAAGTCGGGACAGGTATCCAGGATCTCCAGCGTGCGATCCTTGTAGATCCCGACGATCTTGGCGGCCAGTTGCGGACCCACGCTGCGGATCGCGCCGGACGCCAGATACCGCTCGATGCCCTCGACCGACGTGGGTTGCGACGTACGGATATCGTCGGCCTTGAACTGCTGGCCGTGCTGGCGGTCCACCGTCCAGACGCCCGTGGCCGTCAGATGCTCGCCGGCAGTCACCGAAGTCACGGAGCCCACCACGGTGACCAAGTCCCGGCGGCCGGCGACCTGGACTTTCAGCACCGCGAACCCGTTTTCCGGGTTGTGGTACGTGACACGTTCGATCAAGCCAACGAGTTTTTCGGACATGGCGGTGGCGCTTCCAGCGGCAATGGCAGTCACGGCCGACAAGTGGGCCGTGCCACAGGGAAACCGCGGTCACGGGGCACAAGCAGGCCCTGCCAGAGAAATGACTCCCAATACGTGGCCGCGGCTTTCCCTGTGAGATATCATATCGTGCTGACCAAGGAAACCGGGAGAGCGTCCATGTCGAGTTATTTCACGTGCCGGGTTGGTCGAACAAGACCATGGGGCATTCATGCAGGGCTGATGGCCTGGGGGATCGGCATCATCGTTTCCGCGTGTGCAGTTGGTTTCCTGGAGGCCCACGACGATCCCGGCGCGAAGGCATCCGATCCTGCCGGCCAATACGCGTGGGTTCTCGTCAACCGCCAGGCCGCCTTCGCTCCTCGTGACGGGGCTGGGGCCTTGTCGTTTCGAGGCCGGATGTGGCTGTTGGGTGGCTGGAATCCGGGGGACAAGGTGCATTTCCCCCGGATCTGCAGCAACGAGGTTTGGAGTTCCGCTGACGGCGCCGCTTGGACGCTGGAGAAGCCGAATACGCCCTGGCGGCCGCGCCATGCCGCCAGCGTCTTTGTCCATGCCGGCGCCCTGTGGATGGTCGCCGGCAATAACATGGAAAGCGACGTTTGGAAACTCGTCCGCCGGAGTGTGGCGGAAACGGATTAACTCGAACCCAAGGAGCATACGCCATGAAACGACGCCAATTCCTCCAAGACGCGGCACTGGCCCTCGGCGGGCTGGTTGGTCTGCCCGCAGCAATTCGTGCCGCCGAAGCGCTCGAGGCTGCCACCGAGAAGCCGAAGCGGGTCGGGCTGATCGGCACCGGCTGGTACGGCAAGAGCGATCTGTTCCGCTTGATTCAAGTCGCGCCCGTGGAGGTCGTCTCGCTGTGCGATCCCGACAAGAGGTTGCTGGCCGAGGCGGCCGAGATGGTCAGCCAACGGCAGAAATCGAAGAAGGTCCCTCGTATCTACGGCGATTACCGCCAGATGCTCAAGGAGAAAGATCTGGACATCGTGCTTATCGGCAGCCCGGACCATTGGCACGCGCTGCAGATGATCGACGCCGTGGAGAGCGGGGCCGACGTGTACGTGCAGAAGCCGATCAGCGTCGACGTGGCGGAAGGCGAAGCGATGGTGGCCGCGGCCCGCAAGCATCAGCGCGTGGTGCAGGTCGGCACGCAGCGCAAGAGCACGCCGCACTTGATCGAGGCCAAGAAGAACATCGTCGATGCGGGCCTGCTGGGAAAGATTGGACACGTGGACGTCTGCTGTTACTACCACATGCGCGCCAACGGCAATCCGCCTGTGGAGCCCGTGCCGGATTTCTTCGACTACGAAATGTGGACCGGCCCCGCGCCGTTGCGGCCCTACGACGGCTTGCCGCACATCCGCTGGTGGCGGACGTTCATGGAGTACGGCAACGGCATCGTGGGCGACATGTGCGTCCACATGCTCGACACCGTGCGCTGGATGCTGGGCCTGGGCTGGCCGAAGCAAATCAGCTCGTCCGGCGGGATCTTGGTCCAGAAGGAAGGCAAATCCAACATCTCGGACACGCAGACGGCGGTGTTCGAGTACGACGGTCTGAACGTCGTGTGGCAGCACCGCACCTGGGGTGCTCCCACGGACCCGCAGTATCCCTGGGCGATGTTCTTGTACGGCGACAAGGGGACGTTGAAAGCCAGCACGATGAGCTACGACTTCATTCCGCAGGGCCAGGGCGAGGCGATTCACAAGGAATGCGTGTACGAGCGCGAGCAGTACCCGGAGGACGTGACGGAGAAAAAGATCGAGCTGAACGCGGCGCCGGCCACGCGCCTGCACATGCTCGACTTCCTGGCTGCCATCGAAAAACGCAGCCGCCCGGTGGCAGACATCGAGGAGGGCCATATCTCGACCGCCACCTGCATCCTGGCGAACGTCGCCATGCAACTAGGCCGGCCGCTGGTGTACGATCCCCAGACGCGCCAGGTGGTCGGCGACGAGCAGGCCACCCGGCTCCTGCGGCGCCCGTACCGGGCACCGTGGCGGCATCCGGAGTTGCCGGCGTAGATGCGCGTGTACGAGTACATCGCAGGTTTGCCCAGTGCTGGCACTGCTGGCAACCCAGTTGAACAATCGTCTTGAGTCACAGACTCGATTTGCGTACTATTCGCCGGCTTGTCATGACGCGGCGCGTACGGCCGGCACCTCCTCGACGGATTTGGGAAACCGATGCTGGACTTCGAGATTCAACGCTGCGCACGGAAGTGCGCCAAGACGGATCGCGAGTTCCAGGCCGGCGAGACGTTCTATTCGGTGCTGATTTCGGAAGGCGCGGAGGTCGTCCGGCGCGATTACTGCCAGGAGGCGTGGGAAGGGCCGCCGGAAGACGCGCTGGGCTGGTGGAAGTGCCAGCTGCCGGATTCCAGCGTCAAGAAGGCGCATTGGGCGCCCCATGACGTGATGCTGGACTATTTCGAGCGGCTGCAGGGATTGGCCGGGCAGGAAGATGTGCGCTATATCTTGGCCTTGCTGATGGCCCGCAAGCGGATTGTGCGCGTGGAGGACACGGAGACAGACGAGGCGGGCCGCGAAGTGCTGGTGGTGTTCTGTCCGCGCACGGAAACCGAACACCGCGTGCCGGTGGTAATGCCGGACGAAGCGCGGGCGCGGCAGATCCAAGACGAACTCGTCCAGTTGCTGTTTGGAGGGAACGCTTCATCGTAGCATGGCTCTCCGAGCCGTGCAGATTTGTTCGCCTATTCGATTCCCCAAGGCACGGCTCGGAGAGCCATGCTACAAAGCAAGGCACGGCTCGGAGAGCCGTGCGACGAAGCAAGGATGCTGATTTGAAACGGCATGTGGCCGCTTATCTGTGCCTGGTGACGGTGCTGTGGTGCGCCAGCGGCGCCAGTTGTCCGACTATGCGCCAAGGGCTGACGCCGCAGGCGCCCACACTGTTCGCCGGCCCCCCGACGCTGCAGGAGACGATCGCGGCGGTCAACGCCAGCAGCGGCCAGATCCGCCAGCTGCAATCCGACTCGGCGTCGCTGTCCATCCAAGGCATGCCGACTTTGCGAGCTAGTGTGGCTGCCGGCCTGCCGAGGAACTTCCGCTTGAGGGCCAATTTCATGGGCGTCGGTGAGGTACTGGACCTGGGCAGCAACGATCAGCTCTTTTGGGCGATGGTCGATGCGCCGCAATTTGCCTCCGGCATGCCCAAGGCGGTGTACTATGCACGCCACGATCAGTACCGGCACAGCGCCGCGCGCCAGATGTTGCCCATCCGGCCGCAATGGTTGGTGGAAGCCTTTGGCCTGGTGCAGTTGGATCCTGCCGGATTCCACGAGGGACCGTACCAGCACGGCCCCGGCCAGCTGCAAATCCGTTCGCGGATCGCGTCGCCGGACGGCGATCTGACGAAAGTCCTGGTGCTGCACGACCGCTTTGGCTGGATTCAAGAGCAGCACTGGTACGACCCGCGCGGGCAGTTGATCGCGTCGGTCTTTGCGTCCCAGCACCGCTACGAGCCCACCATCGGCGTGTCGCTGCCGCACGTCATCGACGTCCGCATGCCGCCGCCCACCCTGTCGTTGCGGATCAGCGTCGAGACGTACGCGGTCAACCAGGTGTACAGCGATCCGGCTCAGCTGTGGGCCATGCCGGCCTTTGATGGCTATCCGCAGATCGACTTGGCCGCAGCGGCGCCTCCGTCGCTTCCGCCGAGCGTCGCGCCTCCGGCGTACTCCGCGCCTGCCTCGCCGCCGAATGGCTTTCCGCAGACCGGATATCGCCTGAACTACCGCGGCTACACCGCGCGACGCCCCGGCTTTCCCCTGAGGGACGTGAACCTGCAGTAAGCGGTACCGCACGCGGGTTACACCGCACGCGGTTGCCGTTGACACCGGCTCGAATCGCAGCGGAGGATGGCAAGTCATTTCCCGGCTTGCGCTTCGGGCCGGTTGTGGCTGACCCCATATAGGATCGGCGGACAAACGGTGTAGAATTCGGGTTGGCTTCAACTTCGACCCGAAACACCTGGTTCCGCCAATTTCCGGTGACTCAGCCATGCTTCAGGAAACTTCTCCACCCGTACCGCACGGCCTTCGGACCGGCATCGTCCATTCCGATCTGTTCCTGGAACACGAAACGGGCTTCGGACACCCGGAGTCGCCGTTGCGCTGCAAGGTGATCGTGGATGCCTTGCGGATCGCCGATTTCGCCGATCGTTTGGAGTGGCTCGCCCCGCGGCCTGCCGAGAGGGACGATCTGCTGCGGTGTCACTTAGGCGCTTACGTCGAGCTGGTCCGGCGCGAAATCCTTGGCGGTGCCGATTTCCTGAGCACCGGGGACACGTCGGTCGGTCCCCACTCGTGGGACGCCGCGGTGTATGCCGCCGGCGGAGCCTGTCTGGCGGTGGACTCGGTCGTGTCCAGGACGGTCAAGAACGCCTTCTGTGTCCTGCGGCCGCCGGGGCATCACGCCACTCCAGGGCGTGGCATGGGTTTCTGCGTCTTCAACAACACCGCCCTCGCCGCGCGATACGCCCAGCAGCGGCACGGCATCGGCAAGGTCTTGATCGCCGACTGGGATGTGCACCACGGCAACGGAACCCAAGACGCGTTCTACCAGGACGATTCGGTGTTCGTCTTCAGTACCCACCAATGGCCCTGGTATCCGGGCACCGGCGCGCAAGAAGAAACAGGGTACGGCCGCGGTTTGGGGACCAACATGAATCGGCCGTTTGCTGCCGGCGCCGGACGAAAGGAGATCTTCGGCGCGTTCGCCGACGAATTCCTGGACGCGGCCCGGAGATTCAAGCCCGAGCTGGTGCTGATCTCGGCCGGCTTCGACTCGCGGGACGGCGACCCGCTGGGCGGGTTTCATTTGACCGACGAGGATTTCGCCGACCTGACGCGTCTGATCCTCGACCTGGCCGATGAATCCGCCGAAAGCCGCGTGGTCTCGATGCTGGAAGGGGGCTACCAACTGGACGGCCTGGCCAGTTCCGTGAAAGCCCACTGCCAGGCGCTGGCCCAGCACTCGCCAGACTAGCCCGCGAATCATCCGGCCTGCGGCACCGGCAACCGAATCCTGAACGTGGCGCCATGCTCGACCTGGCTGTCGACGTCGATCCGCCCGCCGTGTTCGGTGACAATTCGCCAGGTCTTGGAAAGCCCCAGTCCGATGCCGCGGCCCGCCTCGCGCCCGGAGAAGTAAGGGTCGAACAAGTGCCGCATGACTTCCGGGGGAATGCCCGGACCCGTATCGGCGACGGCCACCTCGGCCCACTTCGCGCCGTCCGCATCCTCGCCCGCAAGCGTCGAGACTTGCACGGAAATCTCAATCCGACCGCCCAGACGGAGCGCTTCCAGGGAATTCACGCACAGCGCTTTCAAGGCGGCGGCCAAGTGGCCGCCATCCGCCGAGACGATGACGGGCGACGGCTGGGGCAGTCGCACCAGCGCCGTCCGCTGAGCCGCCGCCTCCGCGGCCAATTCCGAGACGACTTGATCCGCCAAGCCCACCAGATCCACCGGCGCGACGGACAATGCGGGCGGCCTGGCGAAAAGCATCAGATCGGCGATCAACTCGTGGGCCCGAAAAGCTTGGCTATTGATCACCGCCAACTTGCGCCGCCGCTCCGGATCGGTCTCCTCGCGCAGCAGGGTCTGCGCTCGAGTCGAGATATTCGCCAAGGGATTGTTGATCTCGTGGCTGGCCCCGTAAGCAAAACCCTTCAGAGCCTCCAGTTTTTCCTTCTCCAGCGCCCGGTCGAAGTGATCCTCCAATTCCCGCCACTTTGCCAGCTTGCGAATCACGTCCGGGAGCAGGTTCCCGAAAACGTCGTGTGAAGCCAGCCATCGCTCCCGCACGCCGCGCATGCACTCGTCCGCGGAGAAATCGCCGGCTTCCGCGGCGACGCTCCCGCAGGCGTCCTGGTTGGTGGCGGCTCGAAGCGCCCCGACGGCTTGCGCGACCGCCGCCGCGCGCGGATCGGCTGGCGGCTGAGCCGACAGGTCCCGCAGCCACTCGACCAGCCATTCCGGCAGACAGCCAGGCTGGTCGGCTGTGGCGGAGACGTCGACCGCGGGGCCGGCGCTCGCCAACCAGTCCGCCGCGTTATGGAGCGATCCCAGCAGCGTCAACTGAAGCGATCCGCCGTCACGGCCGCCGCTGGCCAGCCGTGACGCGACAATCGACTGGCAGGCCAACTCGGCCCAATGTCGCAACTGGGCAGGCTCGCAGAGAGCCAACGCCGCGCGGTCATGGTCTTGCCAATCAAGCACGGCCAAGCCATGAGAGACCAGCCAGTTCGCGACGTCCTGGAGCCCCAACGGCGAAGCGGATCGCCAGTGCGGCGAGCGGCAAATACACCAGAGCAGGAGGGCCGGCTCGACCGACAGCAGTTCTGCCGACTCGGATCTGGCTTGCTCCAAATCGTCGATCAGCAAGCAGCGCAACAGATCGCTCGTGCCCAGAGCCGAAAGCGGCAGATGCCAGTCAAGACGGTCGGTGGTAAGCGAAGGCAAGCGAATCATACGGCGAGCACAAAAGAAAACACGCGTGCAGGCATGGACGCACAGCACGCGTGAATGATCCCCATCCGACCAGCGACGGCAATCCAGGAGGAGTCTCGGCCGGTCCAGAATCGCAGCCAAAAACTCCGGCAGGAAAACCGAAACCTTGGTCCGTTCTAGGCCACCATGGCTCGTTCGATCTCCAGCAGGTCGCACGCACGGTCCAGCAACCGGTCAACGTTGAAGGGCTTGTGCATGAAATCGTTGGCGCCGGCCAGCCGCAACTCCGCGACCTTGTCCTGTTCGACCATCCCCGAAATGCAGATGATCTTGACGGATTCCAGCGTCTCGTCGCTGCGAATTCTCTGACAGACTTCCTTGCCGTTGATGTCGGGCAGCATCACGTCCAGCACGACCAGATCGGGACGAAACTCGCGAACCTGCATCCCGGCGTCGAACCCGTTGTTCGCCGTCTTGACTTCGAAACGGCCGTCCTTGTCAAACACGTCCGACAGCAACTCGACCAACTCTTCGTCGTCGTCGACGATCAGGACCTTTCGTTTGCCACTCTCCAGAGCGTCCGTGGGGATGCCGTTGTCCCGCATGAACGCAAACAGTTGATCTCGGGGAATGCGGCGAAACTTGCTCCCAGGCACGCGGAATCCTTTCAGTGATCCGTTGTCAAAACAACGGATGATCGTCTGCTGGGAAACCTTGCAGATCTTGGCCGCCTCGCCGGTCGTGAAAACAGTTTTTGCACTCATGGCTTTCGTCAAATCCTTCCTAGCCGACTTAGTTAGCCTTGAGCTACCTTGTCGAACAAAGCCCCGCGATGTGCTCAGTTAGCACACCTTCCTTGACCCTTCCATCCACTTGGACCATCCGGTTTATCCGAAATTACCGAATTTGCCAATAAAGCGAATTATAACGGCCCTACGATCTCAGTCAAGATTGATCTATCTTGTCTAAGTATTTCAAATTAAAGTAGTTGCATCGAGTTTGTGTGCGTTCATGTTTTTTTCTTGGATCATCGGGGGGGACGAACCTTCGCAAACATCGAAATTAGGCGATCCGTTGGTGCGAAGGCATCGGGACGCGATACAATCAAAGGCCGCCCGTCACTTCACGTCTGCCGTACTTTTGGAGGCCAGCGATGCATCGATTTTCGAGTTTGTGGACCTTGTGGTTCGCCGCGCTCGGCGCGGCCCCGCTCTGCCTTGCGACCGACCGCGATGCCACGAAATCCCGCCCAACCGCCTCGACGGCCTCTGCAGAGCAAATGGCCGGTTGGATTCGGCAGCTGGATTCGCCCCGTTTCGCGGAACGAACCGAAGCGACACGCCAGTTGGAAGAGGCCGGCAAAGCCGCATTTCCCGCCTTGGCCGAGGCGGCGCTGGGCGACAGCCGCGAGGTCACCTTGAGGGCCATCGAGATCCTGCGAAAACACAGTCTTGAGGGGGACGAGTTGACCAAAACCGCGGCGAAGGAATGTCTGCAGAAGATCGCCGCCAGCGAACACGCATCGGCAGCACGCCGGGCAAAAGATGCCCTCAAACCGCCGCAATCGCCCCCCAGCGTTCCCAACGTCCGACTCGGCCCGATCATGCCCAATCTGCCCATCGGCCAGCAGCAAATCCAAGTGCAGATTCAGGTCAACGCGTTTGGCGGGAATCAGACGCGGCGCATCAAGATCAACAACGGGGTCAGACAGATCGAAGTGACGGAGAACGATCTCCAAGTCAAAATCACCGAAGACGCCCAAGGCGGCATCCAGATGGAAGTCACCCGCAAGAAGGACGGAAAGGAAAACACCGAGAAATACGCCGCCAAGAGCGTCGACGAATTGAAGAAAACCCACCCCGACGCCGGCCAGCTGTACGAAAAGTACCAGCAGCAAGTTGGTGCAGCCATTCAAATCCAGGCCCTTCCCGGCATGCCGGCCGCCAGACGGGCAATTCCGGTTCCGCCCCCTCCTAAATAGTCGCTTTCGACCTTAATTCCGAAAGGCGAGGACGACGAATCTTGAAATCCCCTCCATGTTACTTAAACTGTGTATATTACGCAATTTACTGTTTTGAAGGGGATTGGCGATGAATTTCCGACATGGGAGCCTTGCTATCTGCTCTGTTGTGTGGCTCGTAGCCGTGCTTTGTGTGGGCGGCTGCGCCCAGAAAGTGCCGGATGTGGTTGCTTATACGGAGACCACCCGGCAGAGCGACGAGACACCGAACATCGTGCTCGTTGTGGCGAATCAACTTGGTTACGGGGACCTGGGCTGCTACGGACAGAAATGGATCGAGACGCCGAATGTGGACCGCTTGGCGCGAGAGGGTTGCCGGTTCACGGAAGCTTACGCGGGAGGCGACTCCCGTGCGGCCTCGCTGTGGTGCCTGATGGCGGGCCGGTTCGCCGCGGAGGGCGTCCAAAAGGGCAAGTCGTCGTTCGAACTGAGTCCAGATCAGAGGACCCTGCCGCGCATGATGCGTTTGACGGAGTACGACACAGGATTCGTCGGCACCTGGGGCTTGGGCGGCGTCGCGGAGTCCAACCATCCCGGCTCCCACGGATTCGACGAGTGGTCCGGAATGGTCACGCCCGCGACCGCCGAAACGGCTTACCCGGCTTCGATCATCAGGAATGGGGAGGCCGCCGCGGTTTCAGAAAACGCTGGAGGGAAGCAGGGCTTGGAGCTGCCGCAACTGTTGATCCAGGAAGCGATCTCATTTCTGGAGCGGCATTCGTCGGGCAAGCCGTTCCTGTTGGTGGTGACGTATCCGTTGCCGGGCGCCGACCTGCCGTTGGCCCAGTCGGGTGCTTACGCGCACCGCAACTGGCCGGCATCGAAAAAGGCCCACGCAGAGAAGGTGGCCCGCTTCGACCGTGACGTCGGGGCGTTGGTAGACGCCTTGGAAAAGTTGGAGTTGTCAAGCCGGACTGCGGTTGTCGTTGCCAGCGACGGCGCAGCCAGGCAGGATTCGACGGAGACGGACGTGTTTCAGAGCGGCGGCGGCCTGAGAATCGTCAGCGACGAGTTATATGAAGGCCGCCTGCGCGTGCCGCTGATTGTCAAATGGCCCGGCCAGGTATCTCCGGCCACGGAGACCAGTTTTCCGACGGCCACCTGGGACTTCATGGCCACGTTCGCGGACATGGCGGGCGCGGTTCTTCCCGCCGGTTCCGGCGAAGGTGTCTCCTTCGTTCCGGCGATGCTTGGCGAAACGACGCGCCGTCGTGGCATGATGTACTGGGAAATTCGCGAGGGGGGCTTCGGCCAAGCCGTGCGGATCGGCGACTGGAAGGCGGTCCGGCCGCGCGGCAAGGGCAAACTGGAGGACGTCGAGTTGTACAACCTGAAGCAGGATCCGGGCGAGACGAAGGACCAGGCCAAGGCGCACCCGGAGATCGTGGCCCGGTTCATCAAGGGGTGAACAACACCGCCGGGAACAAGGCGGGTTGGCGGCAAGCTGCCGGCTGACAGCATTGCTTGCACCCCGCCGGTTCCCAAGCGGGCTAGGTCAACGCGGGGCTTCGTGGTATGATCCGTTGTCACGAAGCACCAGACATGGATCGTCGATGAAGAACTTCCTCCGCGCCGTACGCCTGGCCCTGCATTACCGCTTGACGCTCGCCGGGGTGCTCTGCTGCTCGCTGCTGGTCGCCGTCTTCTGGGGAGGCAACATCGGCGGGGTGTATCCGATCGTCGAAGTGGCGATCAAGGGCAAATCGCTGCAGGCGTGGGTGGCGGAGAAGATCGCGAGCACCGAGGCCAAGTCGGCGGAGCTGCGCCGCGAAATCGAGCGGCTGGAAAAGGCCCCGCCGCCCAACGGCAAACCTCTGGAGGCGGCGGCGCAAGACGTGGCGTTCTTGCACCGGCGACTGCAGGCCGAAGAGGCCGCCACCGCCACCGCCCGCTGGCTGCAACCCTGGATCGATCGCTACCTGCCCGCCGATCCCTTCCGGACCGTCGTCTGGATCGTGGTGGCGTTGATGGCCGCGACGGCCGTCAAGGACTTCTTTTTGTTCGCCAACAACATGCTTGTCGAACGCGTCGTGCAAATGGTCTCGTTCGACTTGCGCAAGCAGTTGTACCACCACATGCTGCGGA
>CAYPGE010000100.1:0-23503 GCA_964409865.1 uncultured Pirellulaceae bacterium
ACCCTTGGGAGGCTCCTGTCGCGCCGTAAGTCTGGTTAGCCGAACCGGCGCCAGCCGCACCGCCATAACTTGCATTTGAGTAATGATTTGCGCCTCCGGGCTGTGTTCCATAGCTGGCTGTGCCAGCCGCGGTGCCACTGGCGCCCGAGCCGCGATACGGGCTGCCCGCGTAGCCGGACGTGCCAGCCGAACCTCCGGCATAGCTGGGCACCGTGTTGGGTGCGGCGGCGCTCGAAGGTGGAGCCGGGAGGCCCGTGGAGGATTTAGAGGCCAGGGAGCTGCTTTCCGGTTTCTTCTTGCCCCAGCTAAGCCAATCGGAGCTGGGCATCTTGAAGCCGCTGCTGGTCGAGCATCCCGGCAGAGTAACGGCACACATCGAGAAAACGACGACGATCACGAACGTCGTTCGCCAAAGGCTGTTTCGCATGGCTATGCGTCCTTTCAATAGGCACACGAAAGAATCGACCGCACCGGGAGATAGCTCGGTGCCCATACCGCCCGCGCCAAACCAGAAGACGACAGTCTATCTATTCCCCAAAAAGAAAAGGCTGTCCGTCGAAAATTTGCAGGTTGGGATCGCACAACGGTTCCGTCCACCAATCCTTCGGCTTGGAAACCGCCCTTGAATCAGGAAAATTTGGGAAATCTCCCCCAATCGCTTTACTCGATACGTCCCCATCCCCTTCTCGACAGACCTGGGGGAGGGATAGTAGGTTTGCGTCCAAGGTGAGTCAATGTCAGAATTCGCTGCAGCACATGTGTGGGTTTCGGTAAAGTGGCGAACCTGAAAGGGCAGTTGCTTCGATGACATACGATCGCAAGGACGTCAATTCAATGGAATTGGAGCGGCGGGCCGAATCAGCGTATTCGGCTGGGCCCGCCACGTCGCCGCCACGCGGCCGATGGGCAGGTCGCTTGGCAATCTCGGTTGCGTTGCTGATCAGCCTGGGACCAGTGCTGTACTTTGGTCTGCCAGACGAGGTCGCTAAGTGGCACGTGGCCGCGGCCACGGAAATGCGACTTGACGGAAAGCGGCAAGAAGCCTTGACGCGACTCGATGCGGCACTTCGTTGGGCGAGGTCCGGTGCCGCGATCTACGTGTGCCGAGCTGACTGGATGTTGGAAGACGAACTGTTCCAGAAAGCGCTTGAAGACTACGACCGGGCGCTCGCGTTGGAACCCGACCATCTCTCGGCGCTGATTCAGCGATGCGAAGTCTTTCAACACTTGGGAAGGCACGCCGAGGCGATTCGGGATTGGAAAAAGCTGATGGACCGCCACCAATCGGCGCCTGCCGAACAGCGAGCCGTCTTTTTGAACGGTTTGGCTTACGCGCAATCGCTGGACAACGGGAAAAGCCCGGAATTGGACAAGGCATTGGAAAACATTACCCAGGCCCTGAACCTGGTCGGACAGAACGCGGCCATGCTGGACACTCGTGGCTACATCCACTACCGGCGGGGCAACCTGGCAGCCGCCATCGTCGATCTGAACTTGGCCGTTCAACGGATGGAACAAGAGCACAAGGAAATGCAGCAGACGCGGCAGTACGTGGATCGGCGCGAATTCGAGCGGGAACTGCAGAAATCGCGCAAGAGCCTGGCCGTGATTCGCTATCATCGCGCCGTGGTCTTCGACGCCCTCGGCAAGCCGACAGAAGCGGACGCGGACCGGCAACGGGTGCGCGAACTGGGCTTCGCGCCCGGCCCGAGTCTGTTCTGAAGCGGGACGGCGTCTTGGTCTAGGCGAGCGGTGAGGCGTCAGCCCACCGGTTTGGGGTCTTGGCAAACAGTGGGCGTCAGCCCACCGGTTTTCCCAAGGATTCGGGTGCCAGCGCCAAAGAAACCGGTATGACGCCCACCGTCCGCCGAAGTCGGGCCAGCCCAAGCGGGGGGTAGTAGTTGCGAAAGTCGCCCCTTGAAGCCGCCGTTCGGCTATAATTACAAGAAGTGGCGGACCACGAACCGAGTAAGCCAAAGGCCCATGTCGTCCAGCAGCACAACCACCAAAACCCTGCGAACCCCGACCGCGCCGGGCGACAGCGCCGGTTACGACCGCTTTATCGACCGGCAGGTCGAACGGACCGGCGCTCAAGTCAAGCTGTTCGACCTGTGCAGTTCGCTCATGGTGCTGGGCGCCGGGGTCCTGAGCTTTCTGTTGATTGTCACGGTGCTCGATCACTGGGTGGTGCCGCTGGGCGCGGCAGGACGTTGGGCGGCGCTGGTGCTGCTGGCCGGCGGCTCCGGGTGCTACTTGGTCCTGGTGGTGCTGCCCATGCTGTTGGGCCGCGTGAATCCGCTGTTTGCGGCACGCACGATCGAACAGAGCGATCCCTCGCTCAAAAACAGTCTGATCAACTTCTTGCTGTTCCGCTCGGATCGCGCCGGCGTGCGGGCGGTCGTTTACCAAGCGTTGGAGCAACGCGCAGCGGCCGACTTGAACCACGTGCCCATCGATACCGCGGTGGATCGGTCGCGGTTGATCCGGATTGGCTACCTTCTGTCCGGCGTGCTCGCGATTTGCGCCGCGTACACGATCCTGGCCCCCAAGAGTCCGTTCCAGAGCATCTCGCGGGTCCTCGCGCCCTGGGCCGACGTCGCCCGCCCCAGCCGCGTGCGCATCGAGGACGTGCAACCCGGAAACGTGGAGGTCTTTCAGGGCCAATGGATCGTTGTCGCCGCTGACTGCTACGACCTGCGCCGCGACGAGCCGGTGACGGTCCGCTACACCACGCAGGACGAACAGCTGGGCCTGCAATCGGCGAAGATGCAGCCCACTGCCGGGCTCTTGCGTCACGAATGCCGCCTGCCTGCCGATGCACAGGGCGTCCAGCGAGATCTGACGTACTGGATCGAGGCAGGAGACGCGCGGACCGCGGCTTACCAGGTGCGCGTGGTCCCCGCGCCGGTGATCCTCGTGGAAGCCATCGAGTACGAGCCTCCGGCGTACACGAGGCTGCCCAAGCGGGTCGTTGAGCGGCAGGGCGACATCAAGGCGGCAGAGGGCACGCGGGTCACGGTGCGGGCCCGCGCGAACCAGCCGATTGCCGCCGCCGTCCTGGAATTTGATCCGCCCCCGGAAGTTGCCGGGCAGCCGGCCAGCGTCTCCAACTGGAGCCTGACACAGGGCGCCTTGGCCTCGTCGCCCCACTGGGTCGAGATGGAGTTTGGCGGCCAGGAAGCGTGGTGTTCGTTCGTCTGCCAGCTGAACGACCAACGGCTGGAGCCGAAGCACCGTTCGTACCAGTTGCGGTTCGCTACGTCCGGCGGCCAGCGCAATCCGCAGCCGGTGCTGCACCGCATCGACGTGCTGCGCGATTTGCCGCCGGAGATCGAAATCCTGACGCCGGTACAAGACCGCGTGGAGGTCGCGGAAGACGGCTGGCAGAAGATCGAAGTCCGCGCGGTCGATCCCGATTACGGGCTGACGACGATCCGCTTGCGGGCCACCGCCGGCCCTCGTCAGGTGCTGGCGCGGGACCTGCTGCAGGATCCGGCAGGCCGCCAGGGTCAAGAGATCGCGACCTTCGATTTCGCGCCCCGGGCAGTTGGCCTGCGGGCCGGTTCGGAGGCCAAGTGTTGGGCTGTGGCGGAGGACAATCGCGCGGCGCCGATCACCGGGTCGCCGGAGCCGAACGTGGTCAAGTCGCGGGAGATCACGTTGATCGTCACGCGCCCTGCAACGTCTCCGGCTCCGGACGAAGGCGGCGACCAGAAGGAGGAGCCCGCGGCGGCAAAGTCCGGCGCCAGTTCCAAGCCCGACAGTCAAGGCGGGCAGTCGGACGCTGCGCCGCCCGACGGCAATTCCCAGCCGTCCGCGCCCAGCGAGCCAACTCCGGAAGCCGGCAGTCAGCAGCAGGGTGGGGATGCCAAGCAACCTTCCGGCGGCGCGAGTGACTCCAGCAGCACTCCACAAGGCAGCGACTCCAGTCAAACGCCGCAGGCCGGCGGTGCGGGGAAAAACGCGGATTCGTCCTCCAGTCAAGGCGGCTCGGACAGCCCGCCGTCCGGCGGCAATATGACGGGCGGCGGAAACTCGGCGGACGGCAGCAGCGCCGGCAGCCAACGCGCTGGCGGCGGCGCGACGGGCCAAGCAGGCGACAGTGGAACGCAGAGCGGCGGCCCCGAGGGCACGGACCCGAGCGCCGGCACCGACAGCGGAGCAGGTCAGCCGGCCGAACCGCTTCACGACGGCGAGGCGTTCGAGAAGGCGATGGACCACATGCAGCAGGCCGCCGACCGTCCGGGACAAGACGCTGCCGGATCGGCGGGCGGCGGCTCGCAATCGAAGGATCAAGGCGGGCAAAAGTCCCCCTCGGGCGCGACCCCGGAAGATGCTTCCCAACAGGGAACCTCGTCGGACGGCGGCCAGCAGTCGAAATCCCCAGCGGGCGGCCAGCCACAACCGGCGGCCGGCGCCGGGCAGTCGGGCGAAGGCACGGAATCCGAATCGCCCAAACCGGACGACTCCCCGTCCGGCGCCGGCAGCCAGCAGGGCGCCACGCCCAAAGAGGCTGCGGGGCAACCGCAGCCGGACAGGGATCAAGGCGGCGGTCAACCGCAGCCGGGGACCCCCAGTCCCGGCGGCGAGCAGCAGGGCCCGATGCAGCAAGACAATCAGGCCAAGCAAAGCCCGGCGGGCGGCGGGCAGAAAACGGAACCGGGCCAGAGCGACGGCGGCCAATCGGGATCGGGAAAGGCGAACGAGAGCCGTGGCGGTTCGGGCGGCGGCCAGAATCCGGAGGGCACGAGCCAGAAACAGGCGTCGTCCGGCGGCGGGGAACCGCGGCCCAACGAGGAGCCGCAAACGCCCAGCATGAGCCGCCAGACTTCAGGCTCGGAGGGCGACGCGGGCGGCGACCGAAGCGGCAGCGGCAAGAAGGGCGGCGGCCAGGGCGGAAATCAACCGGGCCAGGAAAACCCGGGCGGTTCCAGCTCCGCCGACCAGGGCGCCGGCAAGTCGCAAGAGTCCGGCAGCGGCGATCTGGCACAGCGTCCCGGCGATAAACAGCAGGCCGACGGACAAACCGGCCAGTCGGGATACGAGCCCGGCGCGGGCAGCCAAGCGAAACCCGCCACGGACGGAGCGGCCGGCGCGGGAAAGGAAGGCGAGTCATCTCAGAACGGGCCTTCCACATCGCCGCCGAAGACGCCTTCCGGCACCGCACCGTCCCAAGGCGGCAAGGGCCTGCCGCAGGGCGGGGGCAACCCCAGTTCCGCCGAGTTGCAGGGCGGCGGGCAGAGCGGTGAAGTCCCGGACGGCGAACAGCCCAACCTGGAGTACGCCAGGAAAGCCACCGACATGGTCCTGGAGTACCTGAAGGACCAGCAGACCAATCCCGACGAAGACTTGCTGAAAAAGCTGGGCTGGACCCAGCAAGACCTGCAGGATTTCGTCCGCCGCTGGTCGGAGTTGAAACGCACCGCGCGCGAAGACGAGCGAACCCAACAGGAGTTGGACGACGCCCTGCGCAGCCTGGGCCTGCGTCCCACGGCCCGCGATCCGCGGCGCAGCGAAGTCCGCGAGGATCCACGCCGCGCCGCACGCAACCTGGGCGGCCAGAGTCCGCCTCCGCCGGCCTACAGCGAGCAATTCGACGCCTACCGCAAAGGCACCGCCCGCACCAGCCAACCGCGCGAGGCGGGCTCCGTTGTGCGCGGGTCTCCCGACCCCGCACCCTCCGTTGTGCGCGGGTCTCCCAACCCCGCACCCTCCGTTGTGCGCGGGTCTCCCGACCCCGCACCCTCTGTTGTGCGCGGGTCTCCCGACCCCGCACCCTCTGTTGTGCGCGGGTCTCCCGCCCCCGCACCCTCTGTTGTGCGCGGGTCTCCCGACCCCGCACCTAGTCGCGACCGATAGGTCTCCCCGCCACTTCGAAAAGACCAGCGGTCGGAACCGTGCTGCGGTTGGGAGACCTGCGGTCGGCGGTTTCGGCGGGGTCGGAGACCCGCGCCGAACGGAGTATCATCGTGCCAGAAACCATCTTGCTCCGCAAGCGGAACGTGTCCGCGCCCGCGGAAGCAAACTCTCGCCCGTCTCCCTCTGTGACCTCCGTGCCTCGGTGTTTCTAACTCCTCCCTGCCTGGCTTCCATAACCGTTCACAATCCGATTGACGCCGTCGACGAGCCGTTCTTTGTGGAAGTTGATCAGCAGGCCAATACGAAGATTCATCAGGCGCAGGTGGAAAACCGTCTGGGCCTTGTCGACCGGGTGAATCGCGCTCTTGGCTTTCAGTTCCACGACAACAGATGGTTCACCAGAAGATCAGCCCGAAAGTCGTCCAGCTTGTTGATCGACACCATTTCTGGTTCGCCTCGAGGGATGAGCCTCTCCTCCCCAAAAAGTGTTTTCGCCGGCCGCTTCGCGGCGCGCGGGGTAAAGGGGAAAAGACGTAAAGCAGTATAAGGAACTCCAGAACAAGTTCGCGGTCGCGTTGGCGACGCCCTCTTGCCGACTTGCTGCCCGTGTGCGATCGTTACTGGGGTCAGACAAAAAGGAAAACCCATGCACGATCCCATTCCCCGTTACTTGATTCCGTTTCATCCCAAGGAAATGCCGCACTTCTTTACCGACGTGCTGATCATCGGCGGCGGTTTGGCGGGACTGCGGGCGGCGATTGCCGTCGATTCGGGCTTGTCGGTGCTGGTGGTCACCAAGGACCGGCTGGACGAATCGAACAGCGCGTATGCCCAAGGCGGCATCGCGGGTGTCATGACGGCGGACGACCGTTTCGAGAACCACGTGGCGGACACCTTGACGGCGGGCGGCGAGTTGTGCGACCCGCAAGTCGTGGAGATGGTCGTCCGGGAAGCCCCGCAACGGATCCGGGAGTTGATCCAGTGGGGCACGCAGTTCGACACCAAGGCCGGCGAACTCGTCTTGGGCCGCGAGGGCGGTCACAGCCATTTTCGCATCGTCCACGCCTTGGGCGACGCCACGGGCAAGGAAGTGATGCGGGCGATGATCGCCTGGACCCGCAAGCTGCGGCACGTCCGCATCTGGGAGAACACGTTCACGCTCGACTTGCTGACTCATGAGGACGTCTGCCGCGGGGCGCTGATCGCCGACCCGGTTCACGGCCGCATGCTGGTTTGGGCCAAGCAGACCATCCTGTGCAGCGGCGGCGCGGGGCAACTGTATCGCGAGTCGACCAATCCGTCGGTGGCCACCGCCGACGGTCATGCGATCGCCTATCGGGCCGGCGCCGAACTGCGGGACATGGAGTTCATGCAGTTCCATCCCACGGTGCTGTACATCGCCGGCAGCAGCCGCAGCCTGATCACCGAGGCCATTCGCGGCGAGGGGGCCTACCTGGTGGACCGCAGCGGCTACCGGTTCATGTTCGACTATGACGAGCGCGGGGAACTGGCGCCGCGCGACGTGGTGTCGCAGGCGATCGTCAGCCAGATGGAAAAGACCCGGCATCCGTGCGTGTACCTGGACCTGAGCCATCTGGACCCGCGGTTCGTGCGGGGGCGTTTTCCCTTCATCAGCGACACCTGCGGCAAGTTCGGGATCGACATCACCAAGGACCGCATCCCCGTGCGTCCCGGCGCGCACTACATGGTCGGCGGCGTGACCGTGGACTTGGAAGGCCGCACGACGCTGCCGGGACTGTGGGCGGCGGGCGAAGCGACCTCGACGGGCTTGCACGGCGCTAACCGACTGGCGTCCAACAGCCTGCTGGAGAGCATGGTCTACGGCGCCCATGCCGGCCTGGGGGCGTCGCGGGCGGCCAGTCAAACCGACGACAGCTTCCACGCCCTGCCGCTGGAGAATGCCACGGTGGAAGAGCCCGACGAGCAATTGGACCTGGGCGACATCCGCAACTCGCTCAAGAGCCTGATGTGGCGGAGCGTCGGGGTGCGCCGCAGCAAGCCGGACCTGGTCGAAGCGTTGAACACGATCGCGACCTGGCAACGGTACGTGCTGTTTCGGCAATTCGGCGAGCCCGCCGGCTGGGAACTGCAGAACATGCTCGCGATCGCGCGGGTGATCGCCCAGGCCGCCCTGCAGCGACAGGAATCCCGCGGCGTGCATTACCGGACGGACTTTCCGCAGGTGGACAACGGGAACTGGAAAAAACGCATCGCGTTCCGGCGTTAGTACCAGGTCCTGACCCTTGTCCCAACAGCCGCCATGCGAGTATGCTTTAAGGGGGAACGATGGCTCGCTTTGGTCGGAGTTCATGCAATGCCTGAATCAGGGCATCACCTACGCGCCGGTGCTGGGAAGATTGCGTGTTGTTGCCTCTTGTTGGCCGCGGCCTGTACGTCGCCGGCTCGCAGCAATGACGCCGCCAAGGAGGCGGCGAATTCGCAGCCGGAACCAACACACGATCAAGTCGCGAATCTGATCCGCGAGTTGGGAGCCGGGGACTATGCCAGCCGCGAGAATGCCCAGGCGAAACTGCGCCGCATGGGCCTGGACGTCTTCGACCAATTGTACGAGGCATTGACGAGTGACGACATCGAGATTGCGCTGCGGGCTCGCTACGTGTTGCACAGCCTGAATGTGCGTTGGGCCCAGGATGGTGATCCCTTGCGGGTCAAGGAGTTGCTGCGATTCTACGGAGAGAAATCCGAGGAGGAACGCAGGAGTCTTGTGGACCAACTGGCCAGGTTGCCGGACAACCAGGGTTTGGCGGCACTCTGTCGAATTGCGCGGTTTGAAACGTCGAACGTGCTCTCCAAGCACGCCGCGCTGTCGGTCATGCAGCGGAAACCGAACGCGGACGCGACGGCCATTGCGAGCGTGTCGCAGAGCATTACCTCTTCGCTGGGAACCAGCCGGCGCGAGGCCGCCCATTGGCTTCGCGTGTATGTTTCGACGCTCACGGATCCGCTGGCAGGCATTCAGCAATGGGCCAGGATCACCGAGAAAGAGGAGCAAACGCTCCATAACACCCCCGACCGTTCCTCGCCGGAATTGGTTCGCGACCTGCTCCGCTGGCGTGCCGATCTGCTGGATCGTTTGGGACGCGACGAGGAGCGCCTCGCCGTGATCCTGAAAACGATTGACTTGCTGGACGGAACCCAGCAGCAGTTGCTGGATGCCGTCGATTGGCTGCTGGAGCGACGAGCTTGGCCGACGATCGAGGAGGTGGCGAAGCGGTTTCCCGAACGCTTCCAGGAAAGCACCGTGCTGCTGTATCGTCTGGCCGAGGCCCAGTCCCAAAGCGGCCGCCACGAAGAGGCGGAACGAACAGCGGATCAAGCACTTAAGTCGAATCAGGACAACCACCACGAACATCTCCTCGCGGCGTACTCGCTGCAAGAGCGCGGTCGATTCGAGTGGTCCGAGCGCGAATACCGACTTGTAATCGGTCATTTTCCGCCCAGCTCCCAGGAGGGCTTGCAGGCGAGAATCATGTTCTCCGAGATGTTGCACGATCTGCTGCGCGAGAAAGAGGCGGGGGAGACGCTTCGTGATGCGGTTGTGGCCATGGAAAAGGACGAAAACGTTCGCTACTTGGTCGCTCGTCTCGGCAGGGAACCGGGGAGCATTCCGTCGCGGATGCACTACTTTCTGGCCGAACACGCGCGACTGAGCGGCGATCTTAAACAGCATGTCGAGCACCTCAAGACCGCCATCGGTCACGATGCGACCGACGCGGACGTGCTGATTGCCATCTACCGCGCCAGCGAGAAGGATCCTGTGTGGCGCAAGGAGACGCTGGAACTGATCCGGCAAGCGGCCAGTCAATTCCGCGACGAGGCGGTTGAATACGAACGGCAGGCTGCAGAGGCTCCCACGGAAGACATTCGTGCGATGTACCATCGCGAACTGGCCACCGCCCACAACCAGCTGGCTTGGCTCGTGTCCAACACGGAGGGAGATTACGAGGAAGCCCTGCGAGCCAGCCAGCGCTCCCTGGAACTGAGGCCGGAAACAGCCGGGTATACTGACACTCTGGCCCGATGTTTCTACGCGAAAGGGGACTACAAGAGCGCGGTTCTGCATCAGTCGCACGCCGCTGAACTCGATCCTCATTCCGCCCAGATTCGGCGCCAATTGGAGTTCTTTCGGCAGGCACTTGATGCCGCGCAGGGCCAAACCGAGAAATAGTTTCGATGCAGGACACACCGACAGCGAGCGATTCTGATGCTCGACATGACTTAGTGTATCATGCCGTCTTTCTGTTCGCCGCTGTGATGGTGATCGTGGTGGCGCTGGCCCTTGAGGTCCACGATGACCGCGTCGTGCTGCCCATTTTGGGCGTTCCGTTGCCCGAGTCGTGCTGGTTCAAGCGGCTAACCGGAGCCGATTGTCCGGGATGTGGGTTGACAAGAAGCGTGATCGCCTTGGTTCACGGCGAGTTTTCTCGTGCTTGGCGCTTCAATCCAGGTGGCTACTTCGTTTTCGCTCTGATCGTCTTTCAGTTACCCTACCGAATCGGCCAGTTTTGGCGGATCTCACGGGGATTTCCTTCCTGGCGGCCAACGAAAGCAACTTCGTTTCTGGTCAGCCTTCTGGCGACGATTCTGTTTCTCCAATGGGCTGTTCGCTGGTGGCTATAAAGATATTAAGTCTCTATACAACAAAGAGTTATGGCCATTCAATGACCTATTCACGGTTCCTTCGGGTGGTACGGAGTTTGCGTCCTTTGCGGCTTTCGACTAAACTAAGGTCACCGGCGTGCTACATACGAGTCCCGTGAGAAACGCGGCGACTAGCCCGCGTGCGGAGGTACAGTCCATTGATTACGCCAGTTAACTTGAACGAGCGCCCGCGCAAGGACCTGGAGCAAATGGCCAAGCGTCAGGGAATTTCCGGTTGGCGCGAGATGCGGAAGGACCAGTTGGTGCGTGCGTTGAAGAGGAAGGCTGCCAAGGCTGACCGTCTCGGTGGCGCACCGGCGAAACCATCCAACGGCGCGAAAACAGCAAGACCAGTGGGCGTAAAAAGATCTGCGTCGGCAAGAGCGGCGGGCGCGCCGAAGAAGACCGTGGTCGGCAAGACGAACGGCGCCGGCAAGTCGAGCGGGTCTGCACGTGTCAAGAGTCCGCTGGTCGCGCAGAGGATCAAGTTGGTTCATGAAGAGCGTGAGCGGCTGCGTGATCTGTCGACGGACCTGTCGGCAACTGGCCCGAAGGTACACGGCGCCAGCGGCCGAGGCGCCTCCCCGCGGCGGGCCAACGGCAAGGTGCGGCGGGATCGCATCGTGCTGATGGTCCGCGATTCGTACTGGCTGCACGCGTACTGGGAAGTCAGCCGGGCGAGCGTCGATCGGGTGCGGGCCGCGATGTGTGAATTCTGGCACACCGCGAAACCGGTGCTGCGGCTGCTGGAGGTCGACGGAGGCACGACGACCAGCACGGCGGAACGCGTCGTCCGCGAGATTGCGGTTCACGGGGGTGTGAACAACTGGTATCTGGACGTCGTGGATCCGCCCAAGAGCTTCCGAGTCGACTTGGGTTACCTGGCAGCCAACGGGCGTTTTCATTCCGTGGTGCGAAGCAACTCGGTGACCACGCCTCGTCCGGGCGCCAGTGATGCGCTGGACCAGAACTGGACGGATGTGGCCCGGAATTTCGAGAAAGTCTACGCGCTCAGCGGCGGGTACAACGAAGAAACGGACTGTGGGGACTTGAAGGAACTGTTCGAGGAGCGATTGAACCGCTCGATGGAATCGCCGCTGAACAACAAGTACGGCATCGGCGCGGATGCGGCCTCCGGACGCCGCTCGAACTTTGAATTTGACTTGGATGCCGAATTGATCGTTTTTGGTCAGACTCGGCCGGATGCCCACGTTTCGCTGGCCGGACAGCCGGTTCGACTGCGGGCGGATGGAACCTTCGTCGTGCGAAAGAGCATGCCGGACCGCCGGCAGGTCTTGCCGGTCGTCGCCGGCAGTCGCGACGGATTGGAGCAGCGGACCATCATCCTCGCCATCGAGCGCAATACGAAGGTGATGGAGCCCGTAGTGCGAGACACGGTGGGATAAGCACACAAGAGGATCTTGGCAGTCCTTCTGCCATGTTCGTGTTGCCGATGTTGATCTTTGGATGAGCCGTTAACGAGAACCGCAGGGAGCCCAGATTTTGGTTCTGGCCGCGTGTACAGCCAACATGGGTTGATTGCTTGGCGATCTGCCCGCCTTGTTGGATCACACAACCCGGAGCCCAGGCTCCCCCTTTTTCCATTGCGGGCTCTCACAAAACGCATCGCCACGGCATTGCGGTGGAAGGGCTGCCTTTTTTCGTAACTCCGGGAGTTTGCGCCCTTGAACGATTTGGACGCCAAACGCGAGCAATTGCTCGATCTGCTGCGCAGCTTTGAAACGTGCGTCGTCGCCTTTTCAGCGGGCGTCGACAGCACCGTCGTTGCCAAGGCGGCCCAGTTGGCCCTGGGAGATCGAGCCGTTGCCGTGACGGGGGTCAGTCCGAGTCTGGCCGAGGGCGAGTTGGAGGAGGCCCGGCGTCTGGCGGAATGGATCGGCATCCGCCATGAGATGATCGCCACGCACGAGTTCGCCAAAACCGACTACACCCGCAACGCGCCCGATCGCTGCTACCACTGCAAGTCGGAGTTGTACACGCAGCTCGAGCAAGTGGCGCCGCGGTTGAACGTGCGCGTGATCGTCAACGGGGCCAATGCCGATGACGCGGGCGATTACCGTCCCGGCACGCAGGCGGCCGAGGAGCACGTTGTCCGCAGTCCCTTGATGGAATGCGGAATTGGCAAGACCGAGGTGCGGCAGTTGGCGGCGCATTGGGGTCTGCCGATCTGGGACAAGCCGGCGATGCCGTGCCTGGCCAGCCGCGTGGCGTACGGCGAAGAGGTCACACCGGAGCGGCTGAGCATGATCGACCGGGCCGAGCAATTGCTCCGCGGCCACGGCTTGCGGACCGTGCGCGTGCGGTACCACCGAGGAGACCTGGCACGCCTGGAAGTGCCGACCGAAGAATTAGGACGGCTCGTGGCGGAACCCGCGCGACGCACCTTGGTCGACGGTCTGAAGGAGCTGGGCTTTCGCTTCGTCACGATCGACCTGGAAGGGTTCCGCTCCGGCAGCCTCAATGCGCTGGTGCCGTTGGACGTCTTGCGGCCGGGCTAATCCCCGTGGTACTCGGTTTCGACTTCTTTGCCGATCTTGTCCGGCTGGTCCCGGAACGCGGCTTCGAACAGCCCGTTGACCTCTTCGGCCGGGAACCAGGGGGAGTCATCCTTGCGGACCCACGATCCCTCCTTGATGATGCCTTCGCGGACCCTGGCCAACAGATCAGCTCCGGAGATGGGGCCTGCGGTCCTGCCGCCCATTTTGTAGAACCATTTGGTCGCCATGTTTCTTTCTCCTCACGCGGCACTGCCGCCGCAACCCAAGATACCTGACAGCCCTTTCTCGAACCATGCTTAGTTGGGGCCGGTCTGCGATCGTTCTGTCCAGGCCAGCAGATCCTCCTTGCCCTTGCGGTGGCAAAAGTCGCCGAACGTCTCGTCCGCAAGACGCTCCTGCCGGAAATAGGTGAGCAACGGGACCAGGGTCGGCACGATCTCGGGCGCCGGAACCAGATCTTTGTAGATGAAGTTCAGCCGGTCGCCCGCGAGCCGGCCGCCCAACAGCATCGTGTATCTGCCGACGGCTTTGCCAACTAGGCCGACATCGCAATTGTACGGCCGGGCGCACCCGTTGGGGCAACCCGTCATGCGAACGGTGAATGCCTCCCCCGAGAGGCCCAACCGGGCCAACTCGATTTCCAGCTGGTCGATAACCCCCGGCAGCGCCCGCTCGCTGTCGGTGATCGCCAAGCCGCACGTCGGCAGGGCCACGCACGCCATGGACCAACGGCGGACCGTGGAGGTTTCCTCGGACAGCCTCACCCGGTGACTCCTCAGGATCTCCTCCAACTCGCCCTTGACGGACGCAGCCAAGTCGGTCAGCAAAATGCTCTGATGAGCCGTCAGCCGGATGCCGGGATCGAAACGGCGGCAGATCTCCCGCAACGCCGACTTCAACCGCGTTTGATCGTTGTCCTGAATGCGGCCGTTTTCGATGTTCAGCCCGTAGAAGCACTTTCCATCGCCCTGGTCGTCCCAGCCCAGGTGGTCGTTCACGCCGGCGACGTCGTCGGGCTGAGGGTCCGACAGCGGCGCACCGAAGTACTCTTCGACCTTCGCCTTGAACCGTTCCAGTCCCCAGGTGTGGATCAAGTACTTCATACGTGCCAGCTTTCGGTCCGCTCGGTTGCCGAAATCGCGTTGCACTTTGACGACGGCCTCGGCGACACTGACGGCCTGTTCGGGCGTGATGAAGGCCAGCCGTTGAGCCAGCGCCGGGAACGTCGCCTTGTTGCTGGGGGTCACTCCCTGGCCGCCGCCGACAAGCACGTTGTAGCCGACGATCGCCCCGTCGCGGACGACCGCCAGAAATCCGAGGTCGTGCGTGTAGATATCGATGCAGTTGTCGGAGGCAAAACCCACGGCCATTTTGAATTTGCGCGGCAGGTACACCTTGCCGTAAATCGGTTCCACCTCATCATCCGTCCCTCCGCCTGCCAGCCGTTGTTCGCTGGTATCGGGGTCCCCGATCCACAGCTCGTGATAGGCCGGCGTGCGAGGTGTAAAATGCAATGCCAACGCGTCGGCCAAGGCCTGGACTTCCTGATAAATCGGGTGCTTGTAGGGCGCCGGGCAGCCCATCACATTTCGCGACACGTCGCCGCAACCCGCCAGCGTCGTCAGTTGCACCTGATTGATCCGGCGGATCGCCTCCCGCAAATTGCCTTTCAGCACGCCGTGCAATTGCAGGGCCTGACGGCTGGTGATGCGGAGCGTCGTATTGCCAAGTTCGTCGCACAGGTCTAGTTCCGCCAACAGTTGCCGGCTGGTGAGCTTGCCGCCCGGCACTTTCGTCCGGACCATGTAGCTGATCGCCTTGCCGCTCTGGCCCGCTTTCCGAGCGGCGGCCCGATCGTCGCGATTGTCCTGCTGGTACGTGCCGTGGTGCTTGAGCAGTTGCACGCTGGCTTTGCCGAAGCCGTCCGTTCCATCCAGCAGTTCCTGGGCGATCGTGCCGCGAAGATAGTCGCTCTGGAGTTTGATCGTTTCAACAGGACTGACTTTGGCTTCCGACATTTTGTATAACGCTCCAGTATTGTGCTCTTACGCCAGTCCGCCCGGCGACGCTGGGCGATCCACCGACGGCCAGCCGACCGGCTTCAGAAAAGGATGGACATACTATGACGGCAACCCTCTTGGATGGCAAGCAGATGGCGGACAAGATTCGGACCGAGTTGACGGCTGAAGTGGCCGCGTTTGTGGAGGGCAGCGGCGTGCGTCCTGCCCTGGCCGCGGTTCTCGTCGGCGATTTCGCCCCCAGCGAGGTGTACGTAAGAAACAAGGAAAAGGCTTGCCAGCGGGTGGGCATCAGCAGCCAGGTGCATCGCCTGGGCGGGGAGACCAGCGAGGCGGAACTGCTGCGGCTGGTCGACCAGCTCAATCAGGACCGCGAGATCCACGGCATCCTGGTCCAGTTGCCGTTGCCCGGCCACATCCGGGAATCCCGCGTGCTGGACGCCATTGACCCGCTGAAGGACGTAGATGCCTTTCATCCGGAGAACGTGGGCCTGATCGCCCAGGGGCGTCCCCGATACCTTCCCTGCACTCCGCATGGAGTTTCTCAGCTTTTGCACCGTTCCGGAATCACGACCCGCGGCAAGCACGCGGTGATCGTCGGCCGCAGCGACATCGTGGGAAAACCGATGGCGCTGATGCTGATGAATCGGAATTCCACCCTGGGCCCGGAAGGGGCCAATGCGACGGTCACCGTCTGTCACACGCAAACCCCCGACTTGGCCGACGTGACGCGGCGTGCCGACCTCCTGATCGCCGCCATCGGCCGGCCCAAGTTCATCACCGCTAGCATGGTCCGTCCGGGCGCCGTCGTGGTCGACGTAGGGATCAATCGCACCGAAGCAGGCTTGGTCGGCGACGTGGATTTCGAGGCGGTCAAGGAACTCGCTAGCTTTATTACCCCCGTCCCCGGCGGGGTGGGCCCCCTGACGGTAACCATGCTGCTGCATAACACGCTGGAGGCGGCCAAGCGCCAGACGGCTACCGGAAACGGCTGAACGAGGCGACTCAGGCCGGGAAATCGGCCATGCCCTGGCGCATTTTCGCGCGAGCCCGGCTCAGAGTCGGGCCGATACTGTTCTCGGGGATGCCCATGGTGGAGCTGATCTCGCGGTAGGTCTTTCCTTCCAGGTGATACAGACGCACGACGTCCGCTTCGGGGCCGGTCAAGGTCCGCATCAGCCGTTCGACTTCCTCGCGATCACTCATTCGCCGTTCGGGCGACTCCGAACTGGCCTGGGCGTCACCGGCAAAGGCTACGTGCGGGCCAGCGGCGCCGCTGGCCCGCGGTTCTGCGGAGCGCTTCAACAGTTCCCGCACAACGACGCGGCGCGCGACCACCGTCAGGTAGGTGGCCAGGCTGCACTCCAAACGAAACCGCCTGAGCACCGCGAAATCGTCGCGGATCAGCGTCACGAAGAACTCCGCAACCAAGTCCTCTTCATCCTGCTTGCCGAGTCGCATGGAGCGCGTTTTGGCCGTGTGACGGACGACGTGGAGGACCAATCCCAGGAAGCGGTCGACGAATGCTTCCCAGGCGTGGGGCTCGCGGCTCAAGCATCGCTGCAACAACTTTCGGTCAAACTCAAGGAGCGCCACGACACGTCACCTTACACAGGAGAAAGCTGCACGCCGCAGGGGCGATCGACAAGTTGCCGGGTCTTCTTCAACCGAACTCCCGATCCACCTTGATTTTAAGATTGCACGGATTTTGTGGCAAGCCTAACATTTTTGTCGCCTTTGGACGGTTCCAAGTTCCCACAAAGCGGCTTGACAGCACCCCATCTCAGCCATAACATGCCAAAAATCGCGGCTGGTGCCTGTCCTGCAAGTCCTTCTCCAGTAAGGTCTTGTTGCCGTCCTGTTCCAGTCGGAAGAGAATCGGAGCAGGGGCGTGCAGCCGATTCTGACGCAACAGCCTTCCGGCGGAGATGGGGTTCGGACTTGAGGCGGAGGCTGGCGAAATGGGATTCGCGATCGTTGGATGGGGGGTAGGTTCTCGCACTCTAGACAAGGAGATGATTTGTCATGGCTCACGTCGTTGCCCAACCTTGCTTCGGCTGCCGATACACGGACTGTGTTGTGGTTTGCCCGGTCGAGTGCTTTTACGAGGGCGAACAGATGCTGTACATCCACCCGGAAGAGTGCATCGACTGCGAGGCCTGCGTTCCGGAGTGCCCGGTGGAAGCCATCTTCCATGAAGACAACCTGCCCGAAGAGTGGGCCGAATTCAAGCAAGTGAATGCGGAGATGGCGCCAAAATGCCCGCGCATCACGGAAAAGAAAGAACCGCTGTGCGGCAGTTGAAGTCGCGATTGGGGTGGTTGCTCGCATGACCCTTTGCGGCAAGACTGGACCTGCAGGTTGCCGCCCTTGGCGATGGACGGTGGCGTCTTCCGTACTGTTGGCCGCCGGGGCACTGCCGACCGCCTTAAGGACGGTTGCGGCCGCCGATGCGGTCGCGGTTGCAGAGACGGCAGACTGGTCGTTCGATGTGCTGGAAATGAAAGACGGCCAAGTTCATCAAGGGCTGGTCTTGCTAGATAGCGACGAGGAGATCGAATTCGCCGAGATCGTGCGCCCTCCCGGCAAACCCATGTTCGCGGTCATTCGGCCGCTGGCGCCGGATCAGGTGGCCGGGAAGCGACTGCTGGAAGGCGAGCAGCGAGCGAAGCTCCAGGAGAGGTTCCAAGGATTCCGCAATCGGGCAAGGATCGAGGCGGGCCGAATGGAGGACGTCACGCTGCGCCGGACCGAGAGCAGCGGGAGCCTTGGCTGGACGTACGAGGGACCTTGGTTTCAGTTGGAAAGCACGGCGGACGAGACGATGGTGCGCCGCTGCGTGGTGCGTGCGGAACAGATCTTTCGCGCCTACCGGCAGATTCTGCCGCCCCAGCGCGAGCATCGGTCCGGCTTGCGGCTGATGATCTTCGGCTCGACGGACGAATATCAGCGGCACTTGCAGGAAGCGGGACTTCAGATCGCCAACCCCGCCTGGTTCTCCGTCTCCCAGAACCGCGTCCTGGCCGGCGGTGAGTTGAACACCTTCAGTCGGCGGCTTCAGCAGACGCAGGCCCAGAACGAAGAAGTCGGGCGGCAGTACAAGGCATTGAAGGCCTCGTTTCCCGACCGTTTGGCAGGCCTGATTCAACAGATGAAAGAATGCGGGTTTTCCGCCGCCCAGATCGACCAGGAGGTGAAACTGCGGAGCGCCGCCTGGCAGCGCGAATATGACGAGGCCATGAAGCGGTTGGAACTGGCCAAACGCCAAAACGAGACCGCCTTCGCCAGCGCAACGGGCCAGATGTTCGCCCAGTTGTACCACGAGGCGTTTCACGCGTACGCAGCCAACTACGTTTGCCCGCAGGCCGATGCCGCGCTGCCGCATTGGCTGAATGAGGGACTGGCGCAGATCTTCGAGACCGGCCAAATCGAGGCGGACAGTCTGCGCATCGACGCGCCGGACCGAAAGCGACTGGTGCAACTGCAGGACGATTTGCGCGGCGAGCAACCCTTGAAGATCCAAGACGTCCTGGAGGCGGACGAACAGGACTTTCTGAATCCGTCCCCCAGCCGATCTGCCCAACGGTACTACCTGTACTCGTGGGGACTTGCTTATTACCTGACCTTCGAGAAAGACTTGTTGCGTCCGGAGACTCTCGCTTCGTTCCTATCAAACCCCGAGAACTACGGCCCCGCTGCCCGTTTCACGCAATTGGTTGACATGCCGATCACGAAGTTCGAGAGGCTCTGGCGAGAAGCCGTGTTGGCCCGGTGAGCGATGCCTGAATTCCGCAAAGATCCCGTGTCGGACCATTGGGTGATTATCGCCCCGGATCGCGCGCTCCGCCCCGAACAGTTCGCGCCGGATGCCGGCACACGGGCGCCCAGCCGTTGTCCGTTCTGCCGGGGCCACGAAGCAGACACCCCCCCCGCGGTCGCGACCTACGACCGGCAGGGGCGAACGTCCGGCGTCACGGGGTGGCAGGTCCGCGTCGTGCCGAATCGGTATCCGGCGTTGGAAGATACCCAACGACCGTTGGCGGTCAGTTCGCCGCTGTACGAGGTGGGACCGGGGTACGGGGTGCATGAAGTCATCGTCGAGTCGCCCGATCACGTGCTCAGTCTCGGCCAGTTGAACGACGAACTCGCCGAACTCGTCTTCATCGCCTACCGCGATCGCATGCGCACGCTGCGGGCCAATCCTCGGATCGCGTACGGACAACTGTTCAAGAACTCCGGCTCGGCCGCCGGCGCTTCCTTGGAGCATACCCACAGTCAGCTGATCGGGACGCCGATCGTACCCACGCAGATCCAGGGCGAGCTGACTCGATCGCAGGAGTACTTCCAGCGGCACGGTCGATGCGTGTTCTGCGCGATGATCGACGCCGAGCTGTCGAGCGGTGCAAGAATTGTGGCAGAGAACGAGGCATTCTTGGCTTTTTGCCCGTTTGCCAGTCAGTTTCCTTACGAAGTCTGGATTGTCCCACGCAGACACCACTGCAGCTTCGACACGGCCGAAGATAGGGAGATTGGGGGATTGGCGAGACTTGTGTCAGCTTTGGTACGCGGTGTTGAATCTGGCTTGAACAACCCAGCCTATAATTTCTTAATTCACACTTCTCCGTTTCGTCCCGGTCCCGTAAGCTACTTCCACTGGCATCTCGAATTCTCTCCAAGGCTCACAAAAACTGCAGGTTTTGAGTGGGGAGCGGGCGATTATATAAATACCGTCTCGCCGGAGGATGCGGGCAGCAAATTGCGCGCTGTCTGCAAGGCGGGATGACCGTCATGAGTTTTGCGGCGACACTGGTTAGCGAGGCTTGTCGCACGTCCACGTAAGGGAAACCGCGGGCCACCATGAGCACGTCGATTCGATTCTGTTTGGTTCTGCACAATCATCAGCCGATCGGGAACTTTGATCAGGTTTTCGAGGGGGCCTACCAGGAAAGCTACCGCCCGTTCCTGGATGTCTTCGAATCCTACGATGCGCTTCGCATCTCGCTGCACACCAGCGGACCGCTGATGGAATGGCTGGAAGCACGCCATCCCGAGTACGTGCAGCGATTGTCGGCCCTCGTGGCAGCCGGCCGCGTCGAGATTATCGGCGGGGCGTTTTACGAGCCCATCCTGACCATGATTCCGTCCCGCGACCGTCTGGGACAGATTCAGACGTACACCCAATGGCTGGAGAATCAACTGGGCGCCCGCGTGCGAGGCATTTGGATGCCGGAACGCGTCTGGGAACAATCGCTGACCAGCGATGTCAGCGCGGCAGGAATCCAGTACACCGTGCTGGACGACTATCACTTTCGCAACGCGGGCCTGAGCGAAGAACGGCTGCACGGATACTACATTACCGAGGACGAGGGCCGGACGCTGAGTATCTTCCCCGGCAGCGAGCGACTGCGGTACTTGATCCCGTTCCGCGACCCGCACGAGACCGTGGAGTACCTGCGAGGCATCTCCGTGGAGCACCCGCAGGCGGTCGCCGTGTTCGGCGACGACGGCGAAAAATTCGGAACCTGGCCGGGCACACACAAACATTGCTACCAAGACGGATGGTTGCGGCGTTTCTTCGACGCCTTGGCCGCCAACCGCGATTGGCTGCAATCGACAACGCTAGCGGACGCCGTGGACCATGTTCCGCCGTTGGGCAAGATTTACCTTCCGGACTGCAGCTATCGGGAAATGACGGAGTGGGCGTTGCCGGTGACGCAGCAGTTGGCGTACGAGAGCGCGGTTCACGAATTGGAGCACGACCAGCGGTGGCCTCGCATCAAGCCTTTCGTACGGGGCGGCTGCTGGCGGAACTTCAAGGTCAAGTACCCCGAAGCGAACGAGATGTACAGCCGCATGATGATGGTCAGCCGCCGCCTCCAGCGGGCGGAGCGCGAGGGCGCCAGGGGCGAGGATTTTGAATGGGCGCGGCGCGAACTGTACCGCGGCCAGTGCAACTGCAGCTATTGGCACGGAGCCTTTGGCGGGATCTATTTGCCGCATCTGCGCAGCGCCGTGTACAACCACCTGATCGCGGCGGATAACCTGCTGGACAAGGCCACGGCCAACGGGCACAGCAACGGGCACGTCGAAGCGTCGGTGGACGACTACAACTTCGACGCGCGGCAGGAAGTGCGGCTGGTCAACGATCAACTGGTGGCCCTGCTGGCGCCGGCCTGCGGGGGGCAGATGTACGAATTGGACGTCCGGTCCATTTGCCACAACGCGCTGGCCACGCTGTCCCGGCGGCCCGAAGCCTATCACCGCAAGGTCCTGACGGGCCCCTCCGGCAGCGGAGACGGCTGCGCCAGCATTCACGATCGCGTGGTGTTCAAGCAAGACGGTTTGGATCGCTTGCTCCGCTACGATCGATATCCCCGCAAGAGCCTGGTGGATCACTTCTACGACAACGACGCCACCCTGGCGGCGGTCGTGACCGGGGAGGCCATGGAACGTGGCGACTTCGCCGGCGGATTGTACGAAGCCCGGTTGAGAAAGACATCGGACCGCATCCAGGTGCTGCTCTCCAAGCAGGGCAACGCGTGGGGCATCCCCTTGAAAATCACCAAGGGCGTCACCCTCGAATCGAATTCATCCGTGCTGGAGGTCGCCTACTTGATCGAGGGCATCCCCCACGATGCCCTCTTGCACTTCAGCGTCGAATTCAATTTTGCCGGGATGCCGCCCGGCGCCGATGACCGCTATTTCGACGACGGCAGCGGAGCCAGGCTGGGCCATTTGGGAACCGAATTGGACCTTCACGACGCCACGTCGCTGGGACTGGTCGACCAGTGGCTGGGGCTGGCAGCGCATCTGGAACTGAACCGTCCGTCGGGCATCTGGGCGTTTCCCGTGGGGACGATCAGTCAGTCCGAGTCGGGGATCGAACTCGTCCACCAGTCGGTCGTCGTTCAGCCCCACTGGCTCGTCCGCGGCGACGCGGAGGCGCGCTGGAGCGTGGTGATGCGGCTAGGCATGGACACCCGACGTGAGGAACCGTCGAGGCAGGCGGAGGCGATGGCCGTGGCCTCGTGAGGGGGGGCTTTACAGTCCCGGCTTTTCCAACACAGCCGGGTTTCTCTTGCCCTCGCGAGCCAGTTCCTGCCAGTACACGGCCCGATCAAAACTCTCAGCCTGCCACGCGAGTTCGGCCAGAATCGGGGCTCCGCTGCGACGTTCCAATTCAGCCCGATTGGTCGCCAAACTGAGGTCGTGCGGCGATGGCGGACGCGGGTGGTTCAGCACGACGCCGGCAACTTCCAGACCCCCGCGGAAAACGGACGCAACGATCAGTGTTTGCAGCGTCTGGTTGATGACGCCCAGCGCATTGGCCGCGACCACCAACAGCGGGAACCCGAAGTCGGCAGCCAAATCGGCGACGAATTCCGTCTCCGTCAGGGGCGACAGCAAGCCACCTGCGCCTTCCACCAGGACCAGGTCCGCGCGCCGGCGCCAGTACTCCAATCCGTAACGGAGCCGCGTCACATCGACCGCGCGGCCTTCGGCGCGTGCTGCCAGCGGGGGCGCCAGCGGTGCTGCGAACCGTTGCGGGCAAACCTCGCTCAACTCCCCTGGCCGTCCGGCGGCCTCCCAGAGTTCAACGGCATCCTCGCTGATCAGTTCCCCAGCCACGCGCCGGCAGCCGCTGGCCACCGGCTTGTAGACGCCGACTCGCAAGCCGCTGCCAGCGAATGTTCGAGCGATGCAAGCTGCCACGCGGGTCTTGCCCACGCCGGTGTCGGTGCCGGTGATGAAGAGTCCGGGAACGGTTCGCACGGTCATCGTGTTCCGGTTTTACACCGGCAGCGAGGATTCGCCAAGGTACATCTGCAGAATCTGACTCTGCACCTTGATCGCCCGGATCAGCACCCAGATCTGGTCGGCGGTAAAGCGTTTCGGGTCCGCACGAGCCAGGCTGTCCAACTCCTCCGTCATGGCCGCGTGCTGATCGGCGCTCGCCTGCACGCGCAAGTAGATTTCCTGCCAGGCGGTCGCCAGTTGCTGGTCGTCTTCGAGCTGCGCAACATTCGGAGTCGAATTCGCCAGCAACAGGCACAACCGGGCGACGTTGCGGACGTCCGCCTCCGGCTGCAGCCGTTCGATTCGTCGAGCCAACTCGTGGCAATGCATGGTGATGTCCCTGATGGGCGGGCGATCGCGAGACCGCCTCGGGGAATTCGGCGCCGGGAGACGATGGAATGGAAAGGCAGCCGGTCTTCGCCGGCAAAAACCCGACGACCCGCATCAACCGAATCCAGGCTTCGGTTCGCCGCTGATCCCAGCAGGAGTTCGATTCTGTGGGCCGTCAAAGAACTGTAGGTTACGATCCGCGCGGCGGATGGTCCGGTCCCAGAAGATACAAGCCTTCGTGCGGCCCCACGGATGGCATGGCAATACCACGGAGGGGAAAAGAGGATCGGTCTTTCA
>CAYPGE010000101.1:0-23341 GCA_964409865.1 uncultured Pirellulaceae bacterium
CGTGAAACTGCGTCATCCATGGCTGATTCGGCTGGCGGCCTTCTCCAGTTCGCTGTTGCTGCGAGCGTGGCTGAAGACGGTGCGCGCACGGGCCTTTTCAGCCGCTGGAACCGTGCATCCGCCGGACCCGAACGTTCAACCGCTCATCTATGCCTTCTGGCACGAAACGCTCTTGGCTCCGGCCAAGATCCGGACCAGAGTTCGAGTCATGATCAGCCAGAGTGCCGATGGCGAGCTGATCGCCCAGGTCTGCCACCACTTGGGATTGGGCACCGTGCGCGGGTCCCCAAAGCGAGGTGGGGCGCAGGCCTTGCTGGAGCTGCTGCGAGACGATCTGAAGTCGCATTGGGCCATCACGCCCGACGGCCCGCGTGGACCTCGCCGGCAAGTGAAGAGCGGAATCGTGCTGCTAGCATCGCGTGCCGGCCTGCCCATCGTCCCGCTGGGTGTCGGATTTACCCATGCTTGGCGTGCGCGAAGCTGGGACCGATTCGCCGTTCCGCGTCCCTTCAGCACGATGGTCGGCGTCCTCGGCGAACCCCTGATCGTGCCGCCGGATCTTGACACCGACGGCATCGAGCACCACCGTCGCCGCGTGGAAGAAGCGTTGCTGGCCGCCACGAGTGCAGCGGAGCAACGGGCCCAACAGATGGTTTCGCCATCGTGCGCGCACGGTGACGGTCCCATGCCTGCCTCCGCACTTGGCGCTGTGCGAGCAGCATCGTCCGAACGTTTCCCGAATGTTCTCGTCGAAGTCCCTGTAACCATGAGGAGCTAATTCGCGATGGATCGCACAGAACTTGCCCAGGTGTTGCTGGAATTGGTCGAAGACGAAACCGGCGACAAGTTCACGGATATTGACGATGACACCGACCTGCGGACCGGCCTGAGACTCGATTCGCTGGACATGGTCAGCCTGATTCTCAAGACCGAGACGCGTCTGAACATCAAGATCGAGAGCGACGAGTTGAACGGCGTGACGACGGTCGGGCGGATGTTGGACCTGTTGCAGGTCAAGACCGGCGGCCGGCTGGAACGAAGAGCGGCCTGACGTCCGGCGTTTCCGCGCGGCTTGGACGTCGCCTTCGATCGGGACGCGGCGCACGGCCTCCAGCGAGAGGGCGCTGCGTGGTCCCTGACGGCAGGCAGCCGCGCAGCACGTTCCGTCCGTTGGTAGTGCCGGCTTCAGCCGGTCTTGAGCCGACCGCCTGCAGGCGGCACGACGAGCCGACTCGTGCTTGAGCGTTTGCCTTTGTTTCTTCCTTCTCCCGCTCCGGGGAATGCCGATGTCTGTTCGATCTTTCCGAGCGACCTTTGAATGTGCCGTGGCGGCGCAGGGCGTGACAACGGCCTCGCGAACGGCGATTTCCGCACTTCGCGAGAATCCCGGCGGCTCCGACCGCCGGCCGATCCCACCCCGGTTCTTGCGTCATTCTGACGAGCAGACGGTGGTGGGACTGGCCGCCGTGTTGCAGGCCATGGATGAAGAGCCGCTGCGCGATGTGTGTTTCGACGAGTGGGGCGTGGTCGCCGCACCGATGTTTCCCGGTCGCTTGAGCGGCGCGCTCACGTTTCAGAAGTACGAGCAGGGCGGACCGGCTGCCATCTCACCCCACATCATCCCTCAGAATTCGCTGCATTCGGTCTCCAGTGCGATCAGCATCAGTCTGGCGATGCACGGACTGAACTTCGGCATCGGCGGCGGCCCCGAAGCGTTGGCCGAGGGGCTGACCGTGGCGATGACGCTGGTGGACCACCGCCTCCTGCCCGGCCTGTGGCTGGTGCTGACCCAATGGTGGCCCGAGCCCGTGCCGGACGGTCTGGGATCGACTCAGACGGAAACGACGTGTCTGGCCGTGGCCTTGGGGCTGCGCAGTGTCGAATCGGGGCAGCAGGCTGGTCTGACGCTGCGGTGGACGGCATGTCCCGAAGCGGACGCGATGGGCACTCTGGTCCGCGTCGTGTCGCAGGCGGAGGAGCGGGCCGTCGCTGGGGGGACCCAACGTAGCGCCGCGCCGTTGGCCGACTTGGCAAGCTGGCTGGCCGAGGGTGCCGGCAGGAGATCGGCCCCCTGGTCGTTCGGCTTGCCTTGGGGCGGCCGAGTCGAATTGGCCCAGGCGAATTATCTCATGCACGCAAAGGCGGCCTGAACATGACGCAACGCGTTTGGATCACGGGGGTTGGAGCGGCCACGCCGCTGGGCAGCGACTTCGCGACGTTTGCTGAAAACCTGTTGGGCGGGAAATCGGGCGTGGTCGCGCGTTCGCTGGTCCCGCAGGGACTCGGCCCGCACCAATTCATCGCCGCCGTGGACGAGATCCCGATTCCATCGGGCTGGGACGCGGCGAGGTTTCGCCACCACAACCGCCTGGAACAGCTGGTCCTGAGTTGCACGGCTCGAGCGCTGGCTGACGCCGGCCTGGACGAGGAGCGTGGCCATCTGCGGATCGGCCTCGTGTTGGGCTTGGGCGCCGAATACCTGCGCGTCTGGGAACTGGACACGCTGGCGGGCGGAAACCGAGTCTACACACCGGACCGCGATGTGTGCTCGGTGGTGCATTTCGTCCAGCACGAACTGGGACTCAGCGGCCCCGCCGTCTCCGTGGCGGCCGCCTGTGCCAGCGGCGGATACGCGCTGGGCCTCGCGCGGCGCTGGATTCAACTCGGCTGGGTCGACGTCTGCCTGGCCGGCGGCTGCGACCTGATCACTCCGATGTCCTACGCCGGGTTCTACAACCTGCGCGCCTTGTCACGCCGCGACGATTCGCCGTCCCTGGCGTCCCGTCCTTTCGACCAGGCCCGCGACGGATTCGTGATGGGCGAAGGTGGGAGCGTGTTCGTGTTGGAAGGGGACGCCAAAGCCCGCCGCCGGAACGCCTCCTGCTACGCCGAGTTCGCCGGCTTCGGCGCCACCAGCGACGCCTCGCACATGGTCATCCCCAGCAGCGAGCCGCAGTCGGCCAGCCGGGCGGTCCGCCTGGCCTTGGACGACGCCGGCGCCAACCCGGAGGATGTCGACTATGTGAATGCCCACGCGGCCGGCACGCCGGTGGGCGATCGCGCCGAAGCCCGCGTGCTGCAACTGGCTTTGGGCGATGCCGTCTCGCGCGTTCCCGTCAGCTCGACCAAGAGCATGACGGGGCATCTGCTCAGCGGCGCGGCGGCCGTGGAAGCCCTGGCCTGCCTGGTCGCCATCGAGCATCAAGCCGTCCCGCCGACGATCAACCTGGACGACCCAGACCCGGAATGCGATCTGCAACACGTGCCACACCACGCGTGCCCCGCCCCCGTACGCGTCGCCGCCTCCAACTCGTTCGGCTTCGGCGGCAGCAATACCTGCCTGGTGTTCCGCAAGGCGGCCTGAAATCGAGACGCCGTCGCGCAGGGCTGCTTTTCGAGTGTGGCGGCGGTAACCACACGAGCGCCGCTGTGCCCGGCGTCGTGCCGTCCCCGACGAACCGGTACCCAGGAACCGGCCGCAATGCACCTTGTCCGTGCGGGAGCGGACGCAAATACAAGCGATGTTGCGGCTCGCATCAATGACGGGCATGGCCCTGCGCGTATGGCACGGCTCGCTCGCACGCCGCCGGAATGCCGTGGTCTTGGCGGTGCCTTGTCACCGCTCTGGTGGTCGCCGTGCAGCGCCGCGGCTGACTGGGTTCAGGACGCGCAGCAACGCGCCGGAACCCAAGCCGGCAGCGTTGCCTCACCGTCGTGCCAAAGCGGTGACAAGGCACCGCACTCCAAAAGCGACTCCGTCGGCCTACGCCGCCTTCTTGGCCTTGGCGCGTTTCGGTTTAGCAGCCGGCTTGGCCGGTTTCACACCGGCGATTTCCTCCAGCAACCGCGAAACGTAACCGTTGGCGCGGCCGGGGGCCGCACGGTCCTGTTGCGGCAGATCTTTGAGCATTGCCTGCAGCGGCGCGGCATTGTCGCCCAACGCGTCGATCGCATTGAGCGCGAGTATCGAGGCGTACGCGCCGTTCTTCTGCGGAGAGGCCAGTTCCTCCAAAACGGCCAAAGCCGCCTTCAGATCCGCCGGACCGCCATACTGGCCGAGCGCTCGAGCCGCGATGATGCGAACCGTCGGCGACTCGTCTTTCAAAGCCGCCTGCAACTCGTCCGCTGCTGCCGTGACGCCAGCCCTGCCGCGAATCAGCAGGCCCTGAGCCGCCCAATACCGCACGCCGCTGTCGGCGTCCCGCAGCGCGGCTCGCAAATCGTCCACGGCACCGGCATCCCGCGCGGTCGCTCGCTGCGCCATGTCCAGGATCTTCTCCAACGGATAGCGCTGGCGATCGTGCCCGAACTCGTACAGCGTCGTCTCGCCGGCGCGGCGGTGCATCTCGGCCTCGGACAGAAAGCCCACATCGCGCACGGCCAAGACGTGCTCGCGGTGGGCCCGGCGCAGTTCCTCCAAGACCCCTTGGTGTTCCGCCGAGCCAACCAGGTTGTGGACTTCATCCGGATCGGCTTGCAGATCGTACAACTCCTCCGCCGCTTTCGGCTCCCAGAAGAACGTCTGGGGAGGCTGCAGCTTGCCTTCGTCGTACAACTTCTTCCAGACTTGCGTGGTCGGCGTCTGGAACATGTAGTTCAGGTACTGGCCGTAGATCAAGTGCGGCATGTAGTTGCGAACGTACAGGTAGCGCTCGTTGCGCACCGAGCGGACCATGTCGTAGCGTTCGTCCATCCGCCCGCGAAAGCCGAACAGGTATTTCTGCGGCGGCGCTTCGAATCGGCCCAGGAACGCATGACCCTGCATCCATTCCGGCGGCTTGACGCCGGCCAGACTCAACAGCGTCGGCGCCAGATCCACGAACGCGACTAAGCGGCCCGTGGCGCCGCCCGGCTGGTAGTCTTTCGGGGCCAGTTCGCGAAATTTGTCCGGCACGTGTACGATCAAGGGCACGTGCAGGCCCGAGTCGTACGGCCAGCGTTTGCTGCGCGGCATGCCCGAGCCGTGGTCGCCGTAGAAAAAGATGATGGTGTCGTCCGCCAAACCGGCTTCTTCGAGTTCCTTCAGCCGCTGGCCGGCCTGCGTGTCCATCTCGGTGACCTTGTCGTAATACTGCGCCCAATCGTGGCGGACTTCGGGCGTATCGGGGTGATAGGCCGGCAGCGGCGCTTGGGCCGGATCGTGGACCAGCGTGTGGGGCCGCACGCGGATTTGGCTTTCGTGGGTGACCGTGATGTTAAAAATCGCAAAGAACGGTTGCCCCGGCTGGCGGGTCTTCCAGTGGGCCTTGCCGGACGAGTCGTCCCACACCTGGCCCGGCTTGGTCAGGTTGTAGTCTTCCTTGCTGTTGTTCGTACAGTAGTAGCCGCGCTCACGGAGCAACTGCGGATACATCTTCATGAACTCCGGCATGCGGACCTCGCTCCGCATGTGTTCCGCGCCCAGGCAGGTCGGATACACGCCGCTGATGATCGTCGTCCGAGCCGGAGCGCACACGGGCGCGTTCGACCAGGCCCGCAAATACCGCAGGCTTTTCTCGGCCAGTCGGTCCAGGTTCGGCGTCTGAGCGTACCGGTCGCCGTAGCAGCCGAGTTCCGGCCCCGTATCTTCGCACGTGATCCACAAGATGTTCGGCAGCTCGGCCGCGCGAGCCACCGACAAGCTCAACACGCAAACAATCGCCAGCAGCAGCGGCCGGCAGGTCCAGCTTAGGATTCGATTCATGGCGTCAACTCCTGGCAAGAGGTGGAACTCGAAGGCTTTCATCGTGGCCGGACGCGCGGCTCGCGTCAAGCCAGGCGTCCCATTTCCTCCTGCCGCGCCGGGCATCTTTCTGTCATCCATTTTTCTGTCATAATGCCGTCGATAGCAGGGTTCCTGGGAGGTCTTGGTTCGACTGCCTTACCTCGGCGGACGTGCCTTGGGTCCTGGCCAGCGGTGCGCGGTAACCCATCGGTTCTCCCCAAGAGACGCCGGTGGGCTAACGCCATACCGGTGGGCTAACGCCACACCGCTCGCCGACGCTGGGGCTTTCGTATCGTCCATTTTTGCACAGACTTCGGGAGTTCTTTCGATGAGTAGGTTCAGCATGTTCGTCGCGTGTTCGCTTTCGATCTTGTCCCAGGTTGCGGCCGCCGTCACGGCCGCTGAGGGCCCCTGGTCCGTGACGTCACCGGATGGGCAAACGACTGTCACGCTGACGCGGATGGTGCCGGCGAGTGGGGCGGATGCTCCGGCTCTGGCCCGCTTGGCCTACCGCGTCGAGCGCGGGCAGGGAGAAACCAAGGCCGAGGTCTTGCCCTGGTCGCCGCTGGGCATCGAACGCGACGACCAGAAGTTCGTCGGTTCCCTGCGGTTGATCGAGGTTGGCCAGTTGCAGATGATCGACGAAACGTATCGGGCGTTGCACGGCAAGCGTTCGGTGCGCCGCAGTTTGGCGAGGCAACAAAGCTTCACCTTCGAGAACCCTGCGGGCGCGAAGCTCGTGGTCAAGTTTCGCGTCGCCAATGACGGTGTGGCGTTTCGGTACGAATTTCCGGAACGTGAGGAAACGCGGCGGACCGTGGTCGGCGAAGCGACCGGATTCCGCCTGCCGAAGGGTTCCCTAGCCTGGATTCAACCCTACCAGGAGCCTTCCCAATGGACGCCGGCATACGAGGAGTACTTCCAGAACGGCATCCCGGCCGGGACAGCGGCGCCCGGAGAAGCCGGCTGGTGCCTGCCGGCTCTGTTTCAAACGCCGGGTAGCAAGCACTGGCTGTTGCTGGCCGAGTCGGCGGTGGACGGAACGTACTGCGGCACGCGGTTGGGTGCGCAGCCAGAACAGGGCGAGTACCGGATTCGCTTTCCGCAAGCCGGCGAGGGCAACGGCGCTGGCGACGTCTGCCCGCAATCGACGCTGCCCTGGCATACGCCCTGGCGCGTGATCCTGGTGGCCGACACGTTGGCCGGCATCTTCGAGTCGACGTTGATCGAGGATCTGAATCCGCCCTGCGCGGTCCAGGACACGGACTGGATCAAGCCCGGACGGGTATCCTGGAGTTGGTGGTCGGATCACGACAGCTCGCGGGACTTTGTCAAGCTCCGCGAGTTCGTGGACCTGGCCGCCGAGATGGGCTGGGAGTACAGCCTGGTCGACGCCAACTGGACGCTGATGGACGGCGGCGACGTGCGGCAGTTGGCGCGCTACGCGGCCGGCAAGGGCGTGGGGCTGCTGCTGTGGTACAACTCCGGCGGTCCGCACAACTTCGTGACCGAGAAGCCGCGGGGCTGTATGGATCAGGCCGAGGTGCGGCGCTTCGAATTCGAGTTGCTCAAGAAGTGGGGCGTGAAGGGCATCAAGGTGGATTTCTTCCAGAGCGACAAGCAGAACATCATGCAGCTGTACCAAGACATATTGCGCGACGCCGCCGAGTTCCAGCTGTTGATCAATTTCCACGGCTGCACCATGCCTCGCGGCTGGTCGCGGACCTGGCCGCACCTGTTGTCGATGGAGGCCGTGCGGGGTGCCGAGAACTACACGTTCTCGCCCGAGTACCCCGAAAAGGCGCCGTGGCACAACACGATTCTGTGCTTCACGCGAAACGTCGTCGGCCCGATGGACTATACGCCGGTGGCCTTCACCAACGGCGGCCACGCGCCCCGCACGACGGTCGGCCACGAATTGGCGCTGAGCGTCGTGTTCGAGTCCGGTCTGCTGCACTTTGCCGACCGCGTGAGTGCCTATCGCCAGTTGCCGCCGGCGCCGATGCAGTGGCTGAAGACCATCCCGGTCGCCTGGGACGATACGCGATTGCTGGGCGGCTACCCCGGCAAGTGGCTGGCCGTGGCCCGGCGCAAAGGCTCGGATTGGTACCTGGGCGGGATCAACGGGCAGGAGCAGCCGCAAGCGGTCCAGTTGAATTGGCGGTTTCTGCCCGACGGCGGGTACACGCTGAGCCTGATCGAGGACGGAGCCGAGGATCGTAGTTTCGCCTCCCGCGATGTCCCTATCCGTGCCGACCAGCCGCTGGAAATCCGCCTGCCACCGCGAGGCGGGTTCACGGGACACATCCGGTTACCAACCACGCCGCAACCCTGAGTCGTGCGACAGGGACTAATCGCGCAGAAAGAAGAGGGCAAGCTGACGGAAAGATGGGGTGACAGAAAAATGACGTGCAGGTCAGGTCATGGAAGAGTTCCGCCCGTCATTCTGTATATACGCCGTGTCATGTCAGTTAATCCACCGTTTGCCAGGGTTCAAAACCGGTGGGCTAACGCCTCACCGTTCGCCAGGGTTCGGAACCGATCGGCAGATGCGTCACGTCTTGGCGCCCATGCCCTTGGTCAGAGCCATGAAGGCGGATTCCAGGCTGACGTCTTCCTCGCGGAACAGGGTCAGCTTGTGGCCGTGCTGGATGAGCCAGGAGGGGATCTCGCTGTAGTCGTCGGCGCCCTGCTTCAGCGTCACGGCGATGCGGCGATCGGCGAGTTCCACCTTTTCCACTTGTTCGTGCTGCTCCAGCAGCCGGGCGGCGGCTTCCAAGTTCTCTTTCACCGCCACGTGCAGCACGGTCCGTTGGCGAACCTGTTTCATGACGTCCGCCACCGATGCGTTGACGCCCAAGACGCCCCGGTCGATGATGCCGATTTTGTTGCAGATGTCGGCCAACTCCGGCAGGATGTGGCTGGACACGATAATCGTCTTTCCCATCTGGCCCAGCCGGCGAAGCAGGTTCCGCATTTCGATGCGGGCCCGCGGATCCAGGCCGCTCAACGGCTCGTCCAACAACAGCACTTGGGGATCGTGCAGCAGCGTGCGGGCCAGTCCCAAGCGTTGCGTCTGGCCGCGGGAAAGGGTGTTGGCGTAAGCGTCGCGTTTGAAGTCCAGGTCGACGATTTCCAGCATTTCGTTGCACAGTGTCCGGCGCCGCTCGCCTCGGATACGATAGGCGGCGGCGAAGAATTCCAGGTACTCGATCACCCGCATGTCGTCGTACACACCGAAGAAATCGGGCATGTAACCGACCAGGCGGCGGATTTCCTTGGGCTTGGTATAGATCGAGTTGCCGCACACGTACGCCTCGCCCCAGGTGGGATTGAGCAGCGTGGCGACGATCCGCATGGTCGTGGTCTTGCCCGCTCCGTTGGGACCGATGAAACCGAACAAGTCGCCCTCGTCCAGCTTCAAGTCGATGGAGCGGATGGCGAACAACTCGCCGTACTTCTTCGTCAAATCGTGCGTCTCAATCACGGAACAGCCGCCCTTTCCGATCGGTCCACGGGGAACACCACACGGTAAAAAGTCCATTGCCGAAGGTTGCTCTCGGCCCACGTCTCGTCCGGCTGGCCCAGCCGGCTGCCGGCTGCCGCGCTGCGGCCGACGAGAATCGCTCGCCCCGTGCGCAAATGGTCGCTCAGGTCGATGGCCGGCTGATAGCGGTGCGTCAGACCGGTGTAGTCCGCGCCCCCAGCCGCCTTGTAGAACATCATCACTTCCAGGATCCGGGGCACATCCACACTCGTTTGTTCCCACGGCGTGCCCACGTCCTTCGTCTCGACCACCCGCCGCCGCGAGAGGTGCCACTCCAGGTTCCGCGGAGAGACGCCGTCAAACGACACGGACTGACCGGGACGAAGGGCCCCCGCCACCGGATAAACCCAGTTCTCGTACACGACCATGCACTCCGTCAACTCGACCTTCAGCGGGTTGGTCAGACGCCCGCTCAGCAGTCCGCTGACGTCGGCCGTCAGCCGCTGCGGCGGCAACTCGCCGATCTGCCACCAGACGCCCGCCAGGCTCTTGGTTCCTAAAACCTCGATGGGCAAACCGGAGACCGCAAAGTCGAACAGAGCCCGCTCCGTCGATCCGGCGGAGGCATGGACGGCCGCCGGACCAAGGGAGCCGGCCGACGGCCGTGACTGGCGCGCCGTGACGGTGTAAGGTCCGTCAAACAGCACCGCACCGGCCGTGCCGTCCAGACCGCCCAACCCTCGCCCCGGCAGCCCCCCCCAAGCGAGGATTCGGCCCTGGTCGCCGCCGCCGGCTTGCGTCAGCGGCCAGTTCCCTTCCCACGCCAGCGTGAATTCCCGCGTGGCAGGACTGTGCAGGTGGGCCCACGACGAGCCGCGCACGACGCCCTGATCCAACGCAACATCAACCAGATCGACCTGATTGACGTGAACCCGCGGGCCCGACAGCCGCTGGGCCAACTCGTACGCGAACCCGCAAAAAACAATGGTGATCAGGGGAAAAGTCAACCAGGTCCAAGTCAAGCGGCGAAGCCGCTTGAGCAAGAAGTAATCCACCGGGCCGATCAACACGAGGTAAAGCGTGATGAGTCCGGCAACCCAGGAGAAGTGTACGCGCGTCACTCCGGGGAATTGATCCAGCGCTGAACGCAGTTGCCCCGCCAGGTCTTCGTACCCAAGGTGGGCAACTTGACCGAGCCGGGCGTCGGCTTCGGCTTCCGCCTGACGGCCGGCGCCGGCGATGTGCAACACTCTGACCATCAGCGCCGCGCGACCCTGCCACTTGTCGAACGGCGGCAGCTCGGGGTCGAACGCCAGGAAAACCAATTGGCCCAGTCCATAAGGACACCGGACGATCGTGTGCAAGCGTCCTGTCGGCCCGCCGACTTCCGTGCTCTCGATCAAGCCCTGCACGTCGGTCAGGGCGGTCATGGACACGCCGAAGCGGCGGGCCCGCTGGCCGCCGATCGCGTCCAGCCGCTCGCTCGATCCCGCATAGTTTTCCAAGCCCGACGTGACCCGCTGCGTGACCACTTCGGCCTGTTTCCCCGGCGAGAAACGGGCCAAGCGGCTGCCGGGCGCGAACACCTCCGCGCCGCGGCGTCCCACGCACAACACCATCCGGCCGCCCAATTTCAGCCAGCGATCCAGGGCCTCGAACTGCACGTCCGTCAGCTGTTCGAGGACCCCGGCGTCGCCGGTCGTTGCGAACACCGTGTCGACGCCTTCGTACCCGTACCACTCGGTCGGCAACTCGCTCCGATCGGAGACCGTGCAGACAGTCACCGGCTGCGACCGGTCCCGCCGCGTCTTGCGAGCCGCTTCCTCGACCCCGGCCGCCGGCCCCAGACTGACGATCAACTCCTGGGTGGACGGCTCCGCTGGCCCCAACTCGCCGGACGAGGACGAAAAGGTCCGGCTGGCCAACTCGCCCTGATCTCCCACAACACGAACGGTCAAACCGCTGCCCGCTCGACCGGCCTTCATGTATTGCAGTGCCGTCGCTTTGCCGCCGGCCTTCAAACGAACGCGGATATCCGGGGAACGTACGAGGACCGCCTGGACGCCCTCGCCGTCGCGAGCAGCGATCTGCAGTTGGACGTCGACCTCCGCACCGGCGTTGGAAAGTGTCACCCAGACCGGCGTCCAGTGGCCGACTTTGTATACGCCGCCCAAGCCGACGCGCACGTCGTCGATGGTTACGCCGGAGAGCGCCCGGTCGGCGGCAAGCCCGGCGACGGCGGACGAAAGCCACCACAGGCCGACAGCGATTACGAGATACTTAACGGCGGAGAAATGCATCAGTTGGCCAATTCGGCGTCAAACAGTGACAACGGTAATCAGTTTCTGGACAATTGGGCTACGGCTTCTCCGTCAGCGAGCACGTACACACGAAGTGGCCGCAGCCGGGACAGCCGCCGCCGTATTTGCGCGTGACGGCCTCGCTGAGGTTCACGCCGACGACGTTCGCCATGGTGGTCAGCCAAGCGATGACGTCGGCGAATTCTTCCATTTTGTCGTCGTGCGACCCGTCCCGCAACGCCGCCGCCAACTCGCCCACCTCCTCCATGAACCACATGAACGTCCCGTCGATGCCGCGTGCCAAGTCCTTCTCCAGGTACATGTTGCGAATCAGCTGCTGAAAGTCGTCGAAGGCGACCTGCCGATGGCCGGCACGCTCTGGCGGATGGGGCGTTTCCTGAGTCACAGTCTTCGGTTCTCCTCAAAGTAGCAGGCACACTCCGTGTGCCGTCCGCTTCCTGTCTTGCGACGGTCGTAGCACCTCTCGCCCAGCCGTACACTTCGTCGAAAAATCCCCGAATATCCGCACGGCTCGGAGAGCCATGCTACGAATGCGGCCCCCGTTCACTGTGGCCGCTCACCCTTCAGTCCGTCTCAGCAACACCGATCACCGATCACCGGTCACCGGTCACCGGTCACCGGTCACTCTTCAGTCCGTTTCAGCAACCGCTTGGCCGCCTCCAAATTGGGATACTTCGCCAGCAACTCCTTCAACACTTGGACTGCCTGCTCCGTACGGCCGGCCCGCAGGCAGACGTTGGCCAACTCCAGCTGCCAATCGACCTCCTGCGGCGCAAGTCTTACGGCCGCTTGAAGTTCCTCGATCGCCGGAACGAACTTCTCGGTTGCGCCGAGAGCTTTCCCCAACTGCGCATGGACTTCGGCGTCCGTCACGTCAATCTGCAGAGCCTCGATCCCCCAACGGATCGCGTCCTCGAAATCCTCGGCTTCGAGGGCCAACTCCAGCAGCTTCTTTCGGAACACCCCATTGTCGTGGTCGGACTCTGCCAACCGCCGCAGACTGTCCCTTAATTTACGTTTCTCACCTGTTTCCAGGTAGACGCTGGCCAGAGATTTCTGCCATTTGTCCGCATGAGGATAGCGTTCGGCACCCAGGCGGTACAGTCTCTGAGCCTCCGAAAAATCGCCGCCCTTCCTCTTCAAACCCGCCAGCAGAGCCAACGCGTCCGGTTGCGGCGATTGCTCGTCCAGCGATTGCTTCAGCAACTGGATCGCGTCTTCCACGTTCCCGGCGGCCAGTTCCAGACGAGCCAGGACAAGCGCGGCTAGCGGGTGATTTTCCCGCAGTTGCTGGGCTTTCGTGGCATTTTCCCGCGCACGAATCGAATCGCCGGCACGCAGGTACTCGCGAGCCAATTCCGCCCAGGCATCGGCATTTTGGGGGGATTCGCTCGCGAGCTGCTTCAACTCCTGCAGGCTCCGGGGCTTGGAGTCGATGATGTCCTGCAATCCACTGACAACCTGATCGACATAGGCCCGATACGATTTCTCAAACTCGGCCTTGTCCACCCCGAAACAGTGTCGGATGGCGGCATCCGTGGCCAAGTTGTCGGCGTAGGCCCGCAGCAGCTTGACTGGGGAATCCTCGCCGTAGCAGGCAACCATGAACTCCGCGTACAATTCCGCTTGGCAATACGCCAGAGCCCATTCGTCCTGATTCTTAGGCCGGATGAACCCCAGATTGATCGAATCCAAATTGAGCAGGGTGCCGGCCTTGGCTCGCCGGACCAGGACTTCGTTCCAGACCGCCGGACGCGGGACGTCCTCGAACCGCACGGCCAAGGCTTCTGTGTACCAGTGCGGAATCGTGAAGCGCGTCTGCTGGAGCGTGACCACGTGGACGAACTCGTGCCGCAGCACCCGCGCCCAATTGAATTTCTCACGCAGTTCGCTGGGAGACGTCAACGCGACGATCTTGCCGGCGCAAGCTGCCACGGTGCCTACGAACGGCAATCCGGTCATGCGAGCGCTGAACCAACTGCGACCGCTGACGCCGTTGGCCGTGCTGAAGATTTCAAACAGCGATTTCTGCGGCGGCTCGCAGCCGAACATCGCGACGGCGGCCGGATAGACTTGCTCCTCCAGGTACTGCGAAGCGTACCGGGCCAACAGCCCGTCGCGTGCCGCGTCGTACTTGATCACGAAATGCTCGGTTTCCAGTACGCCGTAGTTCTGCAGAACGTCGAGGACCTCGAGCTGATTGCGGACGCGGACGTTGAAGGGATCATCGCGGAACGATTCGTCCAGCAACTGGCGCGCCTCGGTCTCGTCGCCCAATCGCATCAGCAACAAGCCGAGCTGCCCCCGCGTATACAACAACTGCGGCATGCGCCGATCCGCTTCCCGGCAGAACCGCGCGGCGTCCGGATAGCGCCGCATGCGGTCCAGGCTGTCGGCCAAAACCGCGAAAAACTCGCCGCAGTGCGGATTGCGGCGAGTGACTTCGTCCACCAACCTGGCGAAACGCGAATCGGGTTTCTCATCGACGTCGCTCAGCCCGTCCGCCGCAGCGTAGGCGGCGGCCAGCCTGCCCAAGGTGCCTTCGTCGAGCGGATTCAACCGGCGCGCGGCGTCCAGGGCCTCGATCGCTTCCTGGATCCGCAATTCGGCCAGCAGCAAATCCGCACGCAGCTGATGGGCGACCAACAACCGTGGCTGGATCGCCAATGCCTGATCTACGGCGCGGCGAGCTGTGGGCACGTCAAAATCTTGCAGGGCCAGCGCCGCCCGCACGGCGTGGACCTCGGCCGCGTTGGGATTGATCGCCAAGGCCGCATCCACGTGCGCCCGGGCATCGGCCACGTTGTACTTCTCCAGGAACAACAACGCCATCTCCAGATGCGCCGGCCAATAGTTCGCGTCCTGTTTCAACGCTCGCGGGTAGAGCGTGTTGACCAGGACTCGAAATTGGCCGCTGTTGCGCTTCCAGCGGGCGTACTGGGCGGAGGCCAAGCCGATCCAACGCAACTCGTCCGGCTCGAACCGCTCGTGGGCGTTGTAGTAGTCGATGAACCACACGTAGCCCTGCTCGGATTCCCGCAGCCGACCCGCCACGCGATGCAATTCCGCCGACACCCAGCGGGCGGTCAACTGATTGGCATCGATTTGAACCGCCGCTTCCGCCAGTGTGCGGGCTTGGTCGTGGTCCCCGCGCTCCCAGGCAAACAAGGCGAGTTGGGCCGCCAAGTCCGCGTGTTTCGGCTGCCGCTGGCGTGCGGCGCGGAGGCCATCTTCGGCTTCCTGCAGACGGCCCGTGGCCCGGTAGCAGTCCGCCAGCCCCAACGCGGCCACCAGGGGGGCTTTGCCGCTCCGTGCCTCATACACCTCGATTGCTTCCTCGTACCGCCCGGTCAAGAACAGCCGCCGGGCATCTCGTGGGTCCGAATCCTCGCCGGCCCAGACGACAGCGGGCACGAAAAGCCAGAAGAGCAACGGCAGCGCGCGCCCGACGCGTTGGCGGGCGCGATCGGGGAGTGGCGAGGCAATGGTGAAGGACGATATTGCGCGAGGCATGAAAGAAAAACGACCACAAGTCGCCGCAAGGCTCCGAAAATTAAGTGGCTCCGATCCTGTCATTGTAGATTTCGCCAGATCGGTCGCAAGCATGTCCGCGGTTCGTTAGTCTCGCACGGGAAGTGGCGGAGAATTCCGCTTCGGAGTTGACGACGCCGGCCTCGGAAGCTTAAGTTGAAAGGGCCTTTGGTTCGAGCAACGGCGCAGCGGGGCGTCGTGGCTTGGGATACACGATCGTCGTATTGCTGGTGTCCAATGTCATCCACACAAGTTGAACTATCAGACCTGGGAGCCCGTTTCGCGGAAGTGCTGGCCTTGGCCGAATCCGGAGCCGACGTTGTCCTCACGGAACAGCAGGTTCCGCGGGCGCGTCTAGTACCCCTGGAATCGTCTCCACGAACTGCCGGCTTGCATCCTGGAGCGATCCAAACGTCGGAAGATTTCGACGAGCCCTTGGCGGACTCTTTCTGGACGGGGCAGCCATGATCGGGATACTGGACACCCATACCTTTATCTGGTGGGACAGCGAACCCGCGAGGCTGTCGCCAACCGTCCTGGCGTTCCTGCTCAACCCCAGCAACCCGATTCTGTTGAGCGTTGGCAGCGTCTGGGAAATGCTCATCAAGCAACAGCTCGGCAAACTGACGCTGCGCTTACCCTTGAAACAGATTCTCGACCAGCAACAGGCCAACGGTATCGAGTTGCTGCCGGTGAACTGCCGACACGTGTTGGAGGTCGAGAACTTGCCGCCAGTCCATAAGGACCCCTTCGATCGGCTGCTGGCAGCACAAGCCCGTGTGGAAGGGGCGGTGTTGGTGAGCGCGGATGCCGTCTTCGCTCACTATCCAGTTCGTGTCTTTTGGTGAGCCGATAGATCCCGCAATTCCCGATGCCACGGGTGCGCGGGCCGACCTACACCGTATCGCCCATCGCCTGCAACTGGACCGCCGATCGGGCTTGTTCCTTTTCCAGGAACTCGCGGCCATACTTGACGCACACGTGGTCCCACGGCAGCCGGGCGTCGATGTCGTAGGGGGTGTGCAGCAGCTGTTCCGCATCCAATCCCACGTCGGCTAGGGCTTGCCACCAGCGGTGCGGGTCGAAGTGCTCGCGCCAGCTGTCCATTCGGGCTCCGCGCTGCCAGACCAACTCGATGGCTTCGGCCACGCGGCGGTCGCCGCGGCTGAGCACGCCTTCGACCAAGCTGGTTTCGATGTCGTGGCACTTGATGCTCACGCTGCTTCGCCGCCGCTGCTGTTTCCTCAAGTGGCGGTGGGCCGATTCAAAGTACTCGCGGGTCTGCATCGCGTTCCACTGGTACGGCGTGTGGGCTTTGGGCACAAAGTTCGACACGCTGGCGGTGACTTGGGCCCAGCGGCCGCGTTCTTCCTTGCCGATGCGGGCGATCGTCTCGGCCATCTCCAAAATGCCGTCCAAGTCGGCCGGGCGTTCGCCGGGCAAGCCGCACAGGAAGTACAGCTTGACGCTCTCGTAGTTGTGGCGGAACGCCACGCGGCAGCCCTCGTACAGGTCCTCATTCTTGATCTTCTTCCGGATCTGCTCCCGCATGTCGTCGCGGGCGACTTCCGGCGCCAACGTCAGACTCGAACGCCGCTCGTTCCCGATCAATTCGGCGATCGTCCGCAGCTGCTCGTTCACCCTCAGGCTGGGCACCGAGATGTTGACACCCAAGGGCTGGAACACGCGTTTTAGTTCGCGCACCAGCTCCTCAAAGTGCGGATAATCGCTGCTGGACAGCGACAACAGCGACACTTCGTTGAAACCCGTGTTCCAGTAGGTCTCCAGCGCCCCGTCGACAATCGTCTTGACCGAACGGAACCGCAACGGGCGCTTGATGACCGTGCTTTGGCAGAATCGGCACTGCCAGGGACAGCCGCGCATGATCTCGATGGCGATGCGATCATGGACGCATTCCACAAACGGCACAATCGGCCTGGTCGCCAACAGGATGGATTCCAAGTCGGCGACCACGCACGGCTGGATCGTTTCCGGCACGTCCGGCCGCGTGCGGTTCAGGGCCGCGAACCGGCCGTCGCGGTACTCGGGCTCGTAGAACCGCGGCACGTAGGCGAACGGCAGTCTGGCCGCCAACTGGGCCAGCGCTTCCGCACGCTGCTGTTGCCCGGCAACGCCGGCCGCCAACCCGCCCAACGAGCGGCAGGCTTCCTGCAGTTCCTTCCACAGGTCGCACACTTGGGGCAAGCTCAGTTCGCCGTCACCGGTTACGAACACATCGATAAACGGGGCCAGCGGCTCCGGATTTTGCGCACAGGGGCCGCCGGCGATCACCAACGGGTGCTGCATGGTCCGCGCTTCGCCGCGCAGCGGAATGCCGCCGAGGTCGAGCATCGTTAGGATGTTGGTGTAGCAGATCTCGTATTGCAACGAGAAACCGAGCACGTCGAAGTCGGCCAGCGGCGTGTACGATTCCAGGCTGTACAGCGGCAGGCCGGCCGCTCGCAGTTGCTGTTCCATGTCCGGCCAAGGCGTAAACGCCCGCTCGCAATACCAGTCCGGGCGGTCGTTCATCAACGAGTACAGCACCTGCAAGCCGTGGTGGCTCATGCCGATCGTGTACGCGTCGGGAAAGGCCAGGCACAGCCGTCCGCGCACGCCGCGCGGGTCCTTGCGGACCGCGTTCAACTCGCCGCCCACGTACTGGGCCGGCATTTGCACGCGCGGCAGAATGCGATTGACCAGGTGTTCTTTCAGATTCAAATCCGGCATGGACCGCTTTCCAACTGAGGACGGATCTCGCAAAGTAGTAGGCACGCTCCGTGTGCCGTAACCCCGTAGCATGGCTCTCCGAGCCGTGCAGGTTGGGCCAGCGTTTCGGACTCATCTGCACGGCTCGGAGAGCCATGCTACGGGGCTCGACCGGCTGACAGGCCGTGCTGCCTGTCTTACAATCCAGCTTCCTATTGTTCCGGAAATCCCAGATTTTTCCAGGGCACGACGATGTCGGAAGCGGAATTCGTGACGGTGGCCAAGGTCGGTGACATCCCGGAAGGGCAAGGTGCGTCGTACGTGGTGGGCGAAAAGGTGGTCGGCGTATTCAACGTGGGCGGCGTGTACCACGCCATCAACGACCTTTGCCCCCACATGGGCGCTTCGCTGGCTGACGGCCATGTGGAAAACGGCGTCGTCACCTGCCCCTGGCACGGCTGGCGGTTCCAGGTCACCGACGGCACATGGTGCGACAATCGCCGCATCAAGACCGACAGCTACGAAGTCCGCGTCGTGGGCGACGAGATCCAGGTGCGCGTCGGTCCCAAGGCAGGCGGCAAAGCGGATGCGCGAGGTTGAGCAAGCCATGATCCCGAGCCGGCACGCACCAGCACCGGCGGGTCTCGAACACGGCCGTCTCGCAGCCATACGTGCCGGTCTGAACGCGGACTCGGCGACCCTCTTTCGATCACAGCTTGCCGACGGCGCGGACAGTGCTCAGGCCGCCGTCGATGGTGAAGACCTGGCCGGTGATCCAGTCGTTGTCCGGCTCCACGAGCCAGGCCACGATCGACGCGATGTCACGGGGTTCGCCGAGGCGCCCCAAGGCGTGCAAGTTGCGCGATGCTTCGGCGGACTTTTCGTGACTCCAAATGCGCTCGGTCAACGGCGTGCGCACCAAGCCGGGGGCGATGGCGTTGAAGCGGATCTTCCGCGAGGCATACGTCGCGGCGGCGGAACGGATCAGACCTTCGACCCCGGCCTTGGTGGCGGAGATGGCGTCGTGGTTCGGCAACCCCACGTGGGCGGCGGCCGTGGAGATCAGCACGACCGAACCGCCTTGGCGGAGCACTTTGCCCGCGGCATGGACGGTGGCGAACGCCGAAGTCAGGTTCTTGCCCACCGTTTCCGCCCATTCCATCTCGGTCGTCAAGTGCGCGGGCTTCAAGATCACGGAACCGACGCAGTTGATGACTCCGTCCAACTGCCCCAACTGATCGGCCGCCGCCGCCAGACATTGTTCCACGTCGTTGAATGAAGTCGCGTCCACGACGTGCCAGGGGGTGTCGAGTTCCTTGCCAAGTTCTTCGAGTTTTTTCGGGTTGCGTCCGGCCAGCATCAGCGTGGCCCGCGGGCGCAAATGCCGGCAAACCTCCGCCCCGATACCTCCATAGGCGCCTAGAACTACGTATCCGGGCTTCAGATAGTCCTCGATCTGCATCTTGCCTGCTCCGTCATCGGGTGCCCAAAGCGTGCCGCCGCTGAAAAAAACTGTCGCGAACCTAGTGCGTCGTCAAGACTAAAAAGTGGGGTAAGCATCCTGCTTGCCTTTTGATTCATCGCGCCAAACGCAAGCTGGAAGCTTACGCCACCGCATCGGTCACCCCAAGATTAAGCCTTGACGACGCACTAGCGACATTTTACCGCGACAGGGCCGTAACCAAAGGGGGCAAAGGCTTTTTTCGGGATGCGGGATGCATCCTCTCTCGCTTAGCCCAACGCTGCCCGCGTGCGGGCTACCAAAGGGCTGTCCCGTTCTCCGGAGCCGTTGAGCAGCATCATGCAGGCCGCCAGGAACCGGCCCCGCCACGCGGGACTGACGGCCGCAAAATCCTCCAGGACGGCCGCTCCGAATTTGTAGTCATGCGCGTCGTCGCCTTTGAGCACCATCTGTTGTCGCGTGGCGTTCAAGAACGACTCGGCCGATCCGCCTGCCGCGAAATAGGCCAGCGTCTTGCGCACGGCAGCCTGGCGATCGCGGCTAAGTGTCGCCAGCACGTCGGCCGCTGCATCGGCTTCTGCCGCCTTGATGTCGGATGGCTCCAACGCGTCCACCGCCGCCTCGCCGACTTGGCCGCGGCCCCGCATGGCTTCGCGGAACATCGGCAGGAAGGCGGCGCTTTGCAGCAAGAGCAAGTGGCGCGTTTCCGGGTTTGCGCTAGATTGATAAGCGTAGTGCAGGGCATTGGTCGTCGTCACCGAGTGCAAGGAGACGATGCCGGGCTGCCGCAGCAGCAATTCACCGGCGCCGCAGAAAATGGCGTCCCAGACCGATTGTACGGCCACGCCCCGGTTTAGCACTTCCACCACCTCGGCCGCCGCGGCGTCGTGGGATTCCCTGCGCAGGACGGCTAACAGATCGCGGGTCACCCCCGCGTCGAGCTTGTCCGAACGGAGATCGTCCCGCAGCTGCTTGACCAGCGCCGGATGCTGCCGCCACGGCCGGTCCGCGTCCGCATCTCGCTGGGCCGGATTGCCGTCTTCGTGCATCAGCAGGGCGTACGCCAGCGAACGCAGGACAGGCTCGGCGTGCTGCCAACCGATGAACTGTAGGATCCGCTCCGCGCCGGCCACAAAGATCGCTTTGTGCCCGATGGAACGGAAGTCTCGAGCGCCGTAGCGATAGAACAGCTCGAAGATGTCCTTCGCCGCGGCCGTGCGAGCCAAGGCGGCGACCGCCGCGTCGGCCGCAGGTTCGTCCCAGTTGTCCATCGCGGCGACGAACGCGCCGCGAGCTTTGTCAGCCGGCGGGACTGCCGCCTCGTCCACCGGCCGCATCGTCCAATTGCCTTCCTGCACGTCACGGGCCTGCGAGTCCTTGAAATAGTCCAGGGCCCAGAACAACGGCAGCCAGCGTTCGGTTTCCGGGGAGGCCGTCGCGGCCAGGTGCACCGAATTGACCGCCAGCACCGCGTGGAACTTGAATCCGACCGACGGACGCGGCTGCACGTTCCTGACCCCGGCCAGCAGCAAGGCGGCCAACCAATCGCGGTACGTCACCCCGCTGCGCACGCGAGTCGCCACTTCCTCCAGCAAGCGGTTCCGCGGCGTGTCCTCCAGCAGCCGGACCAGCGGCTCGATCTCCGGCCGCAGCGAGACGGCGCCCGGCAGCGGTTGCAACTCGGCGGCCGACACCGGCGGCAGGCCCGCCGGCAACGACAAATCACCCCAACCGACCGCCGCGCCGGCGGCGGCCACACGCTTCAGGAAACCCCGACGATCGCGAGACGACAACATGAGACGACCTCCCATTGGGCAAGAATGGTCAAGCGAACTTACTCCATTCTTTCCGACCGGAAGCATCGGTCAAGGAGAGCGTCCTATCTGGGAATTCTTGTCGTGCCGCTTGCCGGAGCTACCTCACGCGGCAAGTGAAGCGGACGATGCCGCCCTCACCCACTTTCAGAGGGCTCCTGATTTCCCATCGCAGGACGAGCGATTCGCCTTCGTTTTCTTGCGTGTAGAAGTTCGCCTCCAGACTGCACTGGGCCGTGTCGGGGACGTATTCCAGGCGCGTCGTGAGGCTGTCCACGAGCGTCACGTTGCCGATGGTTTGATCGCCCACGTTGTCGAAGCGAATGGTGAATTCCACGTCTTCGCCAGGCTGGGCCGACTTCTTGGAGGCGACCTTGACGACTCGCAACCGAGGTTTGCCGGGTGGCAGTTCGTAGCGGTAGACGGACTGCAGGCCGACGTCGTTGGTGGCAAGGATGGCCGTGACCTTGTCGATCACCACCTGGACAGCCTGGTTTTCGCTCCAGACCAAGGCGGCATCAAGCCGTTCCGCGAGGCGGGCTTTCTCCGAGTTGTCGAAGATGCCGTTGCGGATCACGCGGAAGTCTTCATGCGCGCTGAAGCGATCGACCAGCTTGGACAGCGTTTGGGCTCCGTTCATGGATTCCCCGCGCGTGCGTTCGCGGAAGGCACGTGGAGAATCGATGCCCACATAACGTTCCGCCTCGACGGGTTGCAGCACGGTCGTCGGCACGCCGCGTTGCTCCTGGGCACTGGGCGCAATGGGCAACGCCACATCGGCCAGCCGGTCGTGGGCCTCGTGCGTCAGCAGTCCGGAGACCTGCCGCACCGCTGCAAAACGGGGAGCGTACAAGCAGACGGGGTTGGATGCTTCGACCTCGGTTCGGCCGTCCACCGTGTCGTACTGGGCCACGGTGTCCTCCTGGTCGAGCCCCAAGATCGTTCTGTCCCGCATGACCTCGACCTGGGCCCCTTGATCTCCGCCGTCGCACAAGTACTCGTTGCCCGGCCAAGGGCCGGAAATTCCGGGTGGCCGCCAGGAAGTCGGCGGATACGGCCATCCGGCCGCCGGTTGACACGAAGGGCACGAAGAGGAGTTTCCCGGAATCGTGGCCGGCGCGGGGCCAAAGTCCCCAGGGCCGGTCCAGGCATTGGGCGGCAGTCCGGACGGAGCGTACGCTGCGAGTTGCACGCCGCGGTCCGTCGGCGGCAGGATTCCGCGGGAGGCGTTCGGCGCCGGCTCGCTCGTCGCTGCGGCCGCCGCCGGTGCGGTTTCCAACGGGTTGCCCGTTGCCTTGGGGGCCGGCGGCACGGCTTGACACGAACAGCACGTCACCAGCAGCGCAGCCACGAACAGCCGCTGCGGCCATGATGGCCAAAGCAGAGCCTCTGGCAGCGTTTCCAGGTTCGTGGGACATCCGGTTTTGTTCAAGGCTACCTCGAGCGATTCAACCTGGGAACAGGCGGTTGCACTTCCTCAACGCCGGACCGCAACGCCGGCAAGGGCGGCGGTTTGGCCAGCTTGACCAGCGGCGGACAATCGTAAAGGAACCGCTGGGATTGGCTGTCGAGTTCGGGCGTTCGCGATCCCATCCGCAAGATCGCGACCGGACGTCCCAGGCGGTCGGCGGCTTTCAACGGGTCTTCGTCGCAGCGCACCTCGTAATATCGCTGTTCATCCAGCGTGTCGCGGACCGGCAGTGCCGACTGGGGATCTTCCAAGTAGATGACCCGCGTCACCAAGCGTCCCGACAAGGCCATCTCCAACTCGTCCAGCGTGAAATGGACGGGGATCGGAAAATGATTTTCCAGGCCCTGCGGCGGATACAAGCGATTGATGACCTCGATCGTCGGGTAGACTTCCTGGCCTTCGTTCCTCGGAATACGGGTGATTTTCAGCCGGTAGACCGGGCCGATGAGCATCCCGAACATCGCCGGGGCTGGCTGGGCCGAATCGAATTGGCCCTCGATCGCCGCCGAGACTTCCAGACCTTCCGGACCGCGAATCTCCACCGGCTGGAAATAACCGGCCAGGGGTCCGCCGCGCAGCAACTGACTGGGACCAATCGTCCCCGGCGGCAAGCGGCTGGAATGAAAGTAGTGGACGGGCTCACGTTGTCCAAACGCGGCGCTGGCTGCGCCGCCCAACAGCAACAAGCAGCATGCCGCTCGCACAACCAAGGCTCTGCGAGCGGCCCAGCTGTTGTTGTATCTCGGTTTGGTCAACCCGTGAAACGACATGGAAGAGCCTAGAGTTGATTGGATCTCCGACCTCCGATCACCGACCTCCGATCACCGGTCACCGCTCACCGA
>CAYPGE010000102.1:0-23340 GCA_964409865.1 uncultured Pirellulaceae bacterium
CTTGTCGCGTGTCGATTCCAGGCACTCCGGGGAGCAGGGACAACTGACAACTGACGAATGACCAATGACCAATGACAGAATCCGCACTTCCCTGTTTCCAAGGGATTGAAACGGGGAGGAGGTCCGTGGTCAGAGGTCATTGGTCATTGGTTTTGATGCGGACGGCGGAACGGAGATCGTTGGAAAGAGGCACCGCGATCCGCCTTGTCGCGTGTCGATTCCAGGCACTCCGGGGACCACTGACCACTGACCAACTCCGCACGTGCCGGTTTCCAAAGAACGGATACTCCGTGACAGCTGACGGTTCTTGTCGCCGCACGCCGTGCGTGCTACTACTGTGACAGTTCCTGCCTGACCGACCCCGCGCGGTGCAGGTATGCCTGCACCCCCGGCTACTGCGGCGCCCAACTGTCAGTCACGGCTTCCACCGCCGCGGGGGCGGCGGGGAACGAAGAAACCGCGCAGTGGATCTTCGTTCGACCGATCACCGATCACCGATCACCGATCACCGACCACCGATCACCGACCACCGATCACGGACTACCGACCCCCGAACATGGACCACGGATTCAGGAAACCGGACATGGACCCGATGCCGGAGGACGTCGACGCCTTGGCAGCTTGGATCGTGCGGCAGCAGGATCCTTTGCGGCTCGATGCGGGCTTACGGCGGTTGGAGCCGCTGGTGCGGCGGCGGGCGCGGTGCATGGCGTTGGCCCGGGGCCTGTCGGCGGACGAGTTTGCGGGCGAGGCCTTCACGCACGTCGGGCTGCAGTTGGCGGGCCGCAAGTTCGATCCCTGCCGCCAGCAGCGGTTTCGGGTGTGGCTGAATCAGGTGCTCAATCGCCTGGCCATCGACGTGCTGCGGCAGCGGGCGCGGCGCGAGAGGCAGGATCCGCTGTTGGACCCGGAGGACGGCGAGTTCGGCCGTGCCAGCGAGGCCGTAGTGGACGAGGCCGCCGAGCAGGAGCGGCGGGACTGGGATCGCGTCTACCTGGCGACCGATCCGCTGACGTCGCGCGACATGGCGCGGATCGAGTCGTGGCCGCCGCGGGAACGGATGCTCGTCCTGTGCCTGTGCGGTTGGCACGGCCGCGTGCCGGGCGGAGTCTGGGAGCGCTGGCGGGCCGAGGCCGGACTCACGGCTCCCTTTCCACCGTCCGGGTTTTCGGACTGCGAGGATCCGCACCAGCGCGTGGGCTTGCTGGGGACGCTATGGGACTGCGACGTGGCCGTGTTCTGGAAGCGGAAACAGCTGCGGCTGCTGGAGTTGGACGCCTGGTGGTCGCTGTTGCGGGAGCATGAATCGCGGGCCGCGGCGTGGGAGGCGGAGGAAGTGGCGGAATGGGAGCGTTTGCCGCCGCCGGTACGGATCGTGCTGCTGGCGGTCAGCGGTTTGTGGGCGCGGCTGCCCGACTGGGACTGCTGGCGGCGTTGGGAACGTGAAGCAGGGATTGGCGTGCCCGTTCCGCTTCTGGTCATCGCGAGGAAGGCTTGCCTGCAGCAGCGCGTGGCGGCGTTGCAGAGGCATTTGCCGAAGCGGATCGAGGTTGACGTAGCGGGGCTGTGGCAGGCGGAGTCGTGGCGGCTGGGGCCGGCGTCGGGGTGGCCTTTTCCGCCGCGCGAGGGGCGAGCGGCGAGGAGCGAACGGCGCCACGCGTGCGGCTGTGGCGAGCTGAGCCACGGGAAGGTGGCGGAGGGCGAGTGGGGACGATGAACGGGATCGAGCGGACCACGAACGTAGCGGACCCGTGGGGGTACGGCCGCGATTTGGCGGCGGCCCTGCGGCAGGCGGAGCTGGCGGAATTCGAGCGGTCGGGCGAGCCTTCGCCCGCGGCCAGGGCGGCGGCGGTGCGCGTAGCCGTGGCGCTGGGACGCTGCCGGCTGGGCGAGGTTCCGTTGTGCGACGAGTCGGACGGCAGGCTGTCGGCGGCGTGGGCTGCGGCGGCTGCAGAGCGGCTGGCGGCACGGCTGCGCGAAGCTGCGGCCGAAGCGGAACAGCTGGCCGAGCGCTACGACGCCGCGGAGACGCAGGGGGAGCGGGACCGCCTGGGCGGTGGCTTGCTCGCGCTGCGCATGGACGCCTGGGCGGCGCTGCTGGCGTTGCAGGAAGTCTGCTCGGCGTGCCTGTCTGAGGATCAGCCGGGCGGAGATGCGCTGGAGCAGGCCCTGGATCAGCTGGTCGAGACGCTCGCGCAGTTCGACGAGGCGCTTCAGGACCAGCAGGAGTTGCTGTCGTCGGTGGCCGCCACACCGCGGTTGGACAACTGGCGGGCGGCGTTGGGCCCCTTGCACCGCGCGGCGCCGCCGTGGTGGTTGGACGGGCGCCTGGAACGTACGGCGGCCCGGCTGCAGGACGAGGCGGCTGCGACCCTGCCGTCCGCGGGCGCGTGGAGAGCACTGCACAGCGAACGGCAGATGGATCTGACTTCGACCGCGCGGCCGGATGCGGAGCGGAGCGTGGCGCTGGCGGCCGGCCGGCCGAATCTGGACGGTCGCCCGGTCCGCGTCGAGTTGCCGCCGCCGGTGGCGTACGCCTTGGCGGGGGCCGCCGAGGGTTCTCCGCCCCGGAACCGCCGCTTGCGGTGGTCGCCGCCGACGACGGATGCCGGGGATCTGGCACAGATGCTGGTGCCCGTCGTTCCGCCGCCGACCGCCGCGCAGAGTGTGCGTTTGTCGTTCTTCCGCAGCGGCCAACGGGCGGAGGCTTGGGTCGGGCAGCCGATTGAGTTGTCGGGGATTCGACGCACGGTCGACCAACGGGCGGGCGTGACGCTGACCTACGACGAGGTGTATCGGGCCTGCGGTTCGCCGGAAGGGCTGGTGCTGCGCGTGGGTGAGGAGAGGATCTCATGGGAGTTAGAGACGGAATAGACCAGCGAACCTTCCAGGGGATTGTGGGCCGGGCGCGCGCGGGGCTGGACCTGCCGCGGCTGGCCGGGGACGTCCAGTGTGCTCCGGGGCTGTTCCGCTGGTGCCTGCCTGGGGAGATCCGCGGGCGATTGGCGGCGTTTTACGCCGAGGAGGAGCGGCCGGAGTCGGCGCGATTGTATGCCAGCGATCCGGTGCTGCCCGAACAGACCGGCGGTTGTTGGATGATGGTCGCCAAGCGCGGAGGCGCGCCGCTGCTGAACGAGGCGTTCGTGTTACCGCTGCTGTGGCGTCCGGGCCCCAACGATCCGCGGCTGCCGGCGGCGCTGGCGGCGTTGGCCGATGAGCTTCGCGGCCTGCTGGCCGAGGAATTGGACGACTTGCGGCGCACGGCGTGGGGGCTGCAACTCGCGCCGGTCGACGGGCTGGACGGGCTGGATTTGAGTTGGCTGGACGTTCAAGCCGAGTCGGGCGCTGCGGCCCTGGCCGCAGGTTTGATTGCCGCCGTGCGTGGCGGCAAGCCGGATCGGGACGTATGGGCGACAGGAGCTTGGGACCGGAACAGTGGCCGGTGGCACGTCGATCCAGACTCGCTGCCGGCCAAAATCCGCTTGGCGCGGGACTTCCGGATCCGCCGCCTGTTCGTCCCACGCACCAGCACGGCCGTGGTGGAACAGCTGGCGGAAGCCGAGGGCGTGCTGCTGGAGGTGATGGCCTTGAACGACACGGCCGGGACGCTGCGGCCCGAGGAGAATCGCTTGTACGTGGCCGTCCGTCCGTACCTGTACGCGTGGATGCCCGAACCGGCGCCGGACGACGACTTGGAGGTTCGCCAGAACTATTTCCTGGAGGCCTTTCACGACCGCCGCGACCGCCGTGAAGCGGCCCGCTTCTACATCGCCTGCCTGGTGGATGAATTGGTGAGCAAGCGGCGGGCCTGGCTGGCGGACTGCGTGGATTTGAGGGATTGGCAGCCGACGCACTTCGTGACCATCTATAGTCCGAGCTTCGAACTTGTGTACATGGGAACCCGCTTGTTCCGGCCGCGGTCCTGCTTGCTGATCCATACCGCGAGCCTGGGCCGCGATGCCGGAGAGCTGGCCGCCCAGTTGAACTCGCCCCAACTGCATTGCCAGACGCGGAGCGTTTCGAACCGGCCGACGGCCGTAGAGGAAATCGAACGCGCCTTGGCCCAGTTCGTCGATGGCGTCGATCCGTCCCAGGTACTGATCGATCTGACGCCGGGCAAGCGGTTGATGAGTCTGGCGTTGCAGGGCGCGGCGCCGGCGGGCAGCCGGCTGCTGTGCTGGTGGCACGACACGGCGGAGCAATTCCGGCGGGTGATTCCGGGTACCGAATTTCCGCTGATCTGGCGGATGTCCGAAGATCGCCGGCTGGTTCCGCTCCTGGTCAAGGACCCAGACCGACCGCCACCTACCGTGGCGGCAAAGGGCAACGATGTTGCGTGACAAGTGACAAATCTATTTTGAGGCGACGGTATGACGGGAGAACGCCATGGAAGTGGAAGTGTTTGGCACAGATTCGCAGCGGCGTTGCTCGCGCCGCGATTTGTTGATCCGGGCGTCGTTGGGCGGATTGGCCCTGGATGCACTCTCGGCCGCGGGCAATCCAGCGATTCGGGCGGAAGGAGCGGAGCAGCCGGGCAGTCGCGCGAGGGCGGCGGCGGCGGTGAGTGTCACCGACTTCGAGCGGTCCTGCCTGCGGTTTCGCATGGACACGACGAAGAAGCCTCCCAAGACCGTGTCGCGCAAGCTGCCGATGACGCTGAACAACGTGCGGATGACCCTCGACGCCCGCGCGGTGATCACGCACAAGGCGTCCGGCCGGGTTCACGATTATGTGTTGACCGCTTCCTGCAAGAGCGAGCAGGTGTGGGTCCAGCGCCATATCTGGCATCAGCCCAATGCGGATATGTGCATGCTGGCCGGCCCCGATGAATTCCTGGTCTACAAACGCTGGGACAAGACCGACAAGGGCGTCATGCTGTTCCCGCCTTCGCTGGGCGTCCAGCCCGAACGGCAATGGGACGACCCGAAAGAATGTTTCGACCGGTTCTCGATCAACATCGCGACGCGTTCGGGCCGCCTGCTGGAAAACCTGGACGCGATCCTCGACACGTTGTCATCGGACGACCCCGTAGTCAGTCAGACCGAATATGAAACAGCCAACTACCGCGTGTTGCTGGAGTACCCGGTAAGGGTCGTAAATTTCAGCGAAAGGGAGCGTTACTATCAAGTCGATACGGGACCGATCCTGCTGCCGGACTTCGAGCGTGAGTATCGCTCGTTGCTGGAAGGCTGCCGCCTGGCCTATGTTGCGCACAACTGTCCCGACTGGGCCGAATTCATCGTCTGTGTTCCGACCCCCCTCGCGGACGCAATCAAGGTCCACCATTACTCGCAAAGCATCCGCATCGAAGGGACTCGAAATCGCCTGATTGCGGTGACCTGACGTCCGGCCCGCGAGGACCGGCGAGTCAATGGCTGTCCAGTTCTTGTCTGCGATCATCACGCGGTGAGGCTGTGACTTGTCTGCGATCATCACGCGGAGAGGCTGTGACCTGTCTGCGATCATCACGCGGAGAGGCTGTGACTTGTCTGCGATCATCACGCGGAGGGGCTGTGACTTGTCTGCGATCATCACGCGGAGCGTGATGGCTACGGTGAAGTTGTTCTCGCAATGCGCGGTTCTTTTGGGTACAATCTTGTCTTTCCCGCCGGAGACAAGACGATGCGTTCCAGGATCCTGCCTGTGCTGTTGGTTTTGCTGACTTCCCTCGCGTTCGGCCAGACGCCGCAACCACAGTCCGCCGCCGACAAGGAAAAGCCGTCGATGCTCGCTTCGTTCCTCGACGCGGGCTTGCCCGACGAGATCCTGTTCGCGGTGCGCAAGCCCAGCATCGACGGCCACTGGTACGCCAGCATCGCCTATTATTCGATCGACCAATGCCGCCCCACGTTCCCCATGAATTCCGGCGGCAAGCTGTGCACCTACAACGTCAGGACCAAACAAGTCCGGACGATTTTCGAAGACCCCGAGGGCAACATCCGCGATCCGCAGATTCATTACGACGCCCAAAAACTCGTCTTCGCGTACCTGCCCAAAGGAAAACGGCATTACAGTCTGTATGAAATCAGCCTCGACGGCACCGGCCTGAAACAACTGACCGGTCAGGGCGAGGACGTGTCGCCCGGCATGGAGGACTACTCGACCTACTCCCCGCCGGGCTGGGACGATTTCGAGCCCACGTACCTCCCGGACGGCCAGATTATCTTCTGTTCCACGCGGTGCAACCGCTACGTTCAATGCTGGCTGACGCAAGTTGGAACGCTGTACAAGTGCAACGCCGACGGCAGCAACATCCGCTCGCTGTCGGCCAATATCGAACACGACAACACGCCCTGGGTGCTGGCCAACGGTCAGGTCGCGTACATGCGCTGGGAATACGTGGACCGCTTTCACATGGGCTATCATCATCTCTGGGCAATGAACCCCGACGGCACCCGCCAGATGATTCTGTACGGGAACCAGATCAACCACGGCACGATTCTGGCTCCCAAGCCGGTTCCGCACAGTCCCAAGCTGGTCGTGACCTGGTCGCCCGGCCACGGCATGCGCGAGCACTACGGCAAGATCGCGCTGATCGATCCGCGACTTGGGCCGGACGATCCTCGCGGCGTTCAGTACATCAGCAAGGGCAACATCCATTGCGACCCGTGGGCGCTGAGCGAAAACCATTTCCTGGTCGCCAACAAGACCGCCATCGAATTGCTGAACGGCCAAGGCGAGACCGAGGTTCTGTATCGACTGCCGGAAGAACTGGCTCAAGCGGGCTACTGGATCGGCGAACCGCGGCCGGTGATGAAACGCCCACGGGAAGGCGTGATTGCCGACGAGACCGACCCGTCGGCCAATCATGGCACGCTGGCGCTGGTCAGCATTTACAAAGGGCGGAAAATGAAAGACGTCCCGCCGGGGACGGTCAAGAATTTGCTCATCTACGAGGTGCTGCCCAAGCCGATCAACTACGCCGGCGCGATGTCCGAAATGTCCGCCGGCGGCACGTTTTCCGTCGAGCGATTGATCGGTACGGTCCCGGTTTCCGCAGACGGCAGCGCCTATTTCAAACTGCCGCCATTGCGCAGCTTTCTGTTCCTGGCGATGGACGAAAAAGGACATTGCGTCAAGCGCATGCACTCGTTCACGTCCGTCATGCCCGGCGAAAAGACCACCTGCATCGGCTGCCATGAAAAACGGACCGAAACGCCCAGCGCCGACGACCGCGACCGGCTGTTGCGACTGCTGCGGACGCAGCCCGTCGATCCCGAACCGGTCGCGGGCGTGCCGGAGATTTTTGATTTTCTGCGGGACATTCAGCCGATCCTCGACAAGCACTGCCTGCAGTGCCACAACCACGACCGCGAAGAGGGCGGGTTCAACATTTCCGGCCACTGGGGACCGCTGTACCCGATCAGCTACATCCAAATGTCCTGGCGGCAGCTGTTCGGCGACAACCGGATCATCCTGCCGTATTCCGAGCACAGCAAGAGCAACTTTGAACCGTACGCGATCGGCACCGGTTCCAGCCGCCTGCTGCAGCTGATCGAAGAACGCCACGCAGGAGTCAAGATGCCGGAAGCGGAGCAGAAAGTCATCCGCCACTGGCTCGACGCCGGCGCCAATCACGCGGGAACGTACGCGGTCAACAGTCACGGCACGATCGGCTATTACGAGCACAGCGGCAATGTGCGCAACGACAAGGACTGGCCGGAAACCCAGGCATTGGTCGAGGTGATGAACCGCCGTTGCGACCGTTGCCACGCGCCGACCGAGGCGGAAAAGAAGATCGGCACCTACAAGCTTCCGGCGCACTTCTATGCCCGCTACTACCCGCCGGACGAATTTCAGAAGAACCGGTACCTCGCGCACGCCATGTCCGAGGACGGCGGCCGGTTCAACCGGCACCTGATCTACAATCTGTCGTACCCGGAACTGTCGAAAGCGGCGCGCGCGCCGCTGGCCAAAGAAGCCGGCGGACTGGGCGTGTGCCAGGCCAAGTCGGGCGAACCGGTTTTCCGGGACAAGACCGACCCCGATTATCTGGCCATCGTCGCGGCCGTCGCCCGCGGCCGGAAGCACATTTTGGAGGAGAACAACCGCTTCTGCATGATCCATCCCAGTCCGAACAACGGCCCCGACTGCCCGGTCCAATTCGTTCCCCGCCGGGATTACGTCCGCGAAATGATCCGCTACGGAGTGCTGCCGGTGGACCACGATTTCAAGGCGTCGGTGGACCCGTTCGAGCTGGACCAGGCGTATTGGAAAACGTTCTGGTACGTGCCGAAGTTGGCGGAAAGAAAGGCCCCGCGGCGCCGCTCGTGAAGGAAAACGAGTCGCAGGAAGCCCCAGCGGGATCCCCGCAGGACCGACCTAATTCACGGCCGATTCAGCCCGTTTGGCGTCGAGCCACGTCTTCAGGTCCTCCAGCGTGCGAAAAGCGAGCAACTCCTCGCCCAACGCCTCGATTTCCGGATACGACAGGCGGCGAATTCGCTCTTCGATCTCTTCTGGCAAGGGCCCCAAGACGCGTCTTAGTTGTCGCACGAGGACGCCGGCGCCACCCTCGGTCCTTCCCTCGGTCCTTCCTTCGGTCCTTCCCTCGGTCCTTCCTTCGGCCTTGGCCAGTCGTTCTACGGACGTGACGTACGGCATTTTCATCTGCTCCTCGAATTCGGTAAGTTCCACGCGAAACCGCTGTTCCAGGTCTTCCCGTAAATGCATCATCCAGTCGATCAGCCGGAACAGCTCTCGCACGTCATCTGCATTATACCCAGCCCGATACAAACTGCGAACCAGTTGCCACTTGGCACGAAAACGCCCCTCCGGGTCGCCGGCGGTCCGCAACGACTCGATCTGGGCCCGCGCCATCTGGACCGGCAGCGACAGGTCGTCCTTCCATTCGGTCTCCAGCTTGTCGATCAACTTGCAGACGGAAAATCTCAGGCGGGTCTCGAAGTCCCCCACCTGGAACACGTCTTCGCGGGGGCGCCAGTTGGCGTCGAGATCGGCCAACACGACGACGCTGACGACCCGCTGGTCGAACGTCCAAGACAAGCCGCCGTTGAATTTCGCGATCCGCCGCTCGAACCCGGATTCCGACGCGGATTGGATTTCCAGGTGCAGCAGAATCCACAGGGGCTCGCCGGAAAGCAACCACACTTTCACCAGCAGATCCACGCGCTTGTTGCGGCTGCCCGCTTGTCCGAGGACTTGGCTGACTTCCTTGTCGTACCACTCCACGGGGCGACTCCAGTCAATCGCGGCATGAATGGCCGCAAAGTACTTCGCGAGGAACTCGGCCAAGTGATGCCGCAGGCCCTCCTTCCACGCGCCGTCGTAATCGCTATCCTGCTCGGACATTTTGCGTTGGAAATCTTCGACCATGCTGGTCCCTTTCCGACGAACGCTTCGTGCGCCCTCCCAACGATCGACGGCCAACGCTACCGGGCCGGTGACACGGTTTGCCGCCCGACAGCCGGCTTCAGTGCGTGCCCCGATTCGCTCGGCGTTGCCGTCATGACGCCACCAATGGCGTCGATGATCTCCGGGTTGGTCGACCGAGATTCTACCTGATCGCGGCGCCCCTGATGAGTCTAACTCACTACCGTAGCAACATCGGACACCCAAGAACTGCGCAAACGCGTGAGAACCAACTTCGCGGGCGATGCTGCCGTGTTTTTGCCTGGAACTACGGATGCCGGGGTTCTGCTACTTCACGCATGGCTGTTTTGAGATCTGCAGGTCTGCAAAACTGGGTGTCTGATTTCCTGTTCGGGAGAGCGAGGACGAATGGCCTCATTCCAGGACGCTGGACTCACGCGCCGTTAGCCTGCATAATGCTGGGCAGCGAGTCCCTGGTATGGCGACTCTTCTTCCTGACTCAATCGCGAGGACCGTCCCATGAATCAAAGGCGTTTTGACTTGGTGGTTTTGAGCTTGACCTGCTGTCTGGCGTTGCTTCTTGCCGGCTGTCAGAATCAGGCGCCGCCGGCGTCGGGCGGACCGGCCGTCGACGTGACGACCGCCGATCAGCCTGACACCGCTGCGGCGGCGCCGGCCGAGCCCGCGCCGAGTGAGGCACCTGCCAGCGAACCTTCAGCCTCGGAGAGTGAAACGAAAATGAGTCACAAGAAAACCGCATTTGGAAAGACCGCCGACGGCATCGAAGTCGACTTGTACACCCTGACCAACGCCAATGGCGTGGTGCTGAAGATGACCAATTTCGGAGCGATTGTCGTGTCGCTCGAAGTGCCGGACCGCGACGGCAAGCTGGCCAACGTCAATATGGGCTTTGCCACGCTGGATGGTTTCCTCGGCAAGCATCCGTACTTCGGCTCGACCGTCGGCCGCTATTGCAATCGGATCGCCGGCGGCAAGTTCACGCTGGACGGCCAGGAGTACACGCTGGCCACCAACGACAACGGCAAGAACCATCTGCACGGCGGCAACGTGGGTTTCAACAAGGTCGTTTGGCAGGCGGAACCGTTCCAGAACGAATCCGGCGTGGGCGTCAAGTTCACGTACCTGAGCAAGGATGGCGAAGAAGGCTACCCCGGCAACATGGACGTCACCGCCGTCTATACGCTGACCAACGACAACGAAATGGCCGTCGAATTCACCGCCACGACGGACACGGCGACGCCCGTCAATCTGACGAATCACTGCTACTGGAACCTGGCCGGGGCGGGCTCCGGGACGGTTCGCGACCACGAGTTGATGATCGCGGCCGACAAGTACTTGCCGGTCGACGCGGGGTTGATCCCGACGGGCGAGGTGGCCGACGTGGCCGGCTCGCCGCTGGACTTCACCAAGCCGGAAAAGATCGGCGCGCGGCTGGACCAGATTAAAGCCGACCCAGTGGGCTATGACCACTGTTTCGTGTTGCGCGGCGAAGCGGGCCAGATGCGGCTGGCGGCCAAGTTGAAAGATCCCGCCAGCGGCCGCGTGATGGAGATCCACACCACCCAGCCCGCACTGCAGTTCTACAGCGGCAACTTCCTGGACGGCAAGCCGGAGAACAACGGCTACCAGCAGTACGACGGCTGCTGCCTGGAGACCCAGCACTATCCCGACTCGCCCAATCACGCGGACTTCCCCAACACGATCCTGCGTCCCGGCGAGACGTTCCACGAGAAGACCGTCCACAAGTTCTACGCGGAGTAGTTGTCACCCATCCTGCCCAGGAGGAACCAAGCTGTGAGTGATTCCATACGTGCCAAGTCGACGCGCCGTGATTTTCTGAAGAGCACCGGCCAGGTCGCTGCCGCGTCGGCTCTGGCCGCCGTGGTGGTTCCGCACGTCCACGCTGCGGAGGACAACACGATCCGCGTCGCCCTGATCGGCTGCGGCGGGCGCGGCACGGGGGCGGCGGCCAATGCGTTGTCCGTGACAAATGGTCCCATCAAGCTCGTGGCGATGGCCGACGTGTTCGCGGACCGACTGGCGGCCAGCTTCGGCAATCTGCAGAAGGCGTACGCCGATCGCATGGAAGTGCCGGAGGACCGCCGGTTCGTGGGCTTCGACGCCTACCAGCGGGCCATGGACTGCCTGCGGGCGGGCGACGTGGCGATCTTCGCGACTCCACCGGCCTTTCGCTGGGTCCACTTCGGCTATGCCCTGCAAAAGAAGCTGAACGTGTTCATGGAAAAGCCCGTCACGGTCGACGGCCCGGCGACGCGGCGGATGCTGGAACTGGCCGACCGATCGGAGGCGGCCGATCAGAAGGTGGGCGTCGGGCTGATGTGGCGCCACTGCCAGGCGCGGCAGGAACTGGTCAGCCGCGTCAAGGACGGCCAGATCGGCGACGTGATTACGATGCGCTGCTACCGCCTGCACGGCCCGATCGGCTCGTTTGCCGCGCCGCGCAAGCCGGAGGGCATCTCGGAGGTGCTGCACCAGATCCGGTATTTCCATGGTTTCCTGTGGGCCAGCGGCGGCTGCTACAGCGATTTCTACATCCACAACATCGACGAACTGTGCTGGCTGAAGGACGCTTGGCCGGTCGAGGCTCACGCCTTGGGCGGCCGCCATTATCGCGGCGACAGCGTGGACCAGAATTTCGACAACTACTCGGTCGAGTACGTCTTTCCCGATGGCACGGACTTGTACCTGTACGGCCGCTGCATCCACGGCTGCGAGGACCGCTTTTCCGGCTACGTGCGCGGCAGCAAGGGGCTGGGCACGATCGAGAGCATGCGCGGCGGCGCCGGCATCTGTGCCGCCTACAACGGCCAGAAAGAGACCGAGGACAAACTCATCTGGCGTTCGCCCCCGGTTCCCAGTCCCTATCAGCTGGAATGGGACGAACTGATCGACGCGATCCGCCAGGACAAGCCGTACAACGAGACGCGCCGGGGGGCGATTGCCAGCCTGGTGACGTCGATGGGCCGCATGGCCGCCCACACCGGCCGCCGCGTGACCTACGACGAGATGTTGGCCTGCGAGCACGAGTTCGCCCCGGACCTGGACAAGCTCACCGCCGACGGGCCGCCGCCGCTGAAACCGAATGCGGACGGCGTGTATCCCGTTCCTATGCCGGGGATCGTCAGGAACCGGGAGTATTGAGCGGGTATCGGGGCGCGGCCACAGCAAGACGCAGGGTGTGTCACTGGCCCCTTTGCCAACGTGCGGTGCAGTCGATATGATGACCGTCCGTCGGGGACCGTCCGCTGGGGTTCGGTCCTTGTCCGTGTTCATCCCGCCAAGTGTGGATTTGTGCAATGTCTCGAAAAGGTTCCGCGTTCGCCGGTTTGTCCGTGGCCATCGTTACGCCGTTCAAGGATGGGCAAGTGGATTTCTCCACCTTGCGGGCGCAGATTGAGTTTCAAGTCCAGGCCGGCACGACCTGTATCTGTCCGGTGGGGACGACGGGCGAATGTCCGACTCTTTCCCACGAGGAGCACGAGCGGGTGATTTCGGAGGCCGTGCAGGCAGCGGCCGGGCGGATCAAGGTCATGCCGGGCACCGGCTCCAACAGCACGACCGAGGCGATCCGCTTGACCAAGTGGGCGGCCAAAGAGGGCGCCGACGCGGCGCTGCTGGTGGGACCGTACTACAACAAGCCGACGCAGGAAGGGTTTTATCGGCACTTCCAAGCGATTGCGGAGACCGTCGGCATTCCGCTGTGCATCTACAACATCCCCGGCCGCACGGGCAAGAACATCGAGCCGGACACGATCTGCCGGCTGGGTGAATTGGAAAACGTGACGATGGTCAAGGAGGCGACCGGCTCGCTGGATCAGGCGTCGCAGATCATTTCGGCCAGCGACCTGACCGTGCTCAGCGGCGACGACAGCCTGACGCTGCCGCTGCTGTCGATCGGCGGCGAAGGCGTCATTTCGGTGGTCGGCAACATGATGCCCCGCGAGCTGATTCAGTTGTGCGCCGCCTTTGCGGCAGGCGATGTGAAGAAAGCCTGCCACCTGCATCACCGGCTGTTCCCGCTGTGCCGCGACATGCTCGGCCTGGCCACCAATCCGATCCCGATCAAGGCGGCCATGAAGCTGCTGGGCCGCGACAGCGGGGAATTGCGGCTGCCCATGACGCCGCTGGATGAAGCGGGCGAGGCCAAGCTGCGCCGGACGCTGGACGCGTACGGACTGCTGTAGTGCGATGCGACTCAATTCCGTCGCCAACGGGGCCAGCTAGCAGTGCTGTTGCCCAGCCAGCCGTTCGTTAAACTTTGCGCATCCGCCTGACTCGGCTCAAGCGTCAAAGTCAAACTGCCGATCAAAGGGACGCATCCCCATCGTACTTTGACCGCGGTAGGCAACTATGTCGTTGGATCTGAGTCAGGGCTCGCAGCCGGAAGAGTCCGCCCGTACGTCGCCAGGGGCGTTCCAGGAATGGATCACCGACTGGGGCGGCGTCGCCATGGACAGTGTCCAGGCGGCGGGCGATTTGGCCCTCTTCTCCTGGCGGACCTTGGCGTGGCTGTTCAGCCGGCTGCCGAAGCGGGAGACGTTCTTGCCCGTGCTGTACCAGGTGGGCGTCCTCAGCCTGCCGGTGGTGGCCTTGACGGGCATGTTCATCGGCATGGTGCTGGCGGTGCAGACGTTTTACCAGTTTCACCAGTTGCGGATGGAGACGCGTCTGGGCGCGGTGATCAACATGTCGCTGGCGCGGGAACTCGGCCCGGTGCTGGCGGCGACCATGCTGGCAGGCCGCGTCGGGAGTGCCATGGCGGCCGAATTGGGGACGATGCGGGTCACGGAGCAGATCGACGCGTTGGCCAGCATGGGGGCCAATCCGATCCGGTACCTGGTCGTGCCTCGTTTCCTGGCCTTTGTCTTGTTGATCCCCGCGCTGACCGTGATGGCGGTGTTCATGGGCGTGGTGGGCGGCTACTTTTACAGCGTGATCATTTTGGGCATCGACAAGCACCACTACCTGTACAACTCCCAGCTGTTCGTGGGCAGCTACGACCTGTTCAGCGGCCTGTTGAAGAGCGAGTTTTTCGGGGTCGCGATCTCGCTGGTCAGCTGCTACCAGGGGTTCCACTGCAGCGCGGGCGCGGAGGGGGTGGGCAAGTCCGCCACGTCCGCGTTCGTGCAGTCGTTCGTATTGATTCTAACGTTGGACTTGATGTTGGGCATTTGCCTGGACTCGGTTTACTACATGATCTGGCCGGAAGGCGGGAGCATTTTCAGCGGGTAAAGAGGAGCGCGCCGCCGCGTCTGGCCGAGACGCACCATCCGGTCTCGGCGAGACCGGTTTATCGTAGGCGTGTCGCTCCGCGACACGATTCCGCTCGCGGAGCGAGCGGTCTACGGTGCGCCGGTCTCGGAGAGCCCGGGCTACGTGTGTGGCGGATTTCGCCAGAGGACCCTATTTCCGTTTGAGCTTGTCATGAACGCCTCACCACCAGCACCTGAACACGACGGCCCGCTGATCGAAGTGCGGCAGCTGAACGTTAGCTTCGGGCGGCAGCAGGTGCTGCGGGACATCGCTCTGACGATTCCTCGAGGCCAGACGCTGGTGGTGATCGGCGAAAGCGGCTGCGGCAAGACGGTCCTGCTGAAGACGCTGATCAACCTGGTGCGGCCGACCGGCGGCGAGGTGATCTTCGACGGTCAGCAGCTGGACCGGCTAGGCGACCGCGAGTTGACACGCCAGCGGATTCGCTTCGGCTTCGTGTTCCAAAGCGCTGCCTTGTTTGACAGCATGACCGTCGGCCAGAATGTCGCCTTCCCCCTGCGCCAGCATACGAACTACCGCGACAGCGAGATCCAGGAAATGGTCTTGGCGCGGCTGGCCGAGGTCGGTTTGCCGGACTCCGTGGTGGTCAAGAAGCCGGCGGAATTGTCGGGGGGCATGCGGAAACGGGTCGGACTGGCGCGGGCCCTGGTGATGAACCCGGAATTGATCCTGTACGACGAGCCTACGACGGGGCTGGACCCGATCATGAGCGACGTGATCAACGAGTTGATGATCCGCACGCGGCGGAACCATCCGGTGACCAGCGTGATCGTGACGCACGACATGCTGTCGGCCCGCAAAGTGGCGGACCGCGTGGTCATGCTGCACCCCGTGGGGCGTCTCGGACCCGGCGAGTCCCAAGTGATCTTTGACGGCCCTCCCAGCGTCTTGGACCGTTGCGACGACGTCCGCGTGCGGCAGTTCGTCCACGGCGAGGCGGGCGAGCGGCTGATGGAAATGCGGTCGGCCGCGATGGCGGTTTGACCCGAGGCACCGGCAGGTGGCTGCTTATGGACGAACGTGTTCTCCAATTCCGAGTCGGCGTGGTGGTCGTGGCCTCGGCCATCATCACCGTGATCCTGGTGATGTTGTTCGGGGCCTGGCCGAGCGTTTGGGAGGGACGGTACGAAATCCACGTCACGTTTCCGGAGGCGCCGGGGATCACCGTGGACGCGCCGGTCAGAAAAAGCGGCGTGTTGATCGGCCGCGTCTCCAACGTCAAGCTGCAGGACGAAGGCGGCGTGCTGGTCAGCATGCGGATCTTCGACCAGTTCAAGCTGCGCCGCCACGAGACCTGTCGCATCGGCACGGGTTCGCTGCTGGGCGACGCCGTCGTCGAGTTTGTGCCCAGCGGCAAGGACGAACGGCTCGCGCGGTTTGATGCCAATCGTGACGGGAAGTTGGACGAGGACGAGGAGCGCACGGCCAACGAACTGCTCGCGGACACGGAATACATGTCCGATGGCGTGGTAGTCAGCAACCCGCTGCGGGCCCTGGTGAACCTGGAGGGCAGCGTCTCGTCCGCGTTCCGTTCGCTGGAAGGCGCCGGCAAGGAGGTGTCCCAGTTGGCGCGGAGCGTGAATCAAGCGGTCGGCGGCGGCGACGACCAGATCCGGCGGATCATGCAGAAGACGGAGGTGGCGCTCGATCATTTCGATCAAACGATGCAAGCGGTCGAGAAAATCCTGGGGGACGAACAACTGGCCGGCCAATTGAGACAGACGATCCAGGAGATCCCCGCCTTTGTCGACGAGACGCGACAGACGATGGCGGCGGCGCGGACCACCATGGACCATGTCCGCGAGATGAGCGACAAAGCGAAGACGAACCTGGACCACCTGGAGAAATTCACCAAGCCGCTGGGCGAGAGTGGACCGCAGCTGGTGGCCAACGTCGAGGAGAGCACGCGGAACCTGAACGACTTGCTCGAACAATTCGTCGCCTTCAGCGAGGCGCTGAATTCCGGCCAGGGGACGCTGGGAAGGCTCGTCCACGACGACGAGGTGTACCAGCAGATTCAACGCGTGGTCGGCAACGCCGAAGAGATCACGCGGCGCGCCCGCCCGATCGTGGAGGACGTGCGCATCTTTACCGACAAGATCGCCCGCGACCCGCGGCAGCTGGGCGTCAAAGGGGCCCTGGATCAGCGCCCCAGCGGCCTGAAAACCGGATTGGGCGAATGGTAGGGGCCAGCCATGCTTTGGGGCAGGCCGCAAGCAAGTTGCGCAGAGAAATGAGACCCGACCCCATTTCTCCAGGCCCCATTTCTCCAGGGGCTACCTTGCCGGCTGCGACCAATCACGGCGCTGCCGCGAGCTGGGGATGTCCATCTTCTGGCGGTACTTGGTGATCGTGCGGCGGGCGACGACCAGGCCCCGCTTGCGAAGTTCCTGGACCAGTTCGTCGTCGCTGAACGGGTTCGACTTGTCCTCGGCGTCGATCACTTCCTGCAGCTTCAGGCGAATGGTGTCCCAGGCGATCTCCTCGCCGTCCTCGCTGTGCGTGCCGCCGACGAAGAAGCGGCGCAGGGGCAGAATCCCGCGAGGCGTCTGGATCCACTTGTCGTCCACCGCGCGGCTGACCGTGGTGACGTGGACGCCGACCTGATCGGCGATTTGCTGCATTTTCAGCGGTTCGATGTGTTCCGGGCCCTCGTCCAAGAATCGCTGCTGGTAATCGACCACGGCTTGGGCCACACGCGTCAGCGTGTTCCGGCGTTGCTCGATGGACTCGATCAGCCACTGGGCGGCGTTGATCTTGCGTTTCAGGAATTCCTTCTCTTCCGGCGTCGCCGTACCGTTGGCCAGGCGGCGGCGATAGTATTCGCTGATCCGCAGCGACGGCGTGCGGCTGTCGTCGACGACCACGCGATAGCGGCCGTCTTCGCCCTTCTCGATGATCACGTCCGGAGTGACGGCGGGCACGACGGAATCGGCAAAGGAGGCGCCCGGTTTGGGATTCAGCTTTCGCAATTCGTTCCAGGCCGCCTGGATCGTCTCGATGGAATACCCGGTCTTGCGTTTGACGGCGGGCAGGCGGTTGTCCCGCAAGTCTTCCAGATGATCCTGGATCAGCGTCTTCTGCGCTTCGTAGTAAGGCATCTCCGGCCTCAACTGGACCAGCAGGCATTCGCGCAGATCCCGAGCGGCAATGCCGACCGGTTCCAGCGACTGGACGATTTCCAAGGCCCGCCGCGCGGCCTGCAGCGTGTCGGGCGTGGCATCGGGCGGCAACAGGTCTTCCAGACTGGTGCGAAAATAGCCGCCGTCGCCAGGATCGAGGCAAGAGATGATGCGTTCCGCGATTTCCCGGATTTCCTCATCCAACTCCAACTCGCCCAACTGCAGCAGCAGATAGTCTTGCAGCGACTGGGGACGCGATTCGATGTTGGCCATCGCGTCGTGCTTGCGATCGGACTCTTCGTCCATCCGGTTGACGGATCGCCGCGGCATCTCGTCGAAGTAGTCCGGGACTTCCCGATCCAACTCCACCAACCGCTCGAAATCGTCGACATTGTCCTGCCGTTCATCGACGACCAACTCCTTTTCCTCGACCGTCGGCTGATCGGGATTTTCTTGATCCGGGGGGCCGTCCTCGACCGAATCGGGCTCGAATTCCTGCAGTTCCAGAGCGGGATTCTCGTTCAGGGCCTGGTCGATCTTCTCCAGCAGCGCCATCGTCGGCAACTGGAGGATCTCCATGGACTGGATCATCCGGGGAGCCAGTTTCTGCACCTGCTGCAGCGTTTGTCGAGTTTCCAGACCAAGTGAAAGCCGCATGTTTTCCTAGGTGGTTGACGCTTGCGGTTCCGAAGCGAGCGGTCACTGTCGTACTAGTGTACCACTTTCCTGCCGAGATTCGAACCCTCGTGGCCCAACATTTGCGTTACCATTTCTGGCGGCCGGCCAGAGCGTCCGCCAGGACCTCTTTGTTGGTGTACTCCAAAATGCTGCCTGGAGTGACCCCGCGAGCCAGCCGAGTCACTTCGACGGAGAACTCGGACAGCAGGTTGGAAAGGTGCAAGGCCGTTCCATCGCCTTCGACCGTCGGATTGGTCGCCATGATGATTTCCTGAAAGTGGCCGTTGCGAACCCGCTCGACGAGCGGTTCGATGGTCAGCTGATCCGGCCCGATCCCGTCCAGCGGCGCAATCCGGCCCAGCAGCACGTGATACAATCCGCGAAACACGCCCGTTTGCTCCAAAGACATCAAGTCGCGGGGCTGTTCGACCACGCACAAGCGGGTCGTGTCGCGCTGCGGGTCTTGGCAGATCGTACAGATCTCGCCTTCCGACAGATTATAGCAGATTTTGCAGTACCGCACGTTGTCGCGGACGTTGCGGATGGCGTCCGCCAGCGCCAGCGCTTCGTTCTTGTGTACCCGCAGAATGTGGTAGGCCAGCCGTTCCGCCGACTTTTTGCCGATGCCCGGCAGCTTGGCGAATTCTCCGATCACGCGGGCCACGGACTCCGCAATCTGCGTCATGTTAAGACTCCGCGTCGGGCTCGCCTCCCCCTATCTGGGAGAGGGCTTCCTCCAAGCCAGGCACATCCAGATCCGAGGTCACGGACTTGAACGCTTCCAAGTGCAATTGCCGCGCTTTCACCACGGCCTGATTGACCGCGGCGGGAATCAAGTCCTCGATCATCTCCCGCTCACCGCGCGCGACCAGTTCCGGATCGATCTTGACGCGCAAGACTTCGCCCAGGCCGTTCACCTCGACTTCGACCATACCCGCCCCGGTGCTGGCGGTCGCGCGTTGGCCCTTGAGCTTCTCGTTGACGGCTTGCATCTGCTCGCCCAACTGCCGGGCTTGCCGCATGACCGACATGAAATTCCCCAGATTCTTGAACATCGGACTTCCCCGCCGCACGAGTTCAACCGTTGCGTCGCTCATCGACGCGAATCACTTCCGCGTCAAACAGCCGCTTCGCTTCCTGGACGAGCGGATGCTGATCCAGTTCCCGCATGCGTTGCTGCCGGGAAACCGCTGGAGGAGGCTTTTCGGCCCGCTGCGCCTCCGGCTCCGCCGCCACGGCAAAGTCGATGCGAATCGTCCTGCCGGCTCGCCGCGCGAGTGTCTGTTCCAGTTCGCGTTTCACATCCGGCCGCTCGCAGTACTGCTGGTTATATGCCCGTTTGAGGTGAACCACCAGCTGGTTCGGCGGTTGCACCGCCAGAGACGAATAGTCCCCGGCCATTTCCGCCTTCAGGCCGGAGATCTCCTCCAAGGTCTCGCGCCACGCCTGCCGGGCAACTTCCTCCGTCCACGCTGCCGGCGGTGCGGGAATCGCCTCGGCCGTCACATGCTCCGTCTCGCGCGGCTCTTCCCTGCCTTCCCCATGCCCCGGCAAGGCCGCCCGGCTCGGTGCTGATTCCCTCGGAGGCGAGGCGGCAGAAGCCGGCTCGGCCGGTGGTTCGCGGCGGGCACGGGACACCTGCGGGCGGACGGACGCTGGGGGTGTGCCGTCGCGCAGCTGGGCGATCAGTCCGGGCAGCGCGTCCAGGTCTTCCAGCTTGCAGATCCGCACCAAGGCGATTTCCAACAGCGTGCGGACCTGCGTGCTCTGCCGCATCCGCGTCAGGGCTTGATCCAGGATCTGCAGCGCCGCCAACGCCGTCTCCAGTCCCCAGCGCTGTCCCGCCTCGCACACCGCGGCGAAGTCCGCCGACGCGACGTGCAGCATCAGATCCTTCTGGCAACCCACCAGCGCCGCCGTAACGTCCCGCAGATAGCCCAGCAACTGCTCCGCCAACTGGCCGACGTCAACGCCTTCACGGATGGCGGCGTCCACCTGGTCCAATGCCTGCGCGGCATCGCGGGCGATCAAATGCCCGACGATCGTTTGCAGCCGGCCACCTTGGGCGGTCCCCAACATCGCGTGGACGTCGTTCTCGGTGATCCGATCCCCGGAAAACGACAGCAGCTGTTCCAGCAACGATTGGCTGTCCCGCATCGAACCGCCGGCTCGCCGAGCCAGCAACCGCAGTGCCGCATCGTCCGCCTGCACACCTTCCTCTTGGACGATGAACCGCAACCGCTCGATGATCGAATCCGTCGGCACGGGAGCGAAATCGAATCGTTGGCAGCGCGACAGCACGGTGATCGGGATCTTGTCCGCGTCGGTCGTACAAAAGATGAACTTGACGTGTTCGGGCGGCTCTTCGAGCGTCTTCAGCAACGCGTTGAAGGCTTGGACGGTCAGCATGTGGACTTCGTCAATGATGTAGATCTTGAACCGCGAACGGCTGGGACGCACATTCACGTTGGAGCGCAGTTGGCGGATCTCGTCAATCCCGCGATTGCTGGCGCCGTCGATTTCCAGCACGTCGACGTCGTCGCCCGAGGCGATGCTGGCACAGGCGTCACATTGGCCGCAGGGCGTGGGCGTCGGGCCGGAGACGCAGTTCAGGCACTTGGCGAGAATCCGGGCGGTCGAAGTCTTGCCAACTCCCCGCGCGCCGGTGAACAGATAGGCGTGGCCCACGCGGCTGGTCGTGATCGCGTTGCTCAGAGCCTGAGCAACTTGTTGCTGCCCGACCAGTTCGCCAAACGTCTTGGGCCGATAGCGACGCGCCACGACCACATACTCACGCGGCCGATGGTCCCCGTGGGCGGCCAAGTCGTCAGCGCGATGACTGGCATCGGATTGGCTCGGCATGACTCTTGCTTGCGACCCGCCTTGAGACACGAAACCGCGTCCGCCGAAGAGCACCCCCCGCACAAGAGTACACCGCTTATGGCTGCTCCTGTTACGGCCTGACCAGGTTCACGGTTCCCCCTTGCGAGGGGCGCACTTCGACGGACGCTGGACCTGCGACAACCCACCTTTGTAAACGCTGGCGGGTGCGGAGTCAAAGGGTGGGCGGCGGTCGGGCGCTCGGCGACCGGAGGAATGCCGCCCAAAAACACGCCTTGTGCAACGTTCCCCGCCGGCCGAAATCTCCTTGGCGACACCGGCTCACCCGGCAATAACTGTCGCGATTTCAAAGTAGCCATCACGCTCCGTGTGATGATCGCAAACAAGAACTGGACAGTTGTTGATTCGCCGATCCTAAGAAAGACTGCCTGCTCTTTCTCACAGGAGTAACGCCGCAAGGCGACCACAAAGCATTGATTCAACGATACTTGCAGCAATCCTCCTTGGGTGCATCGGCCGCTTGTCTGGCCGGCTGTCCTCGTTGTTTCACAGGCAAGATGGTATCATGGCAGAAATTGGTCGCGCCGCCGACGCATGCCGTGGCGCAAGTGCCAGGCACCACCACGAACCTGGATTGTCTTCAGGCTCACCACACCCCGGAGAATCCCCGTGAACAAGGCCATCGCACTTCTCGTCCCCCTGGCATTGGCTGTCGGCGTTTCGGGTCTGAAAGCGGTCCCGCCCGAGCGTTTCATGGGTTTCAACACCTACGCTCCGAATGCAGAAACGCTCCGCCATTTTGCCGCAGCCGGCGTGAATACCGTGGTTTGTTTTCCGGCCAACGTCTTGGCCTCCACGGGCGAGCCCTACAACAACGTCTATCCTCCCATCTGGAACGGGCCGGGGATTTACGACTTCGAGTGTCTGGACCGGCAAGTGACCGACAAACTGGCGGTGAACCCCAAGGCGAAGTTTATTTTCTTCATCGACTTGAACACGCCGACCTGGTGGTGTCGGATTCGAGGGTGTTCCGACAGCTTTAACGAACTGGGCCGAGTCGCAGCCAATCCGGTGTGGCGGCGCGACACGCGCGAGTACCTGCAGGCGGTGCTGCAGCATCTGGAATCGAAGCATCGGGACGTGATCGCCGGCTACTTCCTGGCCTGCGGCAAGACCATCGAATGGCAGGACTTCAACAAGGGCGAGGCCAGCGAGATTCGCCGTGCGGCGTGGCGGCGCTGGATGATCGAACGCGGGCAGCCCGACCCCGTCGATATTCCGCCGGCGTCGGTACGGGACCACGTCTCGCACGGTCCCTTCCGAGATCCGGTCGATGACGCTCTGGCAATCCACTACTGGCGGTTCTCGCACGGACTGATCAGCGACACGATCCTGTACTTTGCGGCGGCGGCGCAAGAGGTGATCAAGCATCGAGCACCGCTGGGCCTGTGCTACGGCTACATCATGGAGCATGGCAAGAACCGGTTGCTATATGAAGGGCACTTGGATTTCGACCGCGTGTATGCTTCACCCGACTTGGATCTGTTCTACTCTCCCGGCTCGTACCACGATCGGCAAATCGGCGGGGCCAGCGGGTTCATGGTTCCCATCAGCTCGATCCAGCACCACGGCAAGGGATTCCAGATGAGCATGGATCACCGCACGCCGACGGCCCGGAGCGTGTCGGTCTTGGGCCGCGCGATCCCGGGCCACGAGAGCGGTTTCAGCGACGAGGCGGCCTGTATTGCCGGATTGCGGCGCGAGTTCTCGTTGCGCCTGATCAGCGGAGTGTCGACGTATTGGTTCGATTTGTTTGGACGCTGGTTCGAGGGAGAGGCCGTCTTCGACTCGATTGCTCAGATGCGCAAGTTATGGGACCGGTTGGCCCGGCCGCGCGAAGAATCCGTGGCCGAAGTGGCCGTGCTGGTGGACGCCGAGAGCATGTACTACCTGGACGGCAAGGCCGATTTCTATAACGACTTGCTGTACAAGCAGCGGTACGGCCTGTACCGCATGGGGACGCCTTTCGACTTGTTTTCCTTCGGCGATC